>JBNKZR010000079.1:0-22235 GCA_050301735.1 Polyangiaceae bacterium | reverse complement strand
GCGACCACATCGTGGGCTTGGTCCGCCACCATCTCATCTGCTACTCCGATGAGTGGTCCGACGCGGCCGTCCGGCGCTGGCTGCGTCGAGTGACGCCCGAACTTGCCGAAGACCTGTACTCACTGGGCAGAGCCGATGCCGTTGGCAAAGGGCAGGATCCTGAATCGGACATTGCGAACATCGGCCGGCTGCAGCAGCGGGTGGAGAAGCTGCTCGAGCAGGGGACGGCCGTGTCCGTAAGAGACCTTGCCATCAACGGTGGTGACCTGATCTCGACGGTGGGGCTTCAGCCCGGGCCGATCATGGGCGAGATTCTACGAGAGTTGTTGGAAGAGGTCACCGATAGTCCCGAGCGCAATACCCGAGAAACGCTGCTCGCGCGTTCCCGGGAGCTCGCTGCTGAGAAGCTGAAGGACTCCACCCACGAACCGCCGCAGGGTTGAATCGGAGGCGATCAGCATCCGATACTGCCATCGATGACCCCTATGAGAGACGACCGAAAGCGGGCCATCACCCGACGCCAGTTTCAACAGGCAGTGCTGGGAGCGGTTACTGGCGTCACGAGCCTGACGGGCGCGTGTGTACCCAGTCAGACGGCATGTGTGCGCACGGGAGGCAGCCCGTCCCGAACGAATGTCCAGACCGGTCCGATCCCGACCGCAACATCCAAGGTCACACTGGGGCGGGCTGGATTTTCCGTCCCCCGGTTGGCGATGGGGACGGGCACCGCGGGTTGGGCTCGAGGATCTGCACAGACGCGCCTGGGCAAGAAGGCCTTCGTTCGCCTGATGCACGCAGGACATGAACGAGGAGCCAGCTTCATCGACGCGGCAGATCTCTATGGTTCGCACGACTACGTGCGTGAGGCGCTGAAAGGAATGAAGCGCGACGAGTTGACGCTGCTGAGCAAGTTGTGGTTCGCAGAGGGTGCGCCGAAGATGCAGCCCACCGCCACAGCGCGCCCCGAAGTCGAACGTTTCCTCACCGAATTGGGCGTCGACATGATCGACATCCTGCTGATTCACGCCGTTCAGGACCCGAAGTGGCCAGAGCAACAGGCCCGAATGCGAGACGAACTCTCCGAGCTCAAGTCACGGGGGATCTTGCGCGCGCTAGGCTGCTCCTGCCATAGCCACGCCGCACTGCGCGCCGCCGCAGTGGATCCGTGGACGGACGTCATTCTGGCCCGCATCAACCCGGGCAAACGCGTGATGGACGAGGACGCCGCCTTGAACGAAATCGCACAGACGCTGCGTCTTGCGCGGCGGAACGGCAAGGCCGTGATTGGTATGAAGATATACGGCGCCGGGCAGTACGATCGTCCACACGAACGCCAGCGCTCGCTGCGCTTCGCGTTGGGCGGCGAAGTGCTCGACGCCATGACGATCGGTCACCTCAACGAGGTGCAACTGGACGACACAATCGCCAGCATGAATCGTGTGCTGGCGGAGAGCGCACGCAATTCCGAAGCGAGGTGAGCGCTCGCAGCGCGTTCCCTTCCGCTTGACGACAGAGGGGCTCCCGGGGGGCGTCAATCAGCCGCTGGGAGCAGGCTTGGGAGCTCCGAAGATGCTGGCGGGACGTTTCTTGTCCTTCGGCTCTTTGCGCTTTTCAGCGTAGGTGGGGATGACCACTCTTTCGCGCTCCGGAAGGTCCGTGCCTTTGATGGCCGCATCGATTTCTTCGGAATCGATGGTCTCCCGCTCCAACAGCGCATGCGCGAGGCGGTCGAGCTTCTCGCGGTTTTCACGCACAATCCTGCGGGCCAATTCCAACTGCCCTTCGATGATCGCGCGTACCTCGCGGTCGATCTCCCGTGCGGTCTCTTCGCTGATGGCATCGCTTCTTGCAGCCATCTCCCGGCCGAGGAACACGTTCTGCTCCCCTTCGGTGTAGGCGATAGGACCCATCTTGTCGCTCATCCCGAGCTCACACACCATCGCGCGAGCCATGCGCGTAGCGCGCTTGATGTCATCCGAAGCGCCGCTGGTGATGGCGTCGAAGACGGCCTCTTCAGCGACGCGACCACCCAGCGCCATCGCAATGCGGGCGAGCATCTGCTTGCGGGTCATGGTGTGGCGATCTTCCGTCGGCAAGAACTGGGTGACACCCAGCGCAGCTCCGCGCGGAATGATCGAGACCTTGTGCACGGAGTCATTGCCCTCGACGAGTTTGCCCACCAGCGTGTGCCCTGCCTCGTGCCAAGCGCTGACGCGCCGCTCCTCGTCGCTCATCACCATGGAGCGCCGCTCTGGACCCATCAGCACCTTGTCCTTGGCCAGCTCGAAGTCCGACATCGTCACGGAGTCTTTGTCTTGGCGAGCGGCGAGCAAGGCCGCTTCGTTGACGAGGTTCTCCAAGTCTGCCCCGACGAAGCCAGGTGTCCCAGCCGCGATGATCCCGAGATCCACTCCTTCGCCGAGCGGCACCTTGCGGGTGTGTACGCCGAGAATGCCCTCGCGGCCTCGGATGTCGGGTCGCGCCACCGTGATACGGCGGTCGAAACGGCCGGGGCGCAGAATTGCCGGATCGAGCACGTCGGGGCGGTTCGTCGCGGCGATGATGATGACGCCTTCGTTGTGCTCGAAGCCATCCATCTCGACGAGCAGCTGATTCAGCGTTTGCTCGCGCTCGTCGTGACCGCCACCAAGACCGGCACCGCGGTGCCGCCCCACGGCGTCAATCTCATCGATGAAGATGATGCACGGGGCGTGCTTCTTTCCTTGTTCGAACAGGTCGCGCACGCGGCTGGCGCCGACACCGACGAACATCTCCACGAAGCCGGAACCCGAGATGCTGAAGAAAGGAACCCCTGCTTCTCCAGCGATGGCGCGCGCGAGCAGCGTCTTGCCGGTACCAGGAGGACCGACCATCAGAACGCCCTTCGGGATCCTGCCGCCGAGACGCTGGAACTTCTTCGGATCTTGCAGGAACGCGATGATCTCTTCGACCTCGTCCTTGGCCTCATCCGCACCCGCCACGTCGGCAAACGTCACCTTGTTCTGTGACTCGCTCAGCATGCGGGCCTTGCTCTTGCCGAAGCTCATCGCCTTGCCGCCCCCGGCCTGCAGCTGACGCATGAACAGGTAAAACATCACCAGCAAGAAGACCATCGGCAGCAAGAACGTCAGCGTCGTTGCCAGGTACGGGTTGCCCTCTTCCTCGAGGTACTTGACCTTGACCTTGTTCTTCAGCAGCAGCTGCGCGATCTCATCACTCTCGGCGGGGCCGATGGTGACGCCGCGCTCGGGCTGTGCTTTGCTCGACGGATTGACGATCTCGAAGCGGAACTCGCGATCTTGGATCTCCACCGCTTCGACGTGACGAGCATCTTTGGATGCCTCGACGAGCTCGACGAATTCGCTGAACGGCATGGCTCGGCGATGGGGTTCGTTCGGACTCAGGAATTGCCAAATCGCCAAAAACGCGACGATGAGAACGACCCAGAGGAGAAGAGTTTTTTGTGGTTGTTTCACAGAAACCTCGAAGCGCGGTTCCCCAACGGGAGCCCATTTGCCGCTCGCCGTGGGAGTGCCACGGACGAAAGGCAGAAGAACGGTTCAGTATAGCTATACTTAATCACATTTGGGCTTTTTCAAAGCCGGCGGCCGAAGATTTGGGGTCGAGGAGCGGTCAGTGTGCTCCCCCGCCGGAGCCATCGAGAGTGTCGGCTGTCCAGTTCGGGGGTCGAAGGTGACGATTCGGCCTCCACCAATGAGTACGCGCGCGTGCCGCTGCTGGTGACGGAGCGCGCGCCGCAGCTGATTTCTGTGTGATCTTCGGAGAGGGACCGGCTCGCCCGACTCGTCGACCACCACCGGGATAGCCGCTTCGGTCATTTCATCAGCCAGTGAGTTGAGGTGAGCAATTATCCCGGGGGAAATGGATTCGAGCAGCGGCAAGACCTCGTGACGCACACGCGCGCGCAAGAAACGTCTGTCTCCGTTCGACGGATCTTCTCGGAATGGGATCTGGTGTCGCTCGACGTGGGCCCGTACCTGTGCGCGTTGTGCCCGAATCATCGGACGAAGGAGCGCACCAGACTGGACCGGTAGCACGGCCAGACCTTTCGGACCACTGCCACTGAGAAGTCGGATCAACACCGTTTCTGCGCGGTCCTGAGCGTGGTGCGCGGTGACGACGTAGTCGCAATCGAGAGCAGCTCGCTGCTCCTCCAGCGCCGCATACCGCTGCTCCCGCGCGCGTGCGTGCAGATTGCCCCCCGGCGCAACCTGAACACTCCGTACGGTAAAAGGCACCCCCAGCCGCTCGGCGAAGTCGCCAGCCAACGAGAGCTCCTCTTTGGCCGCTGCGCGCAGTCCATGATCAACGCCGCAGGCGAACATCTCGAACGAAAAGCGCTCGCGCAGGACACTGCAAACGTGAAGCAGCGCCATGGAGTCCGCCCCGCCGGACACGGCGACCAGCAAGCGACAGCAAGCAGAGACGTCACTTTCCTCCCGCAGCGAGCGAGCAACGACCTTGAACAGCGCAGGCGGATGCGACCGCATCACAGCAGCTCGAACCTCTTGCAGAAGCACACCGTCTGCCCGACTGCGTCTGGTGCATCGACGTGTTCCTCGTTGGGAAACCCCTCGGAGCAGTGCGAAGATTCCGGGGCGAAGTAGACGCAGGCCTCACAAGTGGCTCGCAATTCGAAACGACGCGCCTCGTCCAAGAAGCGCTGGTCAACCGGCAAACGCATCGTCTCCTCGCCGAGCCAAGGGCTCGGCTGACTCCGACGCAGTCCGCTCCGATTCGACGATCACCCCACCACCGAGCACGCGCTGCCCAGTGTACAGCACCGCGTACTGCCCGACCACGACGGCAGGCAGGGCCGCGTCGAAGACGACCCGCGCTCCAGCAGGGTGCGGGTGAACGTGCGCCGGGTGCGTCTGGCCACGATAGCGAACCGCGACTTCGCATCTGAGCGGCAACGCCAAATCGTCGACCAAAGAGAAATCGGACAGCACCGCCGCGCTGGACAGCAACTCGTCGTGTTTGCCCAATACGACGCGCCCCATTTCGGCATCGATGTCGACGACGTACGCCTTGTGACCCAAAGCCACACCGAGGTTCTTGCGTTGCCCCACGGTGAAGCGGTGTATGCCTCGGTGCTCGCCCAGCAACGCACCGGAAGAGTCCACGATCGGACCAGGGCGCACCCGCTCCAGAGCGCGTTCTTCCACGAATGCGTCGTAGCGCCCAGTGGGCACGAAGCAGAGTTCTTGGCTCTCCCCCTTGTGGGCACCGGGCAGTTCGAGCCCCACCGCCTCTGCACGCACTTCGGACTTGGAAAGCTCGCCCAACGGAAACATCAGCCGTTCGAGCTGTTCTTGGGTGAGCATGTGCAAGAAGTAGCTCTGGTCTTTGTTCGTGTCGTGGGCCCGCAACAGGTGCCAACGCCCATCGACCTGCTCCCTTCGCGCGTAGTGACCGGTGGCAACCCGCGTCGCGGAAAGCCGGTCGGCGATCTGCAGCAACTCACGGACCTTCACGCCACGGTTGCAACGCACACACGGACTGGGAGTCGTCCCATGGAGGTAGCCCTCGACGAACGGCTGCACGACCTCACGGTCGAAGAGTTCACGACGATCGAAGGCGAAGTGCGGAATACCCAAGTTGTCACACACCCGCCGGGCGTCGTGGATGTCCTCCGGCGCGCAGCAACGACTCTTGACCGACCCGTCGTCGGGGTAGTCCCAGAGGTGCAACGTAACCCCAACGACTTCGTAGCCTCCACGAAGCAACCGGGCCGCAGCGAGGGACGAATCTACACCCCCGCTCATGGCGACGACAACACGCTCTGACATCGTCGCAGGGGTCTAGCAGAAGCAGCGGGTCGCGAGAGAAATCGCGAGACCGAACCGTGATTTTTGCACGGCCTCGCCCGCCCTACTGACCCTGCATCGTGGTGCGCACGGCGTTGGAGGTGCGATCGACCAGCTTGGTTACCAGCTCGACGGTCTCCGTGTAGCGGTACATGCCTGCTTGCAGCGCCAAGAGCTGCGTCGAATTGAGGTGTCCGTGGGCCTGAAGACTGCGCTCGATGACGGCCTCCCCCTGGTCCACCTGTGCGCTCAAGTTTTGGAAAACCTGGCGGAAGTTCACGCCCCCGTTCGGCGCTCTGGGTTTTTGTTCAGCCGCGGGACGCGAGTCGAGCGGCGGCGGAGAAGCGGAAATCGGGCGTTCCATGCGAGCCCTCTCGACCAGTCCGAAACCGAGTTGCGGCCGAAAAACGACCGCACTGCGCCTTTGGGCATCAGGAATGCTGACGCATGCGCTTGGTGAGCCTGCCGATCGCCCGGGTGTGGAGGCGACTCGCCCAGCTCTTGCTCAGACCCAAGTCCTTCGCCACGAGGTCGAAGCGTTCGCCTTCGAAGTAATGACGGCGCACCAGCTCCTGCTCGTCGTCCGGCAGCGTTTCGATCTGCTCTCGCAACAAAGCCCGCAACTGCTCGTGTTCGAGCGCGTCTTCCGGGGAAGGATCCGTCGAAACGCCGGTGACTTCGCCCTCCTCGCCGACGCCAGCCTTGCCGACCATGCCCATCGCCATGGCCGTCGCCATGCGCGCGAGGTGCTCGTCCAGCAGCCGCTGAGCGTCGGCTTTGGTCTCCCCAGGAGGCGGCGCCGTCCCCTCCTCGGCGCAGTCTTCCGAATAGCGATTGGCGGCGTCCATCATCCGCAGCTTCTCGTGCAACCGCCTTGGAAGCGCCGAGTTCTTACGCACTCCGTCGAGCATCGCGCCGCGCACTCGGTAGCTCGCGTACGTGCGAAAGGACACCTCGAACGAAGGGTCGAAGCGACGCGCCGCCATCAGCAAGCCCTCCTGGCCGTAGCTCGCCAGCTCTTCCAAGTCCACGCGCTGGCGCAATCCCTTGGCCACTTGACGTGCGACCACCTCCACTAGCTCCAACGACGATTGAAACAGCGCGAGTGTTTCCGGCGTGTCCTTGTCGACCTCCACGGCCCGCCGAATCTACACGCCACACCGCCGAAATGGCCAGCAAAGCCACCGCAGGCCAACGAGCGACCCAGCGGGCCGCAGGTCGGTTGCCGCGGCGGGTGCGTCGCCGGGCTCGAAATGCCATAGTCCCGCAATGTTTCGATGGGGCGCAGCCGCGTATGCCTTGCTCAGTCTCATCGTGCTCGGCGGGGGCTGGTATTGGAACGGAACTCTGCCGCTGAGCCACCCTGCCCCCTGGCTCGAGCTGTCAACTCCCGTCGCTCAGGTGTACAGCCTCCTGCTGGGCGCTTTTTTTGGGGGGTTGGTGGTGATCCTGAGTCGGCTCAGCGTCAGTCGCTTTCGCTGGGCGCAGCGCATGCACCGCGAGTTTCGGCCGGTGGCGCGGCAGCTGACCCCCGGAGGTGTGGTTCTCTTGGCGGCACTCAGCGCCACGGGTGAGGAGCTGCTGTTCCGCGGTTTGCTACAGCCGGTGATGGGCTTGATCCCTCAGGCACTGCTGTTCGGGATCGTTCATCAAATGCGCGGGCCGAGTCGTTGGGTCTGGGTCACTTGGGCCACGATCGTCGGCCTGGGCTTGGGTCTCATCTTTCAGCTCACTGGCGCGCTCATCGGCCCCGTCGTCGCCCACGCGGTCATCAACGGACTCAACCTCTCATTCCTCAAGCACCACGACGTGCAACCCCAGCGGAGCGTCGGCGGTCTGATGGGCCCCCGCTCCGGATGACCCGCCCGCTGCTCGCTTTTTGGCTCGGAACCCGACCCTACGACGAGATGTACCAGCTGCAGCTGCAGCTACATCAACACGTCAGGAATTCGGACTACGACCTCTTGCTGCTGTTGGAACACGAGCGCTGCATCACGCTCGGCCGCGGCGCCCACCAGGAGAACTTGCTCGCCTCGCGCGACGCGCTGGAGAAACTCGGGGTGGCGGTACATCAGACCGATCGCGGTGGTGACGTCACACTCCACGCCCCAGGACAACTCATCGCCTATCCCATCGTGAATCTGAATCACGGCCGCAAAGACGTGCGGCGATATGTGAACACTCTGACGGATACCATGGGGAACCTGGTCGCACCGTTTGGCATCTCCACTGGCACGATTCCGAAGATGATCGGGCTGTGGACGGATGCGGCCTGTTTGAGTTCGTGGCCCGGTGCGGAGGCGGCCCGAGCCCCACACAAACTCGGTGCCATCGGAGTGCGCATTTCACGCTGGGTGACGATGCACGGCTTTGCACTGAATCTCGTGACGGACATGTCCCTATTCCGCCTGATCGTCCCTTGCGGCATCAGCGATTTGCCCGTCGCCAGCGTGCAATCGTTGACCCAAAACACGCCCAGCCCACGAAGTCTAGCGGCGCGCGCCCACGAGGACTTGTCGTCACGTCTCGGCCTGGAGCTCGGAGAAATGTTGGACTACGACTCGACTCTCGACCCCCGCGCACTCATCCAACTCGCCGACAAAAGCGTGATTCTGCCCTGACCGAACGGTTGTCCTTGCCCCGGGCTGATGCGGCTGCTACGCGCCCGCTGTGGAGTCTAGCGACCCCAAAGCCTCGCGCCACGTGGGCCGGGTAGTGGATCCCGGCGTGATGGACGGCGAAAGCTCGGAGTTTACCGAACCGCTCCTGGAGGCGAATGCCGCACCGGGTGAGGGCGAGGTGTCATTCCCCGCGCCGCCAGCCCCACCACCGGACAGTTCCCATCTGCTCGACGTGGCCGAGGAGGCACCGGCGGTCGCTCCTTCCGAACAGTCCGACGACAGCTCCCCGACCAACGCGCTCAACCGCGACGCGGGCGCGGCGGCCTCCGCACACGTCCCGCCAACAACTGCTTCGCCCGACGCGGAACGCGGCACGCCCCGCTCGGTCGCCCCCCCCTCCTCCGTCGACACGGCGCCGCCAACGACTCAGGACGAGGCCGACGTTCGCACGAAACCCGTAACACCCGATGCCGACTCGCGGACAGCGGCGCAAGCGGTTGCAGGCGAACGCGCGCCACGTGCGGACGTGGAGACCGCCAACGCCGACGCCCCCCGCAACGCTCGTAGCGACGAGGCGAACGACGATAGCTCGCGTTACTCCGTCGACGGCAGCGTCACCGATGCGCTCACCCGCGATAGCGGCTTGCACTTCGAGTCCAAAGAACCGGAACGCGAGTCTCGCCCCTCGACCGGCTTCGTGAGAACGGGACATCCTGTGCGCGACCGCCTGCTCGCCAAGGCAGCGGAAGCCCAAGCCAAAGCGCCCCCCAAGCGCGATGAGGCCGACGACCTGCCGGGCTTCTCGTCACTGGGCGTCGCAGCCAGCGAGCTGGACGAAATCGCTGCACCGAGACACGACAGTCACGCCCCCTTATCCGTCGGCGGCACGACGTTATCGTCGTCCAATCTGCTCGTGTTTGGTACGGTGTGCGGTCTGGTCGCCGTCGCTTCACTGTTTACCTTTCTCATACAGTTTTCACCGCGAGACAGCCTCGAGCCCACTCCGGCGGCGGTTGCTCCGACGTCGATGGTCGTTCCTACGGTGGCTGCCCTCGCAACCACCGCCCCCCAGGCCACCGTCAAAACGCCACCACGCGAGAAGCTGCCCGGTCCTTGGCGGATCGGTAGCGCCGAATCCGGTCAGAAACGCATCCAGGGTCAGATCGGGCAAGAGCCATTTCTGAGAGCCATCCAGAGCGCTGGCATCTCGAAGAACCAAGCCTACCGCGTCTATGCCGCGCTGAAGGATGAGAAGAATCTCGATCGCTGTCGCCCGAACGACGAGTTCATCGCTCTGGTCGACAGCGCTTCCGGAAACGTAGTCGCTTTCGAGTACATCGTGAGCAAAGAGGAAGTGTACCAGGCGCGCGAGGGCAAGGATGGGCTGCTCCAGGGCAAACGACTGGATTTGAAGGTTCAGCGCCAGCGCGTACAGGGCTCGATGACCATCACCAGCGAGTCGTTCGCCGATGCAGCGCGCGCGGGCGGGCTCGAACCAGAGCTGGGTCGCGTCATCAACAAGGCACTCGACGGGCACACGAGTGTCTCCCAGTTCCAACGCGGCGACCGACTGCGGGTCGTCGCGCAAGAAGTCACTGTATTGGGTGAATTCTATCGCTACGCGGGCATCGAAGCGCTGGAGTACTTGCCGGTCAGTGGCGATCCGGTCCGGATCTACTACTTCGCGAGCCGCAAACGGTACTACGACGCCAAAGGACGCGCACCGGGCGAAGGCGGATGGCGCCGACCCGTCAAAGACGCGCCGGTGACCTCCAAGTTCAACCCCAATCGTTTGCACCCGATCTTGAAGAAGCGCATGCCGCATAACGGGACGGACTTCGGAGCACCGACGGGCACCCCCGTCTACGCCTCTCTGTACGGCACGATCACCAAGCTCGGCAACTACGGCGCCAACGGCAACTTCATCGCGATTCAACACAGCGGGGGTTACGAGACGGGCTACTCGCATCTCTCTCGCTTCGAGAGCGGACTGAAGGTGGGCGACAAGGTCAAAACCATGCAGCCGATCGGCTACGTGGGCTCCACCGGAAGGTCGACGGGGCCTCACCTCCACTTCAGTGCCAAGAAAGACGGCAAGTTCATCGACGCCGAATCCCTCCACCTCGACGCCCTCACCGTGCTCCCCCCGGCAGAGCGTGCCGCGTTCGCCAAGATCAAAAAACACTACGACGGGCTGTTGGAGGCAGTAGCCCTTCCTCCACCTCTGGCAGTGCCCGAAGCCCCCACCGCGGCGCCAGATCCGGTTGGGGAAATGGACCTCGGCAACGACGGCGTCGCCGCCGATCCGAGTATCACGGCGATCGTGCCGCCGACTGTGAGCCCCACGACCCCGAGCGCGACGCCCACGGTGTTGCCGCCCAGCCCAGCAGCAGCGCCTGTGCCAGTGCCCGCGGCGCCCCACGCGACCCCGCAACCCGCCGCTCCGGGCCCAGTCGTCGCAACACCTGCCTCCCCCCCACCAACGCGCTTCGACTCGATCTACCTGAGCGACAAGGAGTTGATGGAATCGCAGTCGGCGGGGGACGAGGGCGAAGTCGAGTAGTCGCGGCGCCGATCGTCCGCCTCGTTCAATCGGCGCGAGCCACCCAGTACCGGTCCCTACGCGCGCAGCCGCATGACGAAAGCACTGCCCTTGGGCAGATTCGCCTCCACCCAGGCGCTGCCTCCGTGGGCCTCTGCGATGCTCGCGACCAGCGCCAGACCGATGCCGCTGCCACGGATACCCTGTGACTCGACCCCTCGTGCGAAACGCTGGAAGATCCGCTCTCGGTCTTCTTCGGCGACTCCATCGCCGCGATCGCGGACGGTAACCTGCAGGTACTTTTTGTGGGGTTGGCTCACTTCGATGCCGATCCACTTGCCGTCACTGGCGTACTTCAACGCGTTGTCCACCAGATTGCTCACGGCCATCGCGATGGCTGCTTCGTCCAACTTGAGCAGCGGCAGATCGGGCTCCACCGTCAGCTCCAGGGTCACGCCCTGACGTTCGGCGCGGCCGTCGCTGACTTCGACCGCGCCGGCTACGATTTCGCCCAGGTCGGCATCGACGAAACGATACGCCTCACTCCCGCGCTCGACCTTGGCAAAATCGAGCACGTTTTCGATCAGCGCACTCAGGCGCTCGCTCTCCGTGACGATGATGTCGACGTACTGCTTGCGCTTCTGTTCATCGCTGGCGCGCCCCGATTGCAACAACTCGCCAAACATCCGAATGAGCGATAGCGGCGTCTTGAGCTCGTGCGACACGTTCGCAACGAACTCGCCCTTGAGATTCGCCAAGCGTCGCTCGCGAGCAGCAGCGTTCATGATCACGAAGCTGCCCGCGACCACCACCAAGGCGGAAAGCGCTGCCAACACGATCTCGATCATCAGCCGGCGCTCTGTCCTTTCTGCCAGTTGCTCGGCGGCGGAAAGGGCCACGTTCAAGCGCCACTTGTACAGCGTGGTCGGGAACTGACGACCAACCGTGATCTCTCCCTCGCTCAACGGCGGACCGAAGATGATGCGCCCCTGATAGTCCACGACATTGACACGGCTTTGAGTATCTTTCCCACCGTAAAGCATGGGCAAGTACTCGTGAGCGATGCGGGAAACGTCGTGTCGCACGACGACGAGGTACCATTGCCCCGCGCGTTCCCGTTGCCAGTAGGACAGGAGGTAGTTCTGCCCCTCGTAGGTGCGATGCAGGTGTCGCAGCTGAGCTCTGGGCTCCGCTAGCTCGAATTCGTCGATGATGTCGTACAGGAGCAGCCGACGAAACTCATCGTCGGCTGGGCCCGGCGCTCGCGACGCATGCAGCAGCACCTCACGCGCATCCGTGCTGTTGTCGATCACCAGGAACGAGCGAATCGTCGGCGTTTGCCGACGAGCCACCGACAACCACAGGTTCGCAGACTCGTTCAGGGCCGTCAGGTCGAGCTCGCTGGCCACTGCGTTGTCCTGATCGATGATCAACTGCTCCAACAACGAGGCCCGCGTGTTGGCCAGCTCGAGGGAGGCCTCCACCACGGCTTGCTCACGGAGCTTGTCGAGCTGGAAGCTCGCACGGAAGCTACCGCCGCTGAGCACCAAGACGGCGATCACGATGGCAGGAAGGAGCAGGAACGTGAGAAAGCGTTCGCGGCCCGTACGTTCGGACCTCATGGCGCCACCATGCCCGTTTCCGAAGACAGCGGCAAGTCGAGGCCGCCGCGAGCTCCGACGGGTCCCACGTGCGCGCGGAGCACCGCCACCACCCGGGCACTGTCGGAGCGGTAGCATTCGGGACAGGACCCTCGATTTCTGATACAGCCGCCAGCGTTGACATGAGGCAATGGCCACTGGCGATATTCGACGGGCTCCGCTTTCGGGGCGTGCCGCGACTGACCCTCGCGTTTGGGCTGTTCTCCGCCGTGTGCGTGCTGCTCGTGGGCACGCACTTCTTCGCCAGCTTGAAGTGGCAACTCTTCCTCGCCGAGGCGCGGGCCGGATTCTCGTCCCAAGAAACGCCGTGGTCTGCTCCGCTGGACGATGTCTTCATCCACTTCGACTTCGCGCGCGCGACAGCTCGCGGCTACCCTTTCGAGTGGTCGGAGGGCAACGGCTACTCCAGCGGCGGCACGAGCCTCTTGTATCCCTTCATCCTCGCGCTGGGTTACCGAATCGGCTACGGCGGCCTGTCCTTGATGTTGTGGGCCGGCATCTCCGCGTGCATCTGTGTATGGGCGACGCTGCTCGCCGGCAAACGACTGTTCAGAGGCTTACCTCAGGTCACCAGCTTTCTGCTGCCTCCGATTTTTCTGAGCGTCGGAGCACTGAACTGGTCTCTGTTCAGTGGCATGGAGGTCGCACTGTTCTTGGCCATCTGGGGCGGTTGTGTCGTGGCCTGGTACTCCACCATCGCTCGCCCGCGGCTCCGAAGCTACGTTTGGTTCGGGCTCTGCAACGCCGCCCTGGTCGCGTGTCGCCCGGAATCTGCCGTCGTGGTCGCGGTGTTGTGCCTGTCGGCATTGGGCTACAGCTTCGAGAAGTGCAGCTGGAAAGGGCGCGCGCAGCTGCTGGCCGTAACGGCCCTGCCCGGAGCTTTGGTGATCGCCGGGCACGCGATCGCGAACAAAGTGTTCACCGGTGATTGGTCCGCTGCTGGCGCTCTCGTCAAGCTGGAGCTGAACCACCCCTACATGACCGGTGAGCAGATTTGGGACGCGTGGAAGTTCCACGTCGAGTACCAGATCATGCGCGTTACGGATTATCACTTTTCCGATTTGCGCGTCCCGATGTTCGGGGTCCAAGTGGGCGTCGGCTGGGTCGTGTGGCTACTCGCATTGGCCCCCCTGGCGTTTCGAGCGACCCGTCGAGAGGGGATCCTGCTGTGGCTGTGCATGAGCGCGTGGGTCATGGTCGTCGCTCTCAACGGACAGGTCCGTTGGCAGAACGAGCGCTACACGATGCCGGCAGTTGCGTGGTTGCTGATTGCCGCCGCCCTCGGAGTTGGAGCGATCCTGCACCGCGCCGCGCGTGGAGTGCAGGCCTTGCGTGAACAGAGCGCGCGCGATGCAGCCCGAGGCCCCGAAGCGACACACGCCAGCATATCTCCCCTGAAATTCGGCGGCTGGGCGTTATTGGGCTCGATGGGGCTCGTGTTGATGCTCGTGTTCGCCTTCTTCCAAGAGCCGCGGTATCGCGGCCAGCTGTGGTTCTTCGGGCGTGCCTCGCGCAACATCTACGAACAACACATCGCGGCTGCGCGGGCGATCAAGCAATCGCGAACCGCGCGAGTGTTGGTCGGTGACGCCGGGGCCATCCCCTACGTCGCCGACATTCCCGCGTTGGACATCATCGGGTTGGGCGGCTACCACGACTACCCGTTCGCCCGCGCCACGCGCTTGGGTGTGGCAGCGGGCCTGGAGCTGATCGAGCGCATGCCACCAACCGCGCGGCCCGATCTACTCGCCATCTATCCCTCGTGGTGGGGCAGCATGCCCGCCTGGTTTGGAAACAAACTGACGGAGTTCTACGTGCGCGGGAACGTCATCTGTGGCGGGGCCAGCAAGGTGCTGTATCGCCCCAATTGGGAGCCCTTCGACTTCTCCAAGACTCCATTCGAGCCAGCGCGCAACTTGCACTTGGTCGGCGAAATGGACGTCGCCGACCTGGTCAGTGAGAAAGAGCTGGGCTTTCGATTGCACGGTGCCCCCGGCTACGTCTCGATGAAGCTGCTTCCACATCCAAAGCTGAAGAACACCGACGCTTGGGACGCTGGACGCTTGCTGCCACAAGGCAGCCGCGCCGAATTCACGCTCGACGGTTTTCGGCCCCAACGGGACGCAACACTCCTTCTGCGCTTCGCACCCGCCACGCGCTCCGAGCTCAAGTTGATCGTCGGCAACGTGGCGACGACGATACGCCTTTGGCCCAAAGACGAATGGCTGGAGTTCCCGGTCGAACTGCCTGCGGCTGTCGTGCGAGAACGCATCCACGTTACTCTGGAGGCCGTACAGGGAGAGACGGTGCTGTTCCACGCTTGGGGGTTGCAGCAGAAGTGAAGCAGTGGGGACTGCCCCCAGACACCGCCGCGTGGGCCGCCCTCGTCGTGGGCGGTGTGGGATTGGCCCTGGCCTGGCGAGGCAGACATCGCTTCTTCGACGTCATCGAGCGGCCCCCCACGGCCTGGTTCGTCGCGACGGCGGCGCTCTTTAGCGCCCTGCTGAGTGCACTCTACGTGCGCTTCTACCTCGGCGGTGGGCCTCGCATCATCGACGCCACGAGCTACCTGCTGCAGGCACGACTATTCGCAGAAGGTAAGCTGGCCTTCGCCCCTCCCGGGCCCCTCGCCTCCTTTCACAGTCGCTTCTTGCACGTGACTCCAGATGGCTTGCTGACGCCCATCTTTCCCCCGGGCTACCCGGCATTGCTTGCCGTCGCGATAGCGTTGGGCAGCCCAATGGCGCTCGGCCCGGTGCTCGCTGCCGCACTCACGACAGTGACGTACTGCTTGGGCAAGGTAGCGCTGCGGAACGAGGGCCAAGCGCGCCTCGCGTGCGCGATGAGCGCCATGTGCGCGGTGCTCAGGTACCACACCGCCGACACCATGAGCCACGGTTGGAGCGCGGTGTTGCTCTGTGGTGTTCTGGCATTGGCCTTGGCTGGCCGCCAGAGCCCGCGAGCGGTCGTGTGGTATCCGCTGCTGGCTGGTCTCTGCGCGGGCTGGCTCTTCGCCACACGACCGCTGACCGGCCTGGTCGCGTGTGGGGCCTATGCGATTTGCACCGGGCCAACACAGTGGCTCCGCGCCGCCGCAACGACGTCGTTGGGCGCGTTCGCCTTCCTGTGGCACCAGCAGCGACTGACAGGGCGTTGGGGCGGTCTGGTCCAACACGGGTACTACGATACTGCCGACGGGCCCGTAGGCTGCGTACGCCTGGGGTTCGGAGAGGGCATCGGCTGTCGTGTCGAGCACGGGGACTTCATGCAGCGCTACATGCCGAACGGCTACGGCCCCTGGGAAGCGCTGGGTACGACGAGTCGGCGCCTCGCCATGCACCTCACCGATGCCGGCAACGTCGAGCTCTTCTTCCCGCTGCTGCTGGTTGCTCTGGTTTTGGGTTTACGCCACACGCGCACGCGCGTGCTGGCGCTGACGATCGCCGCCCAGGTCGTCGCCTATGCGGTGTTCTACTTTGACGGCAACTACCCGGGCGGCGGAGCCCGCATGTTCGCCGAACTCGTGCCCCTCGAGCACGTGCTTCTGGCGTGGGCGGCAGCGCGCTTGCGCCTGGGCGCGTTCGTGCTGCCGGTGATGTTGACGGGCTTCGGGCTTCACACGAGTTACGCTCATCGCCATCTCGCCGAGCGCGAAGGAGGACGGCCGATGTACGAGGCCGAGCGCATTGCCGAAGATGTCGGCATGGTGTTCGTGGACACAGACCACGGCTTCAACATCGGGCACGACCCCGGGCGCACGCGTCCGGTCGTGGTGCGCCACAGGGGCGACGGCTATGACCTGGCGGCATGGCTCGCCGCCGGGCAACCGAAGGCGGTGGACTACGAGTTCGACCCCGAGACCGCACACCCCCCGGCCATACGCCCTTCCCGCGTGGCACGCTCCTGGCGGTTCGAAGCGGAGTCGAACTGGCCAGCGCGCCGCGTCGAAGGGGGCTGGATCGAACCTCGCTTCTCGACCGATCCGTGCGTGAGCGCCGGGCGGCAGCTGCGGCTCCACGCGACGCCAGGGCAGGTCCCGGAAATGTTGGCAGAGGTCTGGGTGCCGGAGGCTGGCCGCTATCGCGTCCTGCTCGGCGGCGATCCCTCGCTGAGCCTGGAAATGCCTGCCCAGAGCCATATCCGCCTGCAGAACGCCGCCGACGACGCGTGTGGCGCCCGCCAGAGCGGGCCGCTCCCACTGCAACGCGGCAGCAACTGGCTTGTCGTCCAGGGGGCCGATGGCTCCCACTTTGACTACTTGGAGCTAGAGCTCGCTCCCACACCGACCTTCTAGAGCCCACCCAAGCGTGCCAATTGTGAGCAAGGCCGTGCTGGACCCTGCTTGTAACCATCTAAAAGCGTTTGACATTTCCACAGTGCAGGCTCAGGCTTTTTGGGTAACGACGCCGGAGGGTATGGGCATGACCAAAAGCGAGTTGATTGACGCCATTGCTGCACGAGCCGACCTGACCAAGGCGCGAGCCGAGATGGTCGTCAACTGCGTTTTCGACACGATGACGAACGCGCTCAGAGACGGTGAAGGTATCGAAATCCGAGGCTTTGGAAGCTTCACGGTGCGCCCCTACAAGCCCTACGCCGGCCGCAACCCGCGAACGGGCAACCCGGTGCCAGTTCCGGCCAAGCGCTTGCCTTTCTTCAAGGTAGGCAAGGAGCTGAAAGAGCTCGTCAACAACAGCCTGGAGCTATCGCAGACGGAAACGAAAGACTGACGTCCAGGGCGGGCTCACCCCGCCGAGACAAAAACGAGGGGTTTAACGGGGGCGAAGGCGGCCTGTGGCTATAGCAATGCAGGCCGCGTGTCGTTGGAGAGGGAGTCAATGACTACGAACGCGGTGCTCGCTTTTGGCAATTTCCGCAAGTCGGCACGTATCGACCTATCGGTGTTGGCGCAGGAGGCGTCCTTGGACGTGCGGTTTGCGACCGACGCCGACGAAGTGTCGAACTGGTTGGAGGAGAACACTCCGCGCGTACTGATCGTGGATGACGCGGCTGATGACGCCGCCCGCATGTGCCAGATCACGCGTTCTCGCGTGGAGCGCGCGGGCGTGCCCATCATCTCCGTCGCGAGGGAGCTGGACGACCTGAGCTTCGAGGAGGTGTTCAGCTGGGGCGGCGATGACGCCGTCGAACTGAGCTCGGTGCGCCCTCTGCTCGCGCGCGTGCGTGCCCTGCCGAGCGACGCGCATGCCTCGGCGCCTTCGGTTCGCGGCATGGCTGTCGTTGCCGATCCGGATCGCACGCGGAGGCTCGTGCGAGCGCGTGTGCTGCGCAACGCGGGCTATGCCGTCAACTTCGCCGTTTCCGCCGACGACGCTGCCCAATTCGTGGAATCGAAGAGCGCAAAGCTCGTCGTGATCGATTCGGAGCTCGAGGACTCGGTGAAGTTCCTCGACCAGAGCGCGAAAGCCATCGAGGCGGGTGGAACGATCTTCATCCTGCTCTGCCCGCCGCGCCAAATCGCCGAGCTGAGCGCCAAGTTCAGCGGCAGGCGCTCGAACATCGCGGTCAGTGATTCCTTCGCGCCACCGGAGAACGTGCTCTTCATCGCGAACGAGCTGATTCGCGGTGGCGGTGGCGACAAGCGGGCCAGTCGCCGCCTGTTGTACGGCACGAAGGTCAGTTTCCGAGGCGAAGGCCGGCTCGTCGACGACTACGGCTTCACCTACAACGTCAGCGCTGGCGGCATGTACGTGCGCACTCTCGCTCCGCCAGCGGACGACGTCGTGTGGCTGGAGTTGCAGCCACCCCGAGCGGACAAGCGGGTCCGCTTGGAGGGAGAGGTCGTGTGGCGGCGACCGTTCGGCCCCTCGGACCACGCGACCGTTCCAGCGGGCTTCGGCGTGCGCATTTCGGACGCGACGAAACGAAACATGGAGTGCTGGTTGAACGGCTACAACACGTTCCTAGCGAGTCTCGGGCTGGACGCACCCATTTCCAAGGCTTCCTGAGCGCGGCGCGGCGCGACCGTCGTGTCGAGGCGACGGCTCGTGTAAGGTCGGTACGTGGCCATCCGCAAGATCGCGCGTCTCGGCGAGCCCGTTCTGCGGCGCGCAGCGCAGCCCGTCGCCCCTGAGCAAATCGGCAGCGCAGAGTTGCAGCGACTGATCGACGACATGGTGCAGACGATGCGCGACGCGAACGGCGCAGGACTCGCCGCGCCGCAAGTCTACGAATCGCTGCAGCTGTGCGTCATCGAAGTCAGCGCGAACCCGCGCTACCCGGCATTTCCGGAAATCCCGCTGACCGTGCTCATCAACCCGGTGCTGACGCCGCGTACCGCACAACCGCCGCTGCCGGAAGAAACGATCCACATGTACGAGGGCTGCCTTTCCGTACCTGGCCTACGAGGGCGCGTATCGCGGCCGCGCCTCGTGCACCTTTCCGCGTTGGGAGCGGACGGAAGTCGCGTCGAAGCGGAAGTCTCGGGGATCCACGCCGCGATCCTGCAACACGAGGTCGACCATCTGCACGGCACATTGTTCGTCGACCGCGCCGATCCCTCGACATTGAGCTTTGACAAAGAGTACGAACGCCACGTGCCGCACGTCGAACGCATCATCGATGGGGGGAGCCTGAGCCGATGACGGACCCCTCCCGGAGCCCCGCATGCTGAACCCCGGCCACATCGTTGGCGGCAAGTACCGCATCGTGCGTTTGATCGGCGAGGGCGGCATGGGCAGCGTCTACGAGGCGCGCCACGAGGTTCTGGGCAACCACGTGGCACTGAAGTTCCTGCACCCGGAGATTGCGAGCCAGCCTGGTTTGGAGCAGCGGTTCCTTCAGGAAGCGAAACTCAGTGCGACGATCGACAACCCGCACATCGTGCGAGTCAGTGACGTCGACAAGTCGCCGGAGGGCGCCTACCTGGTGATGGAGCTGCTGCAAGGTGAGCCCTTGCAGGCCGTGATGGACCGGGAGGGGCCATTGGGTAAGGATCGGGCCATTCGCTTCACGCTGCAGGTGCTCGATGGGCTGACTGCCGCACACCGGCTGGGCGTCGTGCACCGGGACCTGAAACCGGACAACGTCTTCGTGACGCCGGGTAGCACGGGGCCACTGTTGAAGCTGCTCGACTTCGGCATCGCCAAACTGCGAGCCGAGGGGAACTACGAAATGACCCTCACCCGTCCGGGCGCGATCATGGGCACGCCCGAGTACATGGCACCCGAGCAAGCCTACTCCGCGGACTTGGTGGATCAGCGCAGCGATCTCTACGCCGTTGGCGTCATGTTGTTCGAAATGCTGAGCGCGAAGCGCCCAGCCGATGGCGAGACCCCCCAAGAGATCGCGGAAAAGACGATCAAAGGGCAGGTCTTGCGCTTGGGTGATCTCTGCCCTCATTTGCCACCGGCGTTGGCCGACGTCGTTCACCATGCCATCGCAGCGAACCCAGACGAGCGTTTCCCTGACGCCGTCACGATGCAACGCGCCTTGCAGCCATTCACTCCCATGACAGCCGGGGCAGCATCCACAATCGATCGTTCCACTGGTGCCTCCACTCCGTTCTTCACCGTCACCAAGACCCCGAAGATCGGTGACCACTTCCCCTCGGGTCCGCCCGACGCCGGCGATCGCAAGAGTGCCGTGGTGCCGACGATGCCCCCGGTGGACGGCCCACCGATGGCGGCGACGCAAGCCGCCAAAGCGAAGACGGCGAGCATGCCGGAGGTCGCGGCTCCCCCGGTGGTCTCGAGGTTACCGCTGGTCGCCAACCCACCACCAGTAACGCAGCCACCGATCGTGGCACCGACCAGGCCAACGACCGTCAAGCGCCGCTCGAAGGGGTGGCTCTGGCTGCCAGTCTTGTTGCTGCTCGCAGGCGGCGCCGCTGGCGGCGCTTGGTACTACGTCGAGGAGATCGTGGACGACACGCCACCACCTCCCCAACCCGTGCGCCGCGCGCTGGTGTCGACGAGCACGCCAACCGCGCTGGCGCCGATCGACGCGCCGCAAGATGACGATGACGAGACCGACGACCGCCCCCTGACTGGTGGGCCTAGCCCTCGAACCTCGCCGTCGCCGCGCGTCAATCGGCCCAGGCCGAGACCGCCCGATCCGGCCCCGGTGCTTCCCACTTTCCAGCTGCCGACGAATCTGCCACTTCCGACGGCACTTCCCACAACGCTTCCCACAACGCTTCCGACGACGCTGCCGACGCTGTTTCCCCCTCCAACGGCGCCGAAAGCGCCACAACAGCCCGCACCCAGCCCACCGGCCCCCAACTGACCACTTGACGCCAGAGCTCTGGCGATTACGGCAGATCCGGGGATGGGCAGACCGATACACGGTCGCAACGTCGCCGTCATCTCGCACCAGGGAGAACGACTTGAAACCAATGCCGAACTTGACCGAACGAGAGCGACGTTTTGTCGAGTCCCTCCCGTCCAGCTACCGCAACGAGTACGGTTTGGAAGTGATGCACGCCCACGCCACACTCGCGTTGGGCCGCGACGGCAAACTCGCCGTTGGCATCTTCGAGCGGCGCGGAGACCTCACCGGCGTGTGCATCGTCGTCGATGACCGACCGGGGCTGCTCGCGTTGATTTCGGAGGCGATGGTTCGCTGCCACTTGGATGTGGTGAGCGCCGAGGCGTTCACGCGCCGCGCGGACGAAAAAGAAGAAGCCGTCGACTTGTTCTGGCTCCGACGGGTGGAGAACGAGCGAGTGCTTTCCGTCGAAAGTGAGCACATCGAGCAACTGCGCTCGACACTCGACGGTTTGCTCGTCGATCAACCGCGCTCGGAGCCGAGACCAGCGCCGCGCGGCGGGGTGACTTCCAGTGAGTCTCGTGTCCGCTTCATCGAAGACGAGGAAGGAGCGCTGAGCACGCTCGAGATCGAGACGGAAGACCGCTCCGGTCTGCTGCTGAGTGTGTCGCGAGCTCTCTACGAGCAGCGTGTGCAGGTGCTGAGGTGTGAGGTCCGGACGGAATCGAGCCGCCACGTGGTGGACCGGTTCAAGATCGCTGAAAACGACGGATCGGCCGTCGGGCCCGCACGGCGTCTCGAGATCCAGGTCGCGGTACTGAGCGCCATCGAGCCTGCAAAACGCCTGAACAGCAGGGCCCCGCCCGCTCCAGAAGCCTGAATCGAAACGGCGGTCCGCTGGCCGGCAACTCTCCCCGAAAGCTCCACATGGACGCCACCCGAGTCGGGGCATTACTGCGTGGCGAAGCCCCTGCGGTCGTGGGGCGTTGGAACTGACTCCTGATGTCCCCGAAGTACGAACGAGTCCCGCAGCACATCGCAATCATCATGGACGGCAATGGTCGTTGGGCGCAGGCCCGCGGCTTGGCCCGCACCGAAGGACACGCCAAGGGCGCGGACTCGGTCCGCGCCACGGTTCGAGCGTGTCGCGCTGCGGGCGTACGCTACCTGACACTGTACGCCTTCAGCGTCGCGAACTGGAAACGCCCAGCAACCGAGGTCCGGGCATTGATGCACCTCCTGGCCCACTTCGCCGATCAAGAGAAGCGCGAGCTCCGAAAGCAAGGCATCCGTCTCAACGTCGTGGGTGACGTGACGGAATTGCCGACCGCGGCGCGTCGGGCCATCGAAG
>JBNKZR010000078.1:0-22361 GCA_050301735.1 Polyangiaceae bacterium | reverse complement strand
GTAGGGTCGACTACTCCGTATACAACCCATCGACGGATACCGCCCTGAGCACGCGCTACGACGCCGAGGCGCCGGAGAAGAAGGGCAACAGCAAGACCGCGTTGTGCCGAGAGCTCGAGCTCGAGCTCGAGCCCGAGCGACCGCTGGTCGTGTATGCCGCGCCCGTCGACAAGGACTTCGGCGCCCATTGGGTGGCGAGCATCTTGCCTCAGCTGCTCAAGCTCGACATCAACCTCTTGGTCGTCGGAAGTGGCACCAGCAAAGCTCTCTTGCGCCAGTTCGGTGCCGCAAAGCTCAAGCGCATGCCCAACTACCGCTTCATCGAGTCGTCGTCTCCCGCCGAGCAACGCAAGGCGGTGGCCGCCGCCGACATTGCTCTGTGTCCGGGGCAGCTGCAGCGGACGGGTCATGCCGCGCGGGTTGCTCAACGTTACGGCGCGGTACCGGTTGCCTGTTCCTTGTCCGGAAACCGCGATGCCATCGTCGACTGCGATGCGAACCTGCAGAGCGGCACGGGCTTTCTCTTTGCGCCGGAAGATGCCGAGCAGCTCTTGTCAGCGACCGAGCGTGCGGTGGCCGCGAGCCACGTCCCCGGTTGGGGCAGGTTGCGGCAACGCATCATGCGTCTGGACTTGGGCTGGGAGGGGCCTGCGCGGCGCTACGCGCAACTCTACCGCATGGCGCTCAAAGCCTGATTCCGGGTGCGACGCGTCGCGTTCGCCAACCACACGACGCGACCCAGCGTCAGCGCCAGGAAACCGAGTTGTTGAGCCGTGAGGGCCAACGCACTCCACAAGGCGCCCGGCTGATTACTGGACAGCCGTAGCGAGAGCCAAGCACACGCCGCGAGTGTCGCGACGCCTGCTAGTTGCGGCCAGATCCAACTCCAGATGACCGCTCCCGGTCGCTCGCGAAGCAGGCGCGCGCTGCTGGCGACTGTCTGCATCCAACCGTGGCCCCCAGTTTTTGCTGATCGGCACAAGTCGATGAAGGGCTGAGTCAGCAACAGGAGGGCAAGCGCGGGGCAGCTGACGACGAGCAGCCACATGTCCCTGCTGCGGGCTGAACCGGCCTCTCCGAACAGGCTGTCGTAGGTGAGCGCGATCAGCACGCCCGCGAGCCCCACGAAAGCAACGAGTCCGGCGTGCACCAGCGAGAGGAGTGCCTGCTCGGTAACTGTCTTCGGCACCCTGGAGAAGAGCTTGCTGACGCCGCCGTCACCGTCGTCACGGTCACCACCGAGTGCCAACAGCAGCGTACTCAACGGCAACAGACCCAAGAGACCCCACACTGAAACCAGCACCAGCGCCACCACGCCGTTGCCGGTCAGGGCCGCGGCGTTTCGACTCAGCACGTCGAGGAGCAGTACCGAACCGGGCTGGGTGAGAGCCGCATCGGGATCAGGGTAGCCGACGACCGCGCCCACGATCGGTTTGCCAAACAGCAAGCCCACGAGCACTCCACCGACAGCCCGGTGCAGCCAGTACCCCAAGGCCGTCCATCGTTGTAGCGCGTTGGCCATCATGGCAGAAGCGCGTGGAGCGCGAGCTCGGCGAGCAGTGTCAAGACGCCGTAGGTTCTCGAGCCGCCCTCAGGACGCGTCGTGCGCGCGTTGTTGCTCAGGTTCTCGTCCAGCAGCAGGTCGAGCTCGGGATCGACTCTCGCGGCAACCAAGGGCTCGCTGCCCCAATGGCGAGCCTCGAAGTACTCTTCGCGGCCATTCCAGTGCTGGCGGGTGACCTGCCCAGCCGCGTCGGTCAGTTCGATTTCGACGGGAAGTTGCAGGTTGCCGCGTCGGATCACCAGCGCGCGGCCGACGTGCTGCGCGACTGATACTTGGGGGGATGAACTCGAGGTTTCACTCGCCGCTGCGTCGCGGGCTGAACTCGGGGAGCCGCCCGTCGCGCTCGTTTGAACTTCGCTGCGCACTTCGGTGACCGCGTAGTCGACCCAGCCTCGTTCCAGCAGGGCGATGCGGAGTTGCTCGACGGCACGCTCGTCGAGACGCTCACCGATGCTTGCCAACAAATCGTCAGGAGTGGGATGCCCGAAGCGGTGCTGTCGCGCGTACTCGGATATCAGTTCTCCTGGAGCGAGGCCGAACGCGCGTTCCCAGGTGCGGAGTACGGTGGCCGTTCTGCCGTAGACGATAAAGCCAAGATGTCCGAAGCTGGGAAACTCCCGAGCCTTTCGGGCGATCGCGACGTCGTGTCCGCGGCGCAGGCCGAGCACTCGGTAGTAGGCGCTGGCGGAAATGTCCCAACCGAATAGCGAGCTTCCACTGCCTGAGCCGAAAAGGGCGTCCAACGCCAGCGAGTCGGCATAGGAAGTCAAGCCTTCATCCAGGAACGGCCAGCGTTGTTCGTGGGAGGCGAGCAGACCATAGAACCACTGATGCCCGAGTTCGTGGAGCGTCACCTGTTCCACAGCGTGGGAAAACCAGGCCGAGTACCAGGCTCCGCCCGTGGTGATGAGGGTGGGGTACTCCATACCTCCCGCGGCGGGGGCAAACTCCGGCGGGTGAACGACCGTGAGGGTGCTGTACGGGTAACTGCCGAAGTGCTCGCCATAGAAGCGCAAGCCGTGTTCGAGTGCTGTGACGGTGGCCGCGACGTTGTGGTCGTGTCCGGGAGGAGCGAGCACGGTCACATCGATGCCTTGGAGCGAGCGTCGGTGTTCTTCGAAGCCCGGCCATGCCGTCCAAGCGAAATCGTGAACGTTCCGTGCTTGGTAGTGGTGTCGGCAGCGGCCACCGAGCTCGTTTCGGGAGACCAGGACGCCAGTCGCTCCGACGACGTGGTCGCACGGCACGTCGAGCACGACGTCGTAGTAGCCGAAGTCCGCGTAGAACTCTCCGTGCGGATGAAAGGTGAAATCCGCCCACGAGCCGTCGCCTTCGAGCTTGGCGAGCTTGGGGAACCATTGGCCGGCGAAGTGGAAGTCGCGTTTGAAGCCCGTGCGGTCGACGAGGTCGGGCAGCCGCGATGTCCACACTATGTCCAAGGACAGGGCGTCGCCTGGCGGCAACGGCTCTGGCAGGGGCACGGTGATGCTGGTTGCATCGTGTTCATCTCCCGGACTGTGAGGGCTCGCTGACGGCCAAAGCTCCTCGCTGGTCCCAGTGACGCGCAGAGACTGAACGCTGACCCCTCCCCAACGCGATGGCAGGCTACCGCCCCTCGCGCGTGAAAAAGGAGAGCGATAGAAGACCGTTTCCTCGTTTTCGAAAGCATTGAGGTAGAGATGAAAACTCAGCTCGGTCAGGGCTCGCGTGCTGTGGTTGTACAGGGTGATCGTTCCGTTGCCGTAGATGTCGTGCTGTTGCTCGTCCAGAAAGACGCCCAGCTCGTAGGAAGCAATCGCCGCCGGCGATTGGGCCCGTGACTCGGGCGCCAAGCAGAGCACACCGAGCATCAGCGCGACCCAGGGTGGCCAACGACGGCGGTGCCGTCCGACGAAAGCTTCGAAGCATCGCATGGCGATGAGGTTCTACAACTCTGGCGCGCGTCTGCACAGCGCCGTGTCCTCAGCGGTCCGGCGGCACCGACCGCAACACCCCGCGGTCCTGGAGTTCGACCAATATGGTTAGGGCGTCGAGTTTCGGCATGCCGCAAATGTCGAGCAGGTCTTCCAACGTGGACTGACCGTCGATCAGGCTGAGGATGAAACCGGCGCGATGATCGAGGCTCATCCAGCGGATCTCGTCGTCCCGGGTAACGACCTGCAACACGCTTCCTGCCGGTCCGAGGCGGGCCGTATGCATGGTCGTCAGAGTGCGTTGGCATTCTTCCAGATAGCGACGGGCGTCGGCATCATCGGGGTTGTTTGACAGCCGAGCTTCGGCTTCTCGCAGCGCGTCGGTGAAGTTGCCGACGGCGTACAGATCGGAGAGCGACGCTCCCGGATCGAGTTCCATTTTTGGGGCCGTTGCGACGGACGGGGTGGCACTGAGTGGGCCGGGTTGCTCGCTCTCACGGTTGTGTGCGTCGACGAAGTCCAACGCGCCGCTCATGCTCGCTGGCGGACGAATGCTGTAGGTCATCGCACCGGAGTCGTTGCTCTGGAGGGATGCGGGGGCCGAGGAGGAGCGCCGCGCGTCGACCTCGGAAAGTTCGGCGGGAAGCACCGCTGGGCGACCAGACGGCACGGGCGTGTCAGTCGTCGTTCCCCCGTGCGTCCCGGTTGCGCCGGCCTCTTCGCTCGACTGCTGTTGCTGCGCCGGACGTGCCGGCGTTTGCGATGAGGAACTCGTGGAAGGTTTGGGCATCAATGCCGACTTCGTCGCTCAAGAAGCTCCGGCCACGACACCACGGAACATACGAAGAGTTCGTTCGATGACTTCGAGGTGCCTTGCGGCTTCGTTGCTGTTGCCCCCCTCGACTGCTTCCGTCGCGCTCGCCACGGCGTCGCGCGCCTTTTGCAGAGCATCTTTGCCGAACTCGCTCTGCCCCACGACCTGCTCGACCTGGGGTAACAGACGTTCGAGTTCACTGCTGGCGGTTTCTACCTTCTGGCGTAGCTGCTCGAACTGTTCGTCCGCTCGTCGTTCGACGAGGTAACCTCGAGCGTTGCGGATCATCTCCTGCACCTCATCCTGGGTCAGACCACTGGACGCGGTGACTTGGATGGACTGGGCCTGCTCGGTTTCCAGATCACGGGCGCTGACGCTGACCAGACCGTCGGTGTCGATCTTGAAGGTCACCTCCAACTCGACCTCACCTCGAGCCGCCCGGCGCAAGCCGGTCAGCACGAACTCACCCAACAGTTCGTTGTGCGGCGGGTCCTCGGAGCGGTCTTGCTGCATGACGAGGATCTTCACGGCAGTTTGGTTGTCACGGCTCGTCGTGAACACCTTGGTGCTGCTGGTGGGCACCGTGGTGTTCTGTGCGATCAAGTCTTCGAAATGGCCGCCAGCGGTGAGGATGCCGAGGGCATGCGGCGTCACGTCCAGGAGCAGCACGTCTTGGCTTCCCTTGTCGAGCAGCGACGCCCCTTGAATCGCCGCCCCCAGCGCTACGACTTCGTCGGGGTGAACGCCCTGGTTCGGGCGGCGTTGGAACAACTTTTCCACCGCTTGGTGAATGGCGGGCATACGAGTCATGCCGCCAACGAGCAGCACGTCGTCGATGTCCTCGACGTCCAAGTCGGCGTCGTCGAGTGCTCGCCGGCAAATGTCGATGGTGCGTTCGATGAGCTCGCCAGTGAGTTCCTCCAGTTGCTGACGCGTGAGGGTGCGTTGCAGATGAAGCGCTTCGTTGCGGCCCGTGGAGATGATGAAGGGCAGGTTGATCTCAGTCTGCTCCACCGCGGAAAGTTCACACTTGGCCTTCTCCGCGGCGTCCTTCAGCCGTTGCAATGCCATGCGGTCACGGCGCAAGTCCACGCCGTGGTCTTCCTGGAAGCCTTCCACCAGCCACTCGATGATGCGGCTATCGAAGTCTTCGCCGCCGAGGAAAGTGTCGCCGGTCGTCGCGATCACTTTGAACACGCCACCTTCACCGATGTCGAGAATCGATACGTCGAAGGTTCCTCCCCCGAGATCGTACACCGCAACGGTCGCGCTGATGTCTTTGCCGAAGCCGAAAGCCAGGGCAGCCGCAGTGGGCTCGTTGATGATGCGGATGACCTCCAAGCCTGCGATGGCTCCCGCGTCCTTCGTTGCTTGGCGCTGGTTGTCGTTGAAGTAGGCTGGGACGGTGACGACCGCTTTGTCGACGCTGGCGTGCAGATGATCATCGGCGATGATCTTCATTTCCTGGAGGATCATCGAACTCAGTTCTGGCACCGAGTACGTGTCGTCTCGCAGTTGGATTCGGGCGTCGTTGTGGGGGCCTTCGACCAAGCGAAAGCTCGAGGCGTCCCTCGCGGTCGCCACCTGCTGACTGTCCCAGGGGCGACCGATCAGGCGTTTGGCCGCGTGCACGGTGTTTTCGGCGTTGGTGATCGCTTGTCGCTTCGCGATGTGGCCCACCAGACGTTTGCCCGTCTGGGTGACGGCCACCATGCTCGGGGTGGTCTTGTAGCCGCCTCGGTTGGGAATGACGCGGGGGCCATCTGCGTCCACTACCGCCACGCAAGAGTTGGTGGTGCCCAGGTCGATACCGATCACTCGTTCTGCCATTTTGTGAGCTCTGAAACTGAAAGTCCCTCATTCTCCGCGTTTCAGCTGGGAGAGCAACTTCTGTATAGCATCATCCTGATAGCCCAGGCCCGTCGCCGTCTCCAGAACCGTGATCGCGCTTTGCGGCATGTGGGCCTCGACGTAGATGTCCGCCAGTAGAAAGTAGGTCGCCGGGTTCGTCGGGTCGAGCTCGACCGCCTTCCGTGCGTGTTCGCATGCGTCTTTCAGTGTTGCTTTGTCCCTTCGAAAGCATCGGGCTGCCGCGGCGTACAGTTCCCCACTCTGTCGCCCTCGTGCTGCTTTGGCGTACAACTTGGCTGCGCGCTGGTAGTCGCCGGTTCGCTCGCGGATCTTGGCTTGATTCAGGTTCTCGCCGGCCATCTTGCGGTCGGCAAACTGTTCCGCTTCGAGGAGTCTGCGCTTGAGGTCGTCATCGTCGGGGCAGAGAGCCAATGCCAAGCGGAGCGCATTGGCCGCCGCCACGGGGTTGTCCGCTTCCAGCTCGGTCTCGGCAGTTTGCACGTAGCGTCGGACCTGGCTCGAACCGCGTGAGCCCGCTACCGACACTCCAGACAGCGACTGGCTGGTGCTGGCGGTCATGGCTCGCGCCATCGACTGTGTGCTCACGTTCGGCGGGACCGGCAGCCGAACGTTCTTGTCCACACCGGTCTGGGGCGGGGTCAGACTTCTTCGGCTGCGTGCACTGGCCATAGAGGCGAAGCTCCTGGCCACGCTGGCGCGTGCTCGCTGTTTGCGCAGCACGTTCTCACGCTTGGTATCACTCGGTGTGGGAGGAGCGGGTGCTTGACCCACGCCGGCGGAACGTTTCGTCGCGGGTGGCACCGAAGCACCTGGTGGCGGTGATACCGGGCGCTGGTCACGCAGGGGCTCCGCGTCGCGAAGCGCCGCTCTCGGGTCGTCGTTCTCGGTAAAGCTCGAGCCTTGGGTCGTGTTCCTGGGTCGTGCCGCGGAACTCTCGGTGGCCGCTTCGGCAGAAGGACGCTCAGCCCTTCTCGAGACTGCGCGACTGTCCTGCTGAGCGGCTGCGTTGGTGTTGGAGCCGAGTTGACCCGAGCGCCGTGTGCTGGGGGAGGCTGTCGCGGACGGATGGGTGTCCTTGGTCGATGGGGACGGAGGCAACCGTTCGAGCGGCTGCTCCGGTCCCAGCGTCTCGTCGTAAGCTCGTCGCTTCCTTTGGCGAGTGAGGGTTTCCTGAGCCAGCGTCAGGCGCTGAAAGACGAGCTCCAGCTTCGCCTTCGTCTCTCCCAGGTCTTGGCCGTAGTACTTGTCGGGATGAAAATCGGCGACCAGCCGGAAGTAGGCGCTCGTGATCGTCTTCTTGTCGGCATCTCGCGGCACGTGCAACAGCTGGTAGTGGTCCAGCCCGTCCAGGCGCTGCAGCATGGCGTCCAGGCGCTGCTCCAAGGGAGCATCCGACGGCAGTGCCTGCGGCGGGGTCCGGGGCTTGCCGACTGCGGCGGTCGTCGATGCGGCCGGGTCCTTTGCCTGGACGGGCGAGGCTGCCACGACTCGGGAGGCCGCGGGGAATTCCAGAGGTTCGATGGCACCGACTCGAGCTAGCGTGCGCAGCGCCGCGACCACACGTTCTTCGGGCAGGCCCGTCGCGAGTTGGATCTCCCGCACGTTGGCCTGGCCGTCGATCCGGGAGAACACGAAAGCATCCTCGGGCGCGATCGCTAGCGTGCGAAGATCCACGTCGGGTCGCAGCTGGGGCACCTCAGCCTTCGGATCTGCTGTCCCCGCATCGCTCAAACCCACATGACTCCTCTGCTGCATACTGCCACCAGCCCGACGTACGCGCGAGTTCTTATGGGTTCGGGTTGAACCGTGAGATCGGAAGGGCCTGTGTTGGTCGCGAGTTCAATACTGAGCTTCCGAGCTGCAGGCCGCTGGGGGGCATCCCACTGTAATGAGAACGGCTCAGCCGCTATAAGCTGGAGCGCATGAGCCGAGGATCGAAGATTTGCCCCGAGTGTGGAGCGCTCAACAGCCTCGACCAACAGACCTGTGTGCGTTGCCAGACGCCGTTCCCTGGGCCGCTGGGAGCGACTCTCCGAACCCTGGTGGAGCGTGTTTTGGGCCGCGAGCTGCCGATGACGAAGCTGTTCGTCGGCATGTGTGGTCTGGTGTTCGCCTTTCTCACTCTCGACACGCACCAACTCTCGATCATGGGCTCTGACGTATACTGGAGCGCGCTTCGTTGGGGCGCGCTGGCTCCTCTCCTTGGCCTCTCCGAGCCTTGGCGCATGCTGTCGGCCACCTACGTACACTTCGGTATCCTGCACATCGTGTTCAACATGATGGCGACGATCGACTTGGGGAAGCTGCTCGAGCGCTTGATCGGCTCCAGTCGCTTCATGGTCGCGCTGCTTTCGAGCGCTCTCGTGGGCTTCGTGGTGAGCGAAGTGTGGTCCCTGAACTTCGGTCCTCTGCGCTCGATCACCGGTGGCGCGAGCGGTGGGATCTTCGGTCTCGGTGGGGTCTTGATCGGCTACCTCTACGCCAGGCGCGATCCAGCTTGGAAGCAGATCGGGATTCGAATCGCCGTGTATGCAGCGCTGTTTGCGGTGGTGTTTCCGGTCAACAACGCCGCTCACATCGGTGGCTTCGTGGCTGGCGCGCCTCTGGGCTACATCTTCTACAAGGAGGCCAGACCTTGGCGACGCCATGCGTTGTTTCGCACGCTGGCGGGCATTCTGATCGTCGGCTCCATCGTCAGTGTCGTGCTGAGCGAGCGCTCGCCCGTTTGGGAAGCGCAGCGGGCGGTGGATCTCCGGCGGCGCTAGGCGTCACTGCTCTGCCGCGGTTTCGGCTTGCTCCTCCGCCTCGAGCACCTCGCCAGCGGCGAAGGTCCCACGCACCGGTACGGGCAGCTCTCGTCCGAGTTCGGCTTCACCGACCCAAGATCCTGAGAATCCCAGCGGTCTGGCAGCGCGGTCGAAGTCGGTCGGACCCGCTGCGGATAGATTCAATGACGCAATGCTGGGATCGGCCACGACTACGGCGTCCCACATCGCCACGAAGGCTCGTTCACACGCAACAGCCAGGCACTCCGCACCGCAGTCCTCGAAGCCGATCCCGTCGTCGCCAGCGAGCACGTAGCCGATGCGCGGACAGTCCACGACGACAGACAGCGCTTCGCTCATCGATTCGAGTTCAGTCTCGGCGGTGGAAGTGACCGCAACCTGTTCCGCGATCCCCGCCAGTAGGCGTGACGTCTGCCACAACAGCCGAGTGCTCAACTGGAGCGTGTCACCTTCCGCGTCGAGGGTGACTGCGATCTGGTCCGGGAGTCCGACTCGCTCCGGAGGGGCGCCCGCCATCACGACAGGTTCCAGTAGCCCATTGCCCGCAGCACCATCGGAGCCCACTAGTCTTCCTCGGAGCGCATCGTTGCTGAAGAGCTGAACGACCCCCTGCGTGAGCCAGAGTTGCAAACGCGAGCTCAAGCCTCTCTCGGCGCCAGCCTCGGCGAATACACCACTAGAGATCAAGACTTCCGCCCAGCCCTCCATGGTTTGCGCCGCGAGAAACGCCTCCTCGTTGCCGCTCGCTTGCGCCATGTTGCCGAGCAGGGCGGCAAGGTCGGTCGTGTAGCCTTGGGTGAACGCGGCCAGCATACGCTCACCGATATCACTCACGATCTCCGTCAATTCGGCATTGCTTTCCAGTCCGAAACGCACCCCGAAGTCGATACTGCCCAGACGCAGGGGGCGGTCGGTCAGCGCGATCCTGACCGACTGCTCTTGGTCCGTCGCAGAGAGTCGCGCCTCCCGACAGCCGTAGACGTACTGGTCACCCCGCAGCAGAATGGCGTAGTTGCGCACAGACACGCGAACGACCACGGGGTCGTAGACGGCGAGCTCTTGGTCGCCTGGGAACGTGGCGCTCGCCTTGAAAGTCTCGGCGTAGGTCGCGTTGATCAGATCGATCTCGGCGCAGGCCTTGTCCAGAACCGTAGCGACGCTCCATTCGTCCACCGGCCGGAGACCTGAGTAGACGGGCTCGACTCGCAGCGTCGTCTTCTGGCGTTCCTGGACGTTGACCGTGGCTTCGGCCTGTGCTCCATCCACCGAGGCCAACAGCGTCAGTGCGGTCAGTGGTTCTTTCGAGACCGTCAGTTTGACGCTGGCAGTGCCGTCGGGGGCCGTCTCGACCATGCTGTGATTGAGGTACGCACTGTCGACGTCGCCCAAGATGGCGACGTTTACCGTGTGAACCCCGGCCGGTGTGACGTTTATCGTCACCTCAACGGTGTCCCCCAACGCCGGGTTCAAGGTGCTTGGGTGGAGCTCGAGTTCCACGTCGCTGTCCGTGAGTGTGCCGTCAGTCTCGCTGCTCGGGGGGGGCAAGCCTTCATCATCCAGTGGCGCTTGGCGGATCTCGCCGCAGCCGAATCCCAGGCCGCAACACAGCATCAGGGAAACCATCCTGGAGCTGAGCCGGGCGCGTCGTCGAGTGGCGGGCCGACGCGTATCGGACAGCACCGCGGCCCCCCCGCCTCCGACGGCCGCCGCCCATGACTTGGCAGGCAGGTCCGCGTGACTGGGGCACAGGGGTATGGGTTGGGATCGGCTCATCACGGGACTGACGGGCTTTTTGCCCGCACATGTAGGGTACGAGGCTCGCAAAAAAGCGCAACGATAATGGCCGCCACAAACTGCGGTGGCGATGGCACCAGGTGTTATCGTCAGGGGATGGTGCGTCGAGACGCAACGGAAGCTGTTCTGCCCCCGGGCAGAGGTACGTCTAGAGCCCACGTTGAGGCCGCATGATGCTGCACGTCGACAGAACGGCGGTAGGCCGTGTGCGGGCTCTCCATGGGCACGATTTGATACGGGAGCCTCGCCTTCGGCCGGTGGCAAACACCACTTGCCAGGGAAGGAGCTAGCAATGAGCGTTTCTGACACCAAGGTTCTGGTCGTCGACGACGAGCCCGCGTTGCGGCGAATGCTTCAGATACTGCTGCGCCGTGCGGGTTTCGACGTCGTTCTGGCTCCGGGCCACGCCGCTGCGGTCGAGGTGATCAACGAAGTACCGCAGCCTTTTGCGGTGGTGCTCACGGATCTGGTGATGCCCAACGGTTCGGGGCTCGACGTCCTGGCGGCCGCAAAGCAACGGGCATCTCAGACGGAGGTGATTCTGATGACGGCCCACTCCACGGTGGAGAATGCCATTTCGGCCATGGGGGCCGGCGCCTTCAGTTTCGTCACCAAGCCGTTCGACCCCGACCAATTGCTGGCGCTGATGAACAAGGCGTTGGAGCGCTACGCTTTGGTGACGGAGAACTCACGCTTGCGTGCGCAAGTCCAAGGTCAGGCGCCGCGCTTGACCGGTCGAAGTGCCGCCATGCGCGGGGTGATGGAACTGGTGTCCCGCATCGCCGACACCAAGACGACGGTGCTCCTCACCGGGGAGAGCGGTACGGGCAAGGAACGCGTAGCTCGAGCGATCCACGAAGCGTCGAGTCGGCGACAACAGCCGTTCCTAGTCGTCAACTGCGGTGCTTTGCCGGAGAACCTCATGGAAAGTGAGCTCTTCGGTCACGAGAAGGGGGCGTTCACTGGGGCCACGGGCAAGCACCTGGGTCTGTTTCGTGAGGCCGAGGGAGGAACCCTGCTTCTGGACGAGGTCGGCGAGCTGCCTGCGCCCCTGCAGGTAAAGCTGCTGCGCGTGTTGCAGGAACGCAAGGTGCGCCCGGTCGGCGGCACTCAGGAGGTCTCCGTCGACGTGCGTGTCCTGGGTGCAACGAACCGCGACGTCGAGGACGACGTCAAGAACGGTGCGTTTCGCCAGGACTTGTACTACCGCTTGAACGTCATTCGCGTGGAATTGCCACCGCTCAGAAATCGTCGCGAGGACATCACGGCACTGGCCGAGCAGTTCGTCGCTCGCTTCGCCGAAGAGATGAGTAAAGACGTGCGCGGGCTGACCCCGGACGCACAAAGGGCCCTGACTCGTTATTCCTTTCCCGGCAACGTACGCGAACTGGAGAACATGCTGGAGCGGGCCGTCGCTCTGGCGGGCTCTCGCTCCATCGGGCTCGGCGATCTTCCGCCGGAGGTCAGCGGCATGGCGGGGGCCGAGGGGCCAGCGTTGCTGTCGCTGCCCGAGGAGGGCTGCAACCTGGACGAGGTTTTGAGTGAGGTCGAGCGGCGCTTGATCTTGCAGGCGCTGGACAGAACGGGGGGCGTGCGGACGGCGGCCGCTCAACTCCTGGGGGTCACTTTTCGCTCTCTGCGGTACCGTCTCGGCAAGCACTCGCTTGGCGAAGAGGATGACGCCTCGTGAGTGGTGCGTGGCGGGCGAGTTCTGTCATACTGAGCAAGATGCGTCGTTTCCGCAGCAGAGGATTCACCTTGACGGAGGTGATGGTGGTCGTCGTGATCTCCTCGATCCTGGCGCTGGCCGCCGTGAGTTCGCTGCGCAAGCACATCAGTTCCTCTCGAACCATCGAAGGATTGACGATGGTGCAGAGCATCCGCGCCGCGCAGGAGCGCTACAAGGCTCAAAACGGTGTCTATCTCGACGTATCGCTGTCGGGCACTTGGTATCCACGGGACCCGACTGGCGCCATCGGCCGAACGAAGACGACCTTCTTCCAGCCGCCGGAGGACGGCGCGCACCCGGACAACACCAACTGGTTGACGCTCAATCCCACGGTTGCCGGTCCTGTGATGTTCGGTTACCGAACGAGTGCGGGTTTGCCTGGTGATACTATGACCGCTCCGGCACAAACGGTGAGCGGGCTGTCCTGGCCGAGCACGACGGAGCCCTGGTACGTGATCCAGGCCTTGGGGGATGCGGATGGTGATGGCATCACGGCGTTTTATCTCGCGTCGAGCGTCAACGGTGAGGTCTTCCGTCAGAACGAAGGGGAGTGAGCCCGTGTATTCGCTGACGCGATTGCGGCTGGCCTCGTTGGCGTCGTTGTCTGACGTCGGTGGTGGCAATTGAAAGTCTGTGGTTGACGTGCGGGAACAACTGCAGAGGAGCTAGCTGTCGAGCGGAACCGCTGTTCGTTGATCAAGGCTCGAACGCAGGCAAAGTGCCGCTCGGGGGCAGGTGTGACAAGCCGCGACGATGGCAACACGGTAGGCCTATCGATTTCTGTCAGTCCCACTCGTGCTGGTGACAAAAATCGTCGCCCCGCCTCCCGTGGACGTGGAACACTGGGTACATGCATAGCTATAACCGTTTGTAATCATTGTGTTTTGGTGTCCCACCGGGGCTTGGCATGAGCTTCGCTATGTGGTGGCGCGATGCTACTTGCTGGCAAACCCCGTCGAGGCTTCACGTTGGTGGAGGTGATGATCGTCGTCGCCATCATTGCCGTGCTCGGCACGCTCGCCGTCTACGGAGTGCGCAAGTACATCGCCAGCGCGCAGACCTCCGAAGCGACGGCCATCTTGGCCTCCATTCGGGGGGCCCAAGAGATCTATCGGCAGGACACCTTCGTCTACCTCGACGTATCCAGCGGCAGCTTTGAGAATCTGCACCCATCGACCACGCCCGGATCTTTCAAACGCAGCTGGGCCGGCGATGGGGATAGCGCGACCACGAGTCAGAACTTTCGCGAGCTAGGGGTGGAGGTGAACGCTCCAGTCTTCTACTCCTTCGGCTGCGTTGCCGGCCGTTCCGGCGATGCGTGGCCGGCGCCACCGACCCGGAAGACGGCTGCTCAGTTCAACTTTCCGGACGAAGCGACCGAGCCCTTCTACATCGCTGTCGCCAAGGGGGACTACGATGGGGATGGGCTGTTTGATTGGGTGCTCACGCACAGCTTGACGAACGAGATGTACATCGAGCCGGAGCAGTGAGCCATCTCCACGACGACGAAGACTTGATGCACTTGGACTCCAAAATCGAAAAAGAACGTACCGCGTGCGGGGCTGGGTGGCCCGTCGCGAAGCAACACCCGCCCACCCGCACAACAGGAGACAGAAAGAAGATGCGAAAACTGAACAAGCGTGGTTTTACCCTCGTCGAACTCATGATCGTGGTTGCGATCATCGGCGTGTTGGCTGCTCTCGCGATCTACGGCGTGCGCAAGTACGTACTGAACGCGAAGACGGCGGAGGCCCGCACGGCCGTTGGCCGCATCGCCAAGGACGCGACCACGGCTTTTGCGAAGCCGAAGATGGCGGGCACGATCTTGGACCTGAAAGCCTCGTCGGAGGCTTCCGTGGCCATGTGCGGCAGTGCCGACGCTGTGCCCACCAGCACGGACAGCATCAAGGGCAAGAAGTACCAGTCCAGTCCCTCGGAGTGGGGCGGCAGCCAGGGTGCTGGCTGGCAGTGCTTGGGCTTCTCGATGGACGAGCCGCAGTTCTACCAGTACGACTACAACTCCTCCGGGACCAACCAGAAGGGCGACACGTTCTCGGCGATTGCTGTCGGCGACCTGGATGGCGATGGCAACACGTCCCAGTTCACTTTGAACGGTGAGATCAAAGAGAGCAGCACCAAGGATCTGGTTCTGGTCGTTGCTCCGAACATCGCGGAGTCGAGCCCGACCGAGTGAGATCGGTGCTCTGCACGTGAGCTGAAACCCGCTGGCCCTGCCGGCGGGTTTCGGCTTTTTGTCGGATGCTTTCTCAGCGAAGGAGCGTTTCGAGCTGACGATGGAACGCGCCGGTCATGCGGGCGACGTCCTCGGCGGAGGGTCTCGGTGCCTGGAGAAAATGGCCGTACTCGTCTTCGAAGCCGAGCAAGACGACGCTCGGTTTGCGGCTGCCGAGGTCGAAGCGAAGGCGGGAGCTTTCGCTTCTGAGCTGCGCCTTGATGATGTCCTGGTTTTGCGTGGCGTAGGCGACCAAGGCCGAGTCTGGCGCGTCGGTGTGGAACCAGTCGCGCCCGTGTGTGTGGGCGATGGGGGTGGGCGCCCCGGACAAGAGCCCCGCCACGGTGCTGACCAAGTCCCTGTGTTCGGTCAGACCGGTGAGGGTGCTGATCGGTACACCCGGGCCCACGATGGCGAGCGGGGTGCGGGTGGTGATCTCAGAGAAGGAGTAGCCGTGAGTGAAGGTACCGTCGTCGTTGATGGACTCACCGTGGTCACCAGTGAACACGATCAGATTGCGACTCGGATCTAGCTGCCCGATGGCGTCCGCCACGACGTCGTCGACGAAGCGCATGCAGTTGCGATAGCGGTTCCGAACTGGGATCTCGTCGGCGTCGCCCAACGAGCGCGTGCGGTCATCTCGCCACTTCGACGTCGAGACTGGCAGGTCCCGTTCGTACGCCTTTGGGTAGCGGTACTCGAAGTGCGACGACATCAAGAAGACCAGCGCGAAGAGAGGCTTGTCTGCCGTCTGGACGGCGCGGACCATGTTCGCGAGCGCGGTTCGGTCCCAATCCGGCCAGTCCCCACGGGCGTCGTGCACGAAGCGGTCCATGGTTTGCGCGTTCAAGTACTCCTCACGCCGGTTCCACACCTTCGGGTGTCCCGTGAAGTAGGCGCACTCGTAGCCGCTCTGGCGCAGAGTGACGCAGAGTTGGGGGGGCACCTTCGCGTCGAGGGTCGGGTGGTAGACGATGGGACTCCGCCCGTATAGCAGGGCGAACATGCCCGATTCGGAATACATCGTGCCGGAGTCGTGGCGGGCAGCGATGCTGCCGGCACGAGCCCATGCGGATAGGCGCGGCATGAGCTCGGGGGTGAAGACGTCGTGGCGCAGGCTTTCAGCGACGATCAGGATCACGTTGGGCGCGGGGGCGGCGAGTGGCAGTGGCTGCCGATCGACGTCTTTGGCCGTCATCAGTGTCGCGAAGCTTGCGCGATACGCGCGTCCCAACTCCGGGGCGATGGCGCCGAGTACTGGGTCGTCGAAGGCCTGTTCATCTTCGGCTTGAAGCCCGATGCGTAGATCGAGCACCTGCGCGGCGTAGAGCCGCTCGAGCAAGCCCTGGTGCTTCCAAGCGGGATGCATGGCGTGTGGGACAAGTGCAGCAGCCAGCGTGACCAGCACCAGAGTGGATGCCAGCACCCAGCGTAGCAAAGGCGTGAGTTTCGTGGCGACGCTGGCAACGAACCACTCACTCGCGAGCATCACGACGAGCGCCCATACGCCCGAGAGACTCAGCCACAAGAGCGTCGTCCGAACCCACGTTGCCAGGTCTCCACCGGCTTGATGTCCTTCCGGCAACAGAGCGATGCGACCAACTTCTGCCACGTGACGTCCAACGGAGGACAGGACGTCGGCGTCGAGGCTGAGCCACGCGCCAACGAAAGCCGCGCCGACGACGAACACGAGACGAGCGCGCGACCACGGCTGCCACCGGCCCACGAGGCTGGCGACGACAGCCACGGCGGTCAGCAGCAGCAGGTCGGTCGCGATGAACGTCGCCGACAGCAGCCACGTTTCGTCGCCCACCAACTCCAAGCTCTCGAACCTGAGCAGGCGCGCGAAAGTGCGTCGCTGCAGGCCATAGTACAGGCCCAATGCCAACAGCCCGGCTGCTAGCCACGGTGCCGCGAGCAGGGCGCGGTCGGCCCGCCTGTCGTCACTGCTCACGATGCGGAAAACGTAGCCGCTCTCCCCACGACGGGCAAAATTGAGCGTTACCGGGATTCCGCGTTTCGCTGGCCTGGCTGGAGCGCTAACGTGTCCTCCGTGCGCTCTCTTTCTCCGCTCGAGTCGGTTGCGCTGCTGTCCGTGGCGGGATCCGTCGCCGCGGTCTTCGTGCCGAACTTCGTGCGTCACCTCCACGCCTCACGTTTGGCCGAGCCATTGGATGGCTTGCGCCACATCGGCGCCGAGGCCACCGCCTTCGCACTGCAGCGGCCGGCAGAAGACGCCTACCCCCCGCCGGTGGGCCTGACCCCGAAGCAGGTCCCGCCGGGTGAGAGCGTGGAGGATCCGCCGGGGGTTTGGGAGCATCCGACTTGGAGGGCCCTAGGTTTCGCCCAGCCGCGGCCCCACTACTTCTCGTTCGCTTTCGACAGTGAACGCGGCGCGTCCGGCTCGCGATTCTCCGCTCGAGCCCACGGCGATTTGGACGGAGACGGCCAATACAGTACCTTCAAGCTGAACGGGGAGTACCGCGTGGGCGAGTCACCAGTCACGTACCCGTTGGAGATGGATCGAGAGGTTGAGTAGAGAGCCAGCACCACCAGCGAAGACGTCGAGCAGCCGGTCTTGGGTTCCACGACTGCTCGTGCTGGTTTCCTGCGCCGTGGGAGTGTGGCTGGTACGTAGCCTGGTGGCGGCGCAATATCATCGCTTGCGGGTCACCAGCGACGCCTATGCGCTGCCGAGTCCCGAGCAGACGGTGGTGATGAGTCTCGGCTTTCGTTCGGCCGCGGCCGACTTCATCTACGCCCACATGCTGGTCTCGTACGGTTTGCATTTTCAGGAACGGCGTCGCTTCGAGCACGTCGGGCGCTACTTGGATACCATCAACACCCTCGACCCGACCTTTGCCCAGCCTTACCTCTTTGCCGACACGCTGTTGACGCTCCAACCGACGCCCCCGCGCCGCGAAGACTACGAGCGGGCCCGAGAGGTGCTACTGCGCGGAACGCGCGCGTTGCCCTATCACCAGGAACTTTGGTTCGTGGCGGGGCAGTTCATCGGCTACATTGCACCGCCCCACCTGGGTGATCCTCAGCTCGCGGAGCAATGGCGGACGGAAGGCGCGAAACTCTTGGCTCGTGCTTGTGAACTCGCGACGAATAACCTCCGGATCCCGCGCCACTGCATCGTCGCCGCCTCCTTGTTGAACAGCGCCGGCGAGCGGGAGGCTTTGATCCAGATGTTGAGCCGGACGTTGGCCGTTCAGGATGACCCCGAAGTGACGGAGTTGGCGCTCGGGGCTCTGCGAAAGTGGACGGGGCAGCAATACGTCGAGGATCGTCAAGAGCGTCTGCGTGCCATCGACGAGCTTTGGCAGCGCAACCTGCCCCATGTCGCGAAGGATCAGTTCCTGCTGTTGGGTCCGGTCGTCGATGTGTTGGAATGCGTCGGGCGGGAAGATGGGCTGGATGGCAAGCAGGACGATCGCTGCGTGCTCAGTCTGAGCGCCTGGGGCGACAAGCTCGACGCCAGGCTCTGGCACTGAGGCGTCAGCGAATACGCGGTACCGGGGACACGCTCATGTGACGGACATCTCGCCCGGCTCTGGGTGGGTGAGCCACCCGCAGACGGGAGCTTCACTTGAAGCGATGGACGACCGTCGACGTCTGTCCAGCTTTCGCGTTGACGGACTTGTTGGCGCGCTCCCCCTCGTGGACGAAGACCACTCGATGGGGACCGGGCGACACCTTGACGCCGAGCTTGGGCGTTCTGCCTACGGGGCGTCCGTCCAAGAGAACGTTCGACGCGGGGATGGAATTCAGGTTCAGAGTCGCGTCGCCGCTGGCCTCGGGCCGCGGTTTCGGCCTTGGGGTCGCGTGCCACTTGGGACCAGGCGTCGACCCGACGTCTGCGCCGTCGTCGGCAGATTTCTGCAGACTGATCTCGAAGGTCTTTTCCGCTTGCCCGTCTTCGAAGGTCAGCTCTTCGCGGAACGTCTCGTAGCCCTTGCGGCTGGCCACTAGCGTGTGGGGTTTGGAGGTGTCGATGTGTAGGTTCATCGGCAACGAGGGCAGTACTCGGCGGTCCCCGTCGCTCTCCAGCACGACGCGTGCACCCTTGGCGTTGTCGCCACCCTTGATGATGGCCAACCCCTTGACCACCTTGAGCTTGGGAACCTCGAGGCTCTGCAGCTCTTCCTCGCGGACGGTGACGCTCTTTTCCCAAGTTTCGAAGTGTTCACCCGACACCTTTATCTGGTGGATGCCGGCACTCATCTTCTTGAGCTCTTGGGGCAATGGGCCCTTGTCTTCACCGTCGACGAAGAGCCGAAGGCCTTGACCCGTGCCGGTCACTCGAATGCCGGTGCCAGATGCCTGCGCCAGGACGATGTTCTTGACCGCATCCTGGCCGCTGCTGACGAGGACCGCCGTTTCGGCTGTTTGGGAGTAACCCTCCGCGCGAGCTATGACCATGTGAGTGCCGGCTGGTAGATCTGCCAGCGTGCATGGGGAGGTCTTGCACGCGACTTTTCCGTCCACCACGACCTCGACGCCTCGTATCGGCTTGTTGCCGGGCCCGGCAACGGTGACGACCAAGCCGCCCGTCGTAGGTCGCAGCATGAAGAAAAGCGCGATACCCAACACGATGGCGGCGATGGCGCCAAATACCAATGGCGTGCGGTTGGCCGGGGCCGGTGGGACTGAATCGATGTCAGTGAAGCTCGTGCGCTGTCCACTTGGCATCGAAATGACGGGCGGAGAAGGTACCGGCGCCGAAGGCCGAGACATCGGCGGCGGAGGGACGTCTGGCACGCTTCCGACGGGCACGCTGCCGCGACCCATCAGCATGTTGGCGGCGTCGAAGCCCGACTCGCGGTTGAACACCGTGGTCTTGTCGTCTTCGTCCTCTTCCCAATCGGGAGCGGAAGGCGCTGCGACCGCCGGGGACGGGGGAGGGGGTGGCGGACCGGAGGACCGCATCACGTTCGGCATGGGCGGCAGTGATGCTCCCGTGCTGGTCACGGAAGGTGGCGGAGGGGGCCCTGAGGAAAGCCCAGTCGGCGGCGGCGGCGGAGGCAGCGGCAGGCTGCTGACGCTGGGTGAACTCGCGGGCGCCGCGAGCGGCGTTGGAGGCTCTGCCGTCTCGTCTTCTTCAGAGGAGTCGAACCCAGAGAACACCTGAGTCGCGTCATCGTCGTCGTAGAGGTCGGCAGCGACCGGCTCTGCCTCCGCTTCGTCCAAAACGGGCTCGGGGGCTGCGTCCGCTGAAGACGTCGGCTCGGACGTGTCGGACGGAGCGCTCAAAGCGGACGCGGCATCGGGTGCGGAGGCCGCCTCGGGCGACGAGACATCTTCGACCGCTTCAATCTCCTCGATCTCTTCCGCCTCCTCTTCACTCACCGTGGATATTGGGGGAGCCGGCGGGATACTTGCTCGGAGCGACGGTGGGGGAGGGGGCACGCTCGTACGAGGTGCGGAGCCTGGGGCTGGTGGGACGGCCATGCCGACCAACGTCTGCTTGCGCGCTGGGGACGAGTCCTTGCTCAGGTTGTCGAATACGTCCAGATCGGAACCGCCGTTGTCACTCATCGCGGATGTTTCTCCTGGTGGCTGCGCCTGTTTACAATGCTGGTCGCGGGTTGGGCGAGCTTTGAGAACGCAGCCTTAGCGACAAAAGTCGCATGGTGGAGCTGTTTGGGCTCGATCAAACTGGTGAATGGCATCGGTGGGCCCATCCCGGGCGTTTCAATGCGAATCGGCCGGCTGGGCACTCTTCGCGGAGCTATCCCGTGATGACGCGGGGTTGGACTTCGTCCCTTTTTGGAGGGGGTGCCACACGCTTCGTTTCACAACAGGTGTATCCTTGAAGATTCGCTCAAAACCAGGTCGATCGCTGCGCGTCAGGTGGACCCCTTCCGTGGGCGTCACGGCGGGGTGTAGGTTGAGATCGCGTCCTTCGATCACCCACCCAGCCGGCTGCGAAAGGTACACGACTGCTTCGCTACCCGCCAACTCCAAACCGCGTCGAATGAGGTCTCCACGTTGAACTCCAATTCGCGCCGACCCAGTTGCAAGCTCCGCATACACTAAGGAACCATCATGGGTGCGCGCGGCTCCAGCTACCGTCTCCTCTGACGGCTCTCGAGCACCACGAAACAACGCGATGGCGTTCGTCGCAGGAGGCGAGTCAGCGACGAGCAACCTGCCGTCATTCCACCACAAGCTCGTTTCGCCCGTTTGTGGCGGGGACTGCCAGCTCGCCAGCCACTGTTGTTTCGGCGGCGTATCGAGCGGCAGGAAGCGGAAAGGATCGAGCGCGAGCAGGGTCAGCTGGGCGTCCTCGGCGCGCTCGTCGGGAACGAGGGTCGTCCGGGCAAACGCGTAGGGGCGCCCATGCTGCGGCAGCTCGTCGACTTTCCATTTTCCGTCGTCGGACTCCCCGGTCGCTGACTCGATGTCGTTACCCGGCAGGAGCGGACGCAGGGTGAGATAGAAGAAGTCCCTCGCTTCGTGGCCGATGTAGCGTGGGAAGTTCATCAGCTGCATGCCGCGAAACAGGCGACGACCCCGAAAACGAAACCCCGGGGCATCATCCAGTTCACCTTCCGCTTGCCACGTGGGCTGAAGCGGAAGTGCGAGCGGAGGCATGTTCGAGGCGTCGTCGACGTTGTAGAACTCGAGTCCGGTGTGACCTTGGTTCATGTCGAGGTGCAATCCGTACTCGCAGCGTGCGGCGATCATGGATTGGGCTAGGTGATCAGCGTCGATCTTGGTGCCGTAGAAGTAGGCCACGAATCCTTCTCGCGTCAGGCACAAGCCCGAACGCACCGTCTGAGTGTCGTCTTGCCAACCCTGGGGGACTCCGCCCCACCAGGTGCGCCCGTAGGGGTTGTTTTGGCCGTTCTCCACCAGGGCAGTCAGGTTCTGACGAAAGCCGACGACGTTAGCCGGGATGCTCGTCTCTGGTGGCCAACTTCCGAAAGCGGTGCTGCCGTCGCTCAGTCGTGCCACGGTGGCTGCGTAGGGCAACGGTGGCAGATAGATCGTGCCCTCGGCCTTCATGCCGAAGTCCCCGTGCGTGCCCTGAAAGCCACCATTGAACGCTGCCACGACACGTCGCAGCACGGACGGGTCCCGCGGGATGCGACCCTCACCGGTGGCTCCGGTCGCGCTCTTGGGTTCTTCGGTGCCGCTCATCATGTGGAGTTCGACGATGCTCGGATCCCACAGCACGACGAGTGTCCGCGCGAACTTGCGATGTTCATCGGTGCGGATGAACGTCGTCAAGAATGCCGTGTCGAGGCCCGCGGGCGCCTTGACGAACGGATCTCCCTCCAACGATTGCCAAACCCCTTCGCCTTCGAAGAGCGGTTCGAGTTGCAGCTCCAAAGGGGCTGGCGGCCAGTGGGGGTTGACCCGCCCGGTCGTCTCGACGTCCGTGGGCTGCTGCGTCTGCACGGGTGGGGTCGCAGCTGCGACGCGTGTCTCGAATTCTTGGGATTCTGCCCCGCCGAGCTCGAGGTCGAACTTGCGCTCAGCCCAGTCTTTGCCTCGATAGGCGACCGCCTTGAGCCATTGCATGCGCTCGTCGCCGATCCAAGGAATCGCGCGCACGCGGTCGACGGCCCAAGTCACCCAATTGCCCGGTGGCGGCAGCACGTCTCGTCGCTCTCGGACGTAGCGAGCGCCCGTCGAGGGAGG
>JBNKZR010000077.1:0-22388 GCA_050301735.1 Polyangiaceae bacterium | reverse complement strand
CGCCGCCAACGCCTCGAGCGCTTGTTGCTCGCTCATGCTCAGCAGCTTCTCTTTGAAGCCCCCCTGACGGTACGATTGTCCGGAAGTGTTGAACAGCTTGCTGACGGGCAAGCCGGAGAGCTTCCAAACCTTCTTCAGTTGCGAAAGCGTGGGCTGCGCCTCCACGATGTCGATGCTGTCGTAGGCCACGTCACGCGCCTCGCGCCATTTGAGGGCCTTTCTGCACGTGGAGCAGCGCGGATACTGAAATACCTTCATGGCCCAAGCTCATAGCCGTTGTCGGCCGTCAGCACCAGTCGCTGCGCTTCGGACGACACTGCGCTTCGGACGACACTGCGCTTCAAGGAATGACGGATATCTCGTCGAGGATCTCGCTCAACGTCGCGGAGAGCTCCGCTCGCAGGCCCTCGTTGCCGAGACCGTAGTAGGTCGCGCTGCCACCGGCACCAGTCACGTAACTCGCGTCGGGGCTCCCCTCGTACTCGGCGCAGGAGTTGATGTCCGAAGAGCGGGCGACGCCCAAACCTGCCCCCGCATTGGCCAGCGCTTGCTCGAACCAACGTGAGATCCCGCCCCCCTCGAGCCCGATGACGTGCGTGGAGATCCCCCGGTCGTATGCGTCTTGCACGGCGGCGATGGCCTTGTCGTAGCCACACTGGGGATCGGCAACCGCGCAGCTATCCGGATCGGCGTTGGTGATCAGAATCACGTGGCGCGGACCCGACAGGTCCCCGAACAGACCTCGCGCCACGGTGAACGCTTCGGCCAACGGCGTATCGTCGCCGGAGACGGCCTCCGTCGGAAAGTCCTCGACGATGGATGCGAAGTTCGCGCCCACGGGAGCCAGCGCCGGATTGACGTCGGGGCAGACTCCGCCGCGCGCGCGAAACGCCGCCAGCCCGATGCGGATGCGGTTCTGATACGCAGCAATGGGTCCGTCTTCCGCCGTCACCACAGCACGCACGGTATCGAGGTGTGACCCCGCCATCGTGCCCGAACGATCGACGAACAACAGGACGTTGCCCTTGCCCGGACTCTCCGTGCAATCGTCCTCGCAACCGTCACCATTGACGACGTTTCCGTCGTCGCAGTCCTCTTCGTCGGGACGCAGGATGCCGTCACCGCAACGCGCTAGCACGCAGTCGATGCAGTCGTCGTAGGGGTCGTCGTTGGCGTCGTCGCACTCCTCCTCGCCTTCCCACAAGAAGCCGTCACCGCAGTAGCCGAGCGTGCACGCCGTGCAACCGTCGCCGTCAAGGTCGTTGGCGTCGTCGCACTCCTCCTCGCCTTCCCACACGATCCCATCGCCACAACGCGCGTTGTGACAAGTCGACAAACACGCATCGCCATCAGCGTCGTTGCCGTCGTCACATTCTTCACTGTCCGGTTGCAGGAATCCGTCGCCACAACGCGACTCTCGGCACAACTCGGTGCACCCGTCGGAACTGTCGAGATTGCCGTCGTCGCACTCCTCTTCACCCTCCCACAGGATCCCGTCGCCGCAGCGAGCGCTGATGCACCCGGGCAGGCAAGCGTCCGTCTCACTGTCGTTGCCGTCGTCGCATTCCTCTTCCTCAGCGCGCACGAACCCGTCACCGCAGTAGGCGTCGATGCAGCTCGTGGGGCAGGCGTCATCATCGTCGAGATTGCCGTCGTCACACAGCTCCTCGCCCTCCCACAAGAAGCCGTCGCCGCAGACCGCCGCTTTGCAACTGCTCAGGCAGGCGTCGGTATCGTCCTCATCGCCGTCCTCGCACTCTTCGTCGCCTTGCACCACGCCATCTCCGCACACCGGCAGGGTGCAGGAGTTGGAGCAGCCATCGTCATCGTCGTCGTTGCCGTCGTCGCACTCCTCGACGCCCTCCCACACCACGCGATCACCGCAGGAAGCAGGTACGCACTCAGTCAGGCAATCGTCACTTTCGACCTCGTTGCCGTCGTCGCACGCCTCGTCGGGGTGCAAGAAGCCGTCGCCGCAGACGGCATTTCGACAAAGGCTGGTGCAGTCGTCGGTGTCGTCGTCGTCGCCGTCGTCACACTCCTCCCCGGGCCCGACCAAGCCGTCGCCGCAGATCGCACTGCAGTCGCACGCGCCAAAACCGGTGCCGCCCGCCACGCAAGTCGCCTCACCCCGAAACGCGCCCTCGCACGCACAGTCCCGTCTCTGCCCAGGCTCACAGGGCTCGAGGGTGTCAGCCCCGCCGGCATCTGCCGAAGCTGCTTCGATATCCGTTTGCACCTCAGCGTCGGTTTCGGGCGCAGCCTCGGTTTCAGCTGCGTCGCTGGCGGCTTGCCCGGTCGGCGACTCCTCGGCCCCGGCGTCTGCCGCGCTCTCTTCGGTCTCCGCCTCGTCGCTGGACGTCTCCTCGGCCGAAGCGTCAGCGGTCGCCCCGAACTCCTCACCGCAGCCGGAAGACAGCCCCAGAAGGAGCAACGACAGGTATCGCGCGCGCAGCAGCTGCATCGCGGTGACTGTATCAGACAAACGGCTCAAAAAAGGGGACCGATCCGTGGTCACGGGGCGTGGAAAGTTCTCCGCGCTCAGGCTCGAAGACCGAGGCGAGCGATCCGACGGTTCACGCCAGCCGGGTGCGGCGTGCCCTCTCGAGACGTTGTCCGCGGCGACGATGATTCTCAGATTTCGCATCGCTCCGAAACGCGGCGAGCTCGCTTCACGCAACGCCGAGCGAAAGGCCGCTGTGGACCGCAAGCGCCCCTTTCCGACCCTGCCCAGATTTCGTTCCCGCTTCGACCCTGCGTTTCGACTCTGAGCGCTCGCCTCGCTCGTGCCCCAATATAGCCCGTAGGTTACTGCTGCGAGCGAGGCCCAGCCCCGCGACGCATGAGGACTCCGCCTCCAAGTGATGCTCGCGCCGTGGTCCCGAGGGCAGCTCAGTTCGGTCGCAACAGCCCCCTCACGCGGCGCCGGCCCCGCTTTCCCCAGCACCCAGAGTTCGGGCCGGGCGACGCCGCCAAACGTGCCCCCACCCGGCTCGAGCGCCGCTGCCCACTTTGGAGGCGGCCGCCCTACCCATGCAAAAGTGCAAATCCCGCGCTAGAACAGCGCCGTCGAGGGTGCGAATCGTGAGTCACGGAAAAATTGAGCCGCCATGGAGACTTGGGGGGACGTCTTCCATGAAGATGCCGCACTCCTCCGCCAGCAGCTCCCTTCCAGGACGTCATGTCGCGTGGTAGCCCGATCCCCCAGCCAGACTCGCTCCAACACCCGTTCGGGCATGGGCCCGACCGACGCGGCGTTGGTCGTGGCTGCCCGCGCCGGAGAAGCCTGGGCACAGGAAGCGCTGTTCGCTCGCCACGGCAAGATGGTCTTGGGACTGGCGCACCGGGTGCTGGCGGGGCGAGAGGACGCGGACGACTTGACGCAGGACGTCTTCATGCACGCCCTATCCCGTCTCGAGACGCTCGACAATCCGCAGGCCTTTGCCGCTTGGATTGGCTCGATCACCGTGCGCATGGCGAGCAAACGCCTGCGCCGGAACCGCTTGATGGTGCGCCTCGGCTTGCGCCGCAACGAGCCGATCGACCTGGATGCCATCATCTCCAAAACAGCGCCGACCGATGTGCAGAGCGAATTGCGACTAGTATATGGAATGCTGCAACGACTACCCGCCGAGGAACGTGTGGCGTTCCTGCTGAGACGAGTGGACGGCCTCGAACTTACGGAGATTTCCGATCGTATGGGGTTGAGCCTGGCGACGGTCAAACGCCGCTTGGTCTCCGCCGAGGCGCGATTGGAGCGCGCCAAAGCGCGTTTGTGAGATGAGCCCCTCGAACCCATGAACTCGAGCCTGTGACATGACCCCCGAAAATCACCCCAACGCCAAGCGGTACGCGCCGATGTCGATGCACATCGAAGTCGACGCCTCGGCACAGCGTTTGGCGCGGATTTGGAGTGGGGTCTCCGAGCGCTTGGAAAGCAGGCGTTCTGGGTGGTGGCAGTGGCGGGGCTGGGCATTGAGAACGGCCGCTGCGGCGACCTTGGCCGCCGCAGTGACCGCAGTGTTCGTGTTGTGGCAACCCGCGCCAGCGCCCTCGGCCCTGGCCGGAGCCGCGCTGGAAACGGCGACGGATGCCTTGTCCGTCGAACTGGGAGACGGCTCCCAGCTGGAGCTGGCTGCCCACACCAAGGTCAAGGTCCGAGAAAGCTCCGCCACCGAAGTGGTCATCGCCTTGAATCGGGGCCGAGTCCGATGTGACGTCGTACCGAACCGAAGGCGCGCGTTCGAAGTGCTGGCTGCAGGTGTACGAGTCAAGGTAACTGGCACGCGCTTCAGCGTCGACGTCTCGCAGGGCAGCCGCGTGACCGTCAGCGTACAGGAGGGCAGCGTACAAGTGACGCCTGCGTCAAGCAGTGACGTGAAGATGTTGTCTGCTGGCGAATCGTTGACCCTGGACGGGCCCCCGCGAGCATCCGACGGCGCGCGTGACGACGGCACGGCGAGTGGAGCGTCAGAAGCGCCCGCGGCCGCAGAGGACGACACCTCGACTCAGGCGCCAGGCGGCACGGGCACGCCCCAAGCAGCCCCCACCCTGCATCCCGGTGGGGAGCAGAAGCCCGCTGATGAACGTGCTCGCCGTGACGACCCAAGCGATGCGCCCGCGAAGGAACCCGAAGCTTCGCTGACGGAAGAGGGCTCGCCGGCAGATGAGGGCTCCCTGCCGCTCGACGCCAGGCAGCTCTTCGACCAAGGCAATGCCGCCCGTCGCCGGGGTGATGCTGCTGCGGCGGCACGAGCCTACGAGCAGCTGCTCGCCAACCACCCGGGGGATGCGCGCTCCGGGCTCGCAGCCTTCGAGTTGGGCCGACTGCGCATGGATCGGCTGGGCGATTTGCACGGTGCTGTCGCAGCGCTGCGCCGAGCCGTCACCCTCGCGCCCGGTGCAGGCTTCAAAGAAGACGCGATGGCCCGTCTGGTCGATGCCTACGCTGCGATGGGCGCCTCCGACAGTTGCGAGAGAGCTCGCAAAGCATATCTGGATGCGTTCCCCTCGGGGGTGCACGCTGGTGCGGTGGCGCAAAAATGCGGCGGGCACTGAGCGCACCGGTTGCTTCCTGGCGCTGTCCACGGCACACCCAGATCCGTGGGTCGACGTTTCGTCCTCTGGCTGCGGCTGCTGGTGCTCGTGAGTTGTTTCGCACATGAGGCCGCTGCCCAAACTTGCGGCAATGGCGAGCGTCCTTGGGTGCTGGTCAGCTTCGAGTGGCAAGCGCAGTTCGAACACTTCGAGACCGCGGTGCTGGATGATCTGCGTGCTGGCTTCGCCGGTCGCGACATCGACGTCTGTCCGCAAGTAGGCGCGCCCTCCAAAGCGCCTCTGGCAGCCGTCCTGATCAGCGCGGGCACCGACGCCAGTCGCATTGGTGTCGAGATCCGAGATACGGTGACGAACAAGCGTGTCGGGCGCGACGTCGATCTGAGCAACGTGCCGGAGGATGGGCAAGCCTTTGCCATCGCGTTGGCGACCGACGAGCTGGTGTGGGCCAGCTGGGCGGAGCTCGCCCTCGAACGGGCACGTGAGCCGAAAGCTGCCCCACCGCCGCCCCAGGTGAAGAAGGCCATCGACAAACAACTGCCGCCCCCAGCGCCCAAGCGATACCCCCCGCGCGTCGCGCTGCAAGCGGCGGGCGACGACTATGGCGGTGGCCAACGACAGTATGGTCTCGATGGGGCGCTGTTGTTGCCCGCTTGGGAGCGCGTGAAGCTGGACCTCGGCGTGGGCGTGCGCCAGGGGCTGCCCGAAGACGCCCCCAACGGCCGCATCGGCTCCAACGCCGCTCATCTATCGCTGGGTGCTCGCTATCTTTTCGCCGCCGCGAGCGGCTACGAGCTGGGCGTCGGAGCCTCGGCGCAGGGTTCGTGGGTGAGCCTGCGAGGAGAGGCCCCCCGCGACGCCGAAGCCAACGAACTCGCCGGACCGGTGTTCTACGCGCGGGGCTCGCTCAGCTTCGACCTGCGTCTGTTGGGCCCGGTTTGGTTCGCGGCGGCGTTGCATGCGGGCGCTCCCCTGCGTGGCCTCGAAGCCTCCGCTGACGGCGAAGTGATCACCGGAACGTCTGGGCTGTTGCTCGGAGCCCAAGCGGGCTTGGCGGTGGAGCTGTGAAGCTCGAGACCGCACGCCTGCTCGCGCTATTTTGCGCCGCCCACGCGAGCGGCTGCGTCGAGCGTGACGACGTCCTGACCACCAAGCTCGGCGAGGGGGTCGACAGCACCGACGCGGGAAGCGACACGGACGCTCCCACGAGTTCTGACGACGTAGCCGTCGATGGTGAACCCAATGGCGTCCACGCCGTGAGTGCCGGCACTTCGCACAGCTGCGGCATCGTGGACGGCGCGCTCTTCTGCTGGGGGGAGAATACTTCGGGACAATTGGGCCTGGGCGACGCCGAGCCCCGCACGTCTCCCTCGCGACTGAGCACGGGCACGAGCTGGCGCGCCGTCGCCGCGGGCAGCACTCACAGCTGTGCCTTGGACGATGGCGGCAGCGTCTACTGCTGGGGCGGCAACGATCGCGGACAGCTCGGTCAGGGTGACCGACAGTCGCGTTCGACGCCGGTGCGCGTCGGGTTACCCGACCGCGCCACCGCGTTGTCCACCACCTTCAATCACACCTGCGTTCTCGTCGAAGGAGGAGCGTTGATCTGTTGGGGTGAGAACTTCGAGGGTCAACTGGGGCTGGACGATGCCTACCCTGCCCAGGACAACAGCGCCGCGGATGGGCTGAGCCCTCAGCCCATGGGTGATGAGCTCTGGAGCCAGGTCGACACCGGCCAAGGGCATACTTGCGGCGTACGACGAGATGGGAGCCTGTGGTGCTGGGGTCGCAACACCGCCGGCATTCTCGCAACGGACGAAGCCGAACAGATCCGTCACCCGGTGCAAGTCGGAGCCGACCAGGACTGGTCCCAGGCGAACGCAGGCCAACAACACAGCTGCGGATTGCGCACGGGTAGTCTGTACTGCTGGGGCACGAACGTCGGCGTGGCCGATGGCAGCGGCGCCGTCTTCGGCGCGGCCAGTCCCGAGCAATCGACCCAACCCGTGCGCATCGGCGAGTTCGACGACTGGAGCGTCGTCAGCAGCAACACCTTTCACGGCTGCGGCCTACGACAGGACGAGCTGTGGTGCTGGGGTCGCGCGATCGAGGGGCAGCTGGGTTTGGAGGGCATCGAGGTGCGCACGGAGCCGGAACCCGTGGCGAGCCAGATCCAGAGCGTGACCACGGGTCGCTTTCACACTTGTGTCGTGACCGAGGCAAACACCATCGAATGCGCCGGCAAGAACGAGTCCGGGCAATTGGGCACCGGGGACTTGGAGCGCCGCTATGCCCTGTCGCCAATCGCCTTGCCCAAGTGAACGTCGCCACACTACGCCCGAGTGAACGCCGTCGCACTGCGCTCGACGCCTCACGCAGATAGCGCGTCGCTCAACTCGCGCGCGAGCTCCCGCACCGTCAGAGGACTCGAGCCTTCTGCCTTGTTGTTGACGATCACGAACAGGGGGCTGTCGAGCTCGACGTAAGCGCGCGCAATCTCAATCGTCTCGCGCCGCATTTCCGGGCGTCGATCGACGAGCCTGTCGAAAGGGGCCAGTTGCTTCTTGCGATCGGCGTAGCGCTGCCCAGGTGGGATCAGCAGCCTCACGACACCGAACGGCGCGCAGTCCGTCCCAATCCGCTCGAACTGCTCAGCCAGGCCCGGCATGCGCTCCCAGTAGTTGAACACGTGGGCCGCACGGTGACGATGCAGCACCTCCAGGTAGTGGGGCGAAAGCAGCGTACGATCTCGCAGCTCCACGGCATACTGAAAGTCGCGCGACACTTTGGACAGAAAGGCGTCCAGCTGCTCAGCGAAGTCCTTCGCATCCAATGGTGGGGCGTGGGGCAACTCGGGAAACTCGAGCACCAAGGGCCCCTGCTGCTCGAAGAACTCGTCGGCAATCGGCCGCAGCACGGCTTCTTCGAAGCTACGTGCGTGCAAGAAATGTGGGTTCGGCTCCAACGTGCGCACGTCACATCGCGTCGAGTAGCCAGAGTAGACTTTGCTGACACAACGAAAGCCGATAGGCAGCTGAGCCCGATAACGTCGCAGTTGCTTGGCTTCCAGCGGTCGATAGTAGCTGCTGTCGATGCCCACCGTGCGGAACAGCGGATTGTCGCAGTACAAAGACAGCCCGCGTTCTCGCAGCAGCGCCTCATCGGTACCGCGCGGATAGACCAACCCGGACCAGCCCGAGAACGTCCACGACGAAGTTCCGAACAAGACCTGGCGCGGGGTGCGCTGAGACAACGAAAGCTCCACGGAAAGGTCGGGCTTTTCGATCTCGTCAAAGAGACCCAGTTGTGCCATGCGCCCATTGTAGACAAAAAAGACCTCACGACGCACGCGAAGCCTCCGCATCGGCCCTCGCGAATGACACCTCTCTGAGCGCCCGCATTCGTCAGCGCGCCGAAAGCAAAGCGCGGAGTGGTGAACGCGCACCATCGCTCGTGCAGAGGCTGCTCGCTTTGCTCCGCATCGGTGCCCAACGGGGTCGAAGCGAGCCAATCGCATCCAGCAAAAGCGAAATCGCTCCCTCGCCACCCATGCGAGCGCGGCGAGCTCCGACGAACGAAGCTCAGCTGGCAGCGAGCCTCAGGCATCGAAGATCTGCACTCATCCGGCTGATATCATGATGGTTTCTATGGATGGCAGCGATGCTGACACTTTGTGTTTTTCGATGCGATGTTGCGAAATTTTCGTCTGGAACGAAGAGAGACCGGACCCATAACAGACATCGGGCCGAAGGCGAGGCCAAGAAGGAGCTCGATGAACATGGACAAGATCACCGAAGGAATTGAACGGTTTCAACAGAACGCTTTCCCCGCCAAGAAGGAGCTGTTCGGAAAGCTGGCCAACGGGCAAGCGCCCAAGGTGTTGCTCATCACCTGTTCGGACTCGCGAGTCGTGCCTTCCTTGATCACGGACTCCGAGCCAGGTGATCTGTTCGTGATCCGCAACGCGGGCAACATGGTGCCGCCCTACAGCAGCGCTGCGAGCGGCGAAGAGGCCACCGTCGAATACGCGGTTGCCGTACTCGGCGTCGAGCACATCATCGTATGCGGACACTCGGGGTGCGGCGCGATGAACGGGTTGCTCAACCCTGCATCACTCAGCACCGTTCCGTCAGTCGCCAAGTGGCTCGAGTTGGCGCGCCCCAGTCTCGAGGTCGCCAACCAACTGTGCAGCAAGGACGCGCCGCTGGAGCGACGTCTCGCGACTACCATAGAAAGCAACGCACTGAGGCAGCTCGACAACCTCCGGGGCTACCCAGCCGTGGCGGCAGCCTTGGCCAGAGGCGCCGTTTCACTGCACGCGTGGGTCTACCACATCGGGAGCGGTGCCGTGACCGCCTACGACGAAGACAAGCAGGCCTTCGTCAACCTCGAAGGAAGACTTCTGCCCGTCAACCACTCCTTGCGACTCGGCGCCGCAGAGTAGTCCCGCCCGCGCCACCTCGACCTCACCTTCCAGCACTCACGACCGGACGACGCGACATGACCCAGGAGACGACCAACCCTACCCGAAGCATTCTTGGTATCCCCTTCGGCGACTTCACGTCGTCCGTGGTGGTGTTTCTCGTTGCCCTGCCCTTGTGCATGGGCATCGCGATCGCCTCGGGGGTACCGCCGGCGTTGGGCCTGATCACCGGCATGGTGGGCGGTCTGATCGTCGGCTTCTTCGCTGGCCAGCCGCTGCAAGTGAGCGGGCCTGCCGCCGGACTGGCGGTCATGGTCTGGGAGCTCGTGGGCGAGTTCGGACTGATGGCTCTCGGGTTGGCCGTTCTCATCAGCGGCCTGATCCAGTTGGCGGCGGGCTTCGCGGGCCTGGGCCGCTGGTTCCGCGCGGTTTCGCCCGCGGTGATCCAGGGCATGTTGACCGGCATCGGCGTGTTGATCTTCGCCAGTCAGTTTCACGTCATGGTCGACGACAAGCCGCGCGGCGACGGCCTCTTGAACCTCATCTCCATCCCCGAGGCAATCGTCAAAGCAGTTTCCCCCAACGCGAGCGTTCACTTCATGGCCGCTAGCATCGGACTCGCGACGATCCTGACCATCGTGCTGTGGCAGCGCTTCAAACCGAAGCGCGTCAAAGGCCTACCTGGTCCGCTGCTGGGGGTCGTCGTCGGCACGGGGCTGGCGAGCGCCCTCTCCCTGCCGATCGCTCGGGTCAGCGTACCGAGCGACTTCGCCGAATCCCTCAACTGGATCTCACCCGAATCTCTGTCGCTGCTTCACGTGCCCGGTTTCTGGGCGGCCGCCGTCGGCATGGCGCTGATCGCGAGCGCAGAGACACTACTGTGCGCCACTGCCGTCGACCGCATGCACGACGGCGAGCGGACGAACTACGACCAGGAGCTGCGAGCGCAGGGCGTGGGCAACATCCTGTGCGGCATCGCCGGTGCTCTGCCTATGACAGGGGTCATCGTGCGCTCCTCCGCCAACGTGGAAGCTGGCGCCAAAACGAAGTGGTCCGCCATCTTTCATGGTGCGTGGATCGCTGTCCTCGTACTGGCCGCACCCGGCGTCTTGGCGCTGATCCCGACCGCGAGCCTGGCGGCGATCCTCGTCTACACTGGTTACAAGTTGGTCGGTGTCCCGGCCGTGAAGAACCTCGCCCGACGCGGCCGAGCCGAGGTCGTCATCTGGGCGGTCACTGTCGTGATGATCGTCTCGACGGATCTGCTGACCGGTGTCGCCACCGGCTTCGCGCTCGCACTGCTGCGCTTGCTGTCGTCGTTCACGATGCTCGACATCAACCTGCAGCACGACGAAGAAGCGGCCCGCTACGATGTCCACCTGGCGGGAGCGGCCACATTCGTCAACCTTCCGAAGTTGGCCGAAGCCATCGAGTCCCTCCCCAGGGAGGCGCACGTGCACGTGCACATCGAGCGCCTTGCTTTCGTCGACCACGCGTGCATGGAGCTGATGGAAGACTGGTATGAACGCCACGCGGGTGAGGTCGTTCTGGAACACCATCGGCTTCAGGAACGCAGCCGCGGGGGTGCGTTCCGACAGGCCGCGTAGAGCGCCAGAAGCCAGCCAGGCGCGTTTGTCTGGTTCCGTCGGCGAGTTTGGTGCTAGGGCTAGGTCGTGGAGTGGCTGAACTACCATCACCTGCTGTACTTCTGGATGGTCGCCAAAGAGGGCGGCGTCGCCCCCGCGGCCAAAGCCCTGCGATTGGCTCAGCCCACCATCAGCGGACAGGTCAAGGCTTTGGAAGAGGCCCTGGGCATCAAGCTCTTCGAGCGTGTTGGGCGCAAACTCGAACTGACCGATGACGGCCGCGTCGTCTACCGTTATGCGGAGGAGATCTTCGGGCTCGGCAAGGAGCTGATGGACACGGTGCAGGGTCGCCCCGCCGGTCACCCTCAACGGCTACGCGTCGGCATCTCGGACATGCTGCCCAAGCTAGTCGCTCATCGACTGCTAGCGCCAGCGATGCGCCTGGCAGAGCCGGTGCGCATCGTCTGCCGCGGCGACAAGGTCGAGCGGCTGCTGGCGGATCTGGCACTGCACGACTTGGATCTCGTGCTGTCCGAAGTGCCGGTCGGCGCGAACGTGAAGGTACGCGCGTTCAATCACTTGCTGGGTGAGTGTGGAGTCACCTTCTTCGCCAAAGCAGGACTTGCCAAAACCTACCGCAAGGACTTCCCCCATTCACTGACGGGTGCGCCGCTGCTCCTCCCCACGCAAGAGAGTTTCCTCCGGCGCTCACTCGACCAATGGTTCAGCGCCCATGAACTCCATCCGCGAATCGTGGCGGAGTTCGACGACAGTGGCCTTCTCAAAGGCTTCGGGCAAGCGGGTGAAGGTATCTTTCCAGCCCCGTCGGTGGTCACCGAGAGCGTGAAGAAGCAGTACGACGTGATGGAAGTAGGCAGGACCGACGAAGTCATCGAACGCTTCTATGCCATCACCATCGAGCGGCGCATCAAGCACCCCGCGGTGGTGGCCATCTCGAACTCCGCCAAACAGAACTTGTTCGTCGACTGACGCCGCAGCGAAGGCCTCGCTCCGAACCACAGCGAGCGAACGCGAAAAAGCCGGAGCTGAAGAGCTCCGGCTTTTTCGTCATCGGTGACCGCTACTGGCAGCGTCAGCGCCGGCGTCGAGCGAACAGCGCGAGCCCCAGCAACCCGAGCCAAGCGTACGCGTTGCTCCGGCTCTGCTGCCCGACGACGGCGCATCCGCAACCGTCGTCGCCGCTGCCGGCCTCACTCGAAAGCTGGGTGTCCGTGTCGTCCTCGTCCGCGCCCGTATCGGTCGCATCGCCCGAAGCATCGTCGGTGGTTTCGTCGGGCGTGTCGGTAGCGCTGTCGCCTGACGTATCCGTCTCCTCCACATCCGTGGCGTCGCCGTCGGTTGCCGTATCGGCGGCTCCAGCATCGTTCTGAGTGTCATCCACCACGTCCGTCGCCGTCGGGTCATCCGTCGCAGGGTCATCCGCGGTGGGGTCGTCCATCGTCGGATCGTCGGGTGCCGTGTCGTTGGGAGGTATCGGACCGCTGCCGATGCCCAAGTCGGCGAGCAACTGTCCCACCTCGGCGGTGTTGTCCACCACCACATCGCCGCCGCCACTCGTGGAGAGCTGCAGCACCCGCAGGTTGTACGGCATGTCGCTATCCTGAGCGACGGGCCACGTGCGACCATTGCCCTCGACGATGATGCCGTTGTCGAATTCGATGCGCCACTCGTTGTCTGCACCGCACTGCATGATCTGCGTCGCCGTGTGAGCGCTGGCGACGTCCTCGAGCTCCGAGTTGAAGTCGAAGGCCGGATCGGCGGTCATCTCGTCCGCCGACATCGTCGTGTACAAGCGCGTCACCGTCGAATTCTCCTCGAACAGCGTGCGCGTATCAGCCAGCGGCGCGATCACGAGCCGGTCCATCTCCGCCAAGAATCCCGGCACATCCGTCCCGGTGATCGGATCCGTTTCGGGGTCGTAGGGCGTCGGCGGGTATGCTTCGTTGCGCACCGGTACGTCCACCTGGAAGTAGCAACTGACGCAGCTGATGAACTGCTCTGCCGTGGCCCCTTCACGCAGGGGCACGGTCGCCGGATCGCGAAGGACGTCGACGAAGCCGTCGTAGCTGCCGAATACGTTCACCGCTGACTGAAAGAACTGCTCCAGGCTCGCAAACTGTCCCGTGCGCAAGTTGTCCCAGTTTTGCTCTTCCCAGGTCTGGTAAGCCGCTTCGGCGAAGTTCGCCGCGGGCCCGGCTTGCTCGGTGACGAAACCTTGGCCACCCGCCTCATCCGCAGCCGCGATGATGACGTCGTTGTACGTGCCATTCGGGTTGAACCAATCGATGCGCGCCTCGTTCAACTCCAGGTGCAGATAGTTCTGTGGGATGGCACGTGAGTCACCCAAAACCCACACCTTGATACCCATGTCGGGGTTCGCAGCCACCGCCGTCGGCCGCAGCGGGATGAACGGTTGCTCGCTCGCGTAGGTGAGACGAATGGGGCGAATCGAACCAGCGTCGTTGCCCTTCGTCAGGCGGAAGGCGAGCAAGTTCATGTCTTCTTCCAGGTAGGGACGCAGAACGTCCGGACCGAGTTCACCGACGTCGTAGCCATTTTCCACCAGCCAATCGACGGCCACCTGTGCCGGATCGTCCAAGTCCGGGTCGACCGCGATCTGCTCGTAATCGTAGGGACCCGCCGTGCCGGAGGCGACCACCTCGACTCCGGAGTCGCTGGGATCGGCGCCTTCGGCCAGCCCGGGGCTCTGTGGCACGGGGGCTGAGTCGGTAAGCACTCCGTCTTCGTCCTGGAAGCACGCCGGATCGGTCATCTGTTGCAGAAAGTAGGTCGGGTTGCTCTGAGCCTCGATGCGGTCGAGAGAGATCTGTGAGCCGACGCCCACTTCCGTTTCGCCTGCCGGTACGGGCAAGACCCAAGCGAACTCCTCCGACGGGCCTTCGTATTGGATCTCGATCACGCCGGTGACGGTGCCGTCGTCGTTCTGAGCAAAAATGATGCGCTCAGCCGCCTGATTGACGGGCTGCGCTGCATTGCAGAAGAGCCCACCACACGCGCTCGCGTCGTTCGCAACGACCCCGAGCGCTCCCGCCAACGCCAATGCGACGTTGATCTTCCCAAGTTTCTTCCAAGCCATGTTCTTCATCTCCAAGCAATGTTCGATATCGTAGATATACCCTCAGCGCCGATTGCGACGCCTGCGCACCAAGAAAGAAAGTCCCAAGAGGCCCAGCCAGGCGAGGGACCGCGAGCGGCTGTCGTGTCCGCCGTAACTGCAGCCGCCATCGTCATCGGAGCGGTCACTGCTGCCGACCTCGTCAGACTCTTCGGCATCGGCATCTGTGCTGTCACCGCCCGTGTCCGAGTCGTCCGCGTCCGTCGCTTCCGGGTCGGCGTCAGTGCTGTCGCCGTCAGTTGCCGTTGGGGAGGAGCCGTCGTCATCAGCCACCGACTCGTCCAAGCTGCCGATGCCCAGATCCGCGAGCATCGCTCCCACGGCTGCGACGTTGTCGTCCACCACGTCGCCCTCACCGCTGGTCGCCAACTGCAGGACGCGCAGGTTGTAGGCCATCTCCGAGTCCTGTTCGATGGGCCACGTGCGGCCATTGCCGCTGATGGCGATGCCGCTATCGAACTCGATGCGCCACTCGGTTTCGCCGTTGCACTGCATGACCTGAGTCGCAGTGTGCACGTTGTTGACGTCCTCCAGATCCGCGTTGAAGTCGAACGCCGGATCGGCGGTCATCTCGTCCGCAGACATCGTCGTGTAGAACCGCGTCACCGTCGAGTTCTCTTCGAACAGCGTGCGCGTGTCCGCCAGCGGCGAGATCACGAGTCGGTCCATCTCACTCAGAAACGCCGGGACGTCGACGTCGTTCAAGGGGTCCGTCTCCGGGTCGTAGGGCGTCGGGGGGTAGGCTTCGTTGCGGACGGCAACGTCCGACTGGAAGTAGCAGCTGACGCAAGTGATGAACTGCTCAGCGGTCGCCCCCTCACGCAGGGGCACCGTCTCTGCGTCGGCGATCAGGTCGATGAAGCCGTCATACGAACCGAACGAGTAGACCGCTTGCTGAAAGAACGCCTGCAGACTCTGGAATTGCCCCGTGCGCAGATTGTCCCAGTTGTACTGCTCCCACGTCTGGTAGGCAGCTTCCGCAAAGTTGCCGGCGGGGCCTGCTTGCTCGGTGACGAAACCTTGCCCACCGGCCTCGTCGGCGGCGGCGATAACGACGTCGTTGTACGTGCCGTTGGGGTTGAACCAATCGATGCGCGCTTCGTTCAACTCCAGGTGCAGGTAGTTCTGTGGGATCGCACGCGAATCACCCAAAACCCACACCTTGATACCCATGTCGGGGTTCGCAGCCACCGCCGTCGGCCGCAAGGGGATGAAGGGCTGCTCACTTTCGTAGTTCAGCTTGATCGGGCGAATCGAGCCTGTGTCGCTGCCTTTGGTCAAGCGAAACGCCAACAGGTTCATCTCTTGTTCGAGGTACGGACGTAGGACGTCCGGGCCGAGATCGCCGACGTCGTAGCCGTTGTCTACCAGCCAATCGACGGCCACTTGGGCCGGGTCGTCCAAGTCTGGGTTGACGGAAATCTGCTCGTAGTCGTAGGGCCCGGCCGTTCCCGAGGCCACGACCGTGACGGCGCTCTCGCCGGCTCCGGCGGAATCAGCGACGGAGGTCGGCGGAGCAGCGGCGCCTGCGTTGACAGCCGCCCCCGGTTGCGTCACGACGCCACAACCCTCGTCGAAGGTCACCTGCAGCGAGTACAGCGGATTGCTCTGTTGCTCGATGCGGTCCAACGAAACGGTCGAGCCGACGCCCACTTCGGTCTCGCCGGCGGGCACGGGCAGCACCCACGCGAACTCCTCCGAGGGGCCCTCGTACTGGATCTCGATGATGGCAGTAACGGTATCGTCGTCGTTCTGCGCGAAGATGATGCGCTCCGCGGCCTGGTTCACTGGCTGCGCCGCGTTGCAAAAGAGTCCGCCACAAGCGCTGGCATCGGTGCTGCCCAGCAGCAGAAGGCCGACGAGGCCGGCGGCAAAAGTAGTTCTCTTCAGTCGGTTGTTCGAAGTCATGTAAGTCTCTCCGGCGGTCACCTCACGCACGAAGCCGTGATTTAGCCCGTCACTAGACACGGTAGCGGGTTGGCCCGAAGCCAGCAAACCAGCACCGGGGTCCACAATCGCCGTTCGTCATCCTGGTCCGCAGGTGTTCAAAGCGGATCGCACCCACCGTGTTGCGCCGCATCCACCGCGTCCAGATTTGGAAGATTCTTTCCAGGCAGCAATCGGTGGACGCGCATTGCGCAGAAGCACACACGTTTCCATCGCATCGTCGTGTTCCTCCCGCGCGTGTCCCGGGGGGCGCAACCGCACACGTGAACCTACACCGCCGCCCTGCGCGGCCTCGGACAGCGGCTGGGCACCCCGACCTCGAGCTGCCGTACCGACTACACGCTCGGCGGAGTTCGGCCTGGGGGAGTGCGACGACCGAGTTCAGAAGTAGAAAACGCGCTGCCCCTCACCCTATGGGCACGGAAGAAGCTCGTCCCATCACGGATGCGCTAGACACCGGGAGCCAGTGCCCTGAGTAAACGCTCGGGGCTACGGACTCCCTGCCCGCGCGCGAAAGACAGGGCGCGCTCGCTGAACGACGCCCCCTGCTCGGGACCCAGTTGTGTCCCCAGGCGGTAGCTGGCTGCGGCAGAGAGGGCGTGCATGTGGCAGCCATCCGCCAACTCGATCGCGTTCGCGAGCTGCTCCTGCCCGAGTTCCGTCTCTCCGGACATCAGACTCCGTTGTGCCCGCACGTAGCAGGCGACCGCATTGCCCCACTCCGTCTTCTCGTTCTCCAGCGCGCGTTCGTGTCGCTTGGCGCTGCGGAGCTCCGCTCGGCGCGCGCGCCCGTCGAGTTGGGCCGCACACGCGAGTGCGACGAAGGCCAGATGATAGCTCATCTGGATCCGCCCGAGCTGAACACGACGCATCGACGAGGTTCGAAACCGGGAAGCGAGCTCTTGCACGGTCTGCTGCGCGGCCTCGACGTCCTCGCGATACAGATCGACCTGCACCTGACTGACCCCAGCGACGAAGCGGTGCACCCCGAGTTCGGGAAAGCTCCACTCGGAAAGGCCGGCCTCGATCTCCGCCGCCGCGCGCTCGGGGTCGTCGTTCACCAGGTACCAACCGCGCGCCAAGTTGAAGCGAAAGGCAGAGGCGGCGCACAGATCGCCCCGGTCGCTGGCATCCACCAACCAAGCGCTGCTGCGCCTGCGCAGCTCACGGAAGCGTCCTTGGTAATACAAGGACATACCCCAAAAGAAGCGCAGAGTATTCAGCTCCCACGTCGAACCCCGACAGCGCCGAGTCAGAATGTGCTCGGCCGGCTCCGAAGCATCCGAACAAGCACGCCACTCGCCGGCCAAGTAGGCACAATTGCCGTCGACCAAGGCTTGAAAGCCCAGTGCGTGGGGAGTGGCGATCTCTTCGCTCAGCACCCGCGCGCGCTGTTGCAGTTCGTGCCGCTTGGCGGGCTTGCCTTCGATACTGCCTTGGAGTGCTTCGATACCGAAACCCATCGCAACTCGGCTGGGCTCCCCCACCTCGAGCGCCAACCGCAAAAAGCGAGCCTGCAGTGCCGCACCGAGCAAGGTGCTGACGAAACTCAGGATCCACGCTGCGCGACATGCATCCACCCGCAGCAACGCTTGGGGATCGGCCGCTTCGGCCTTGGTCGCATCGAACTCCGGGCCACGCCAATTGATGCGCGTGCGATTGCCCAACAAGGCGAGCGCCGCCGAGGCGTTTCCTCGAGGCAGTGACATCCCCAACTCGTGAAATACGCGATTCAGAACTTCCAGTCCCGCATCGATGTGACCCGTCACGAGCCATTGTTCGGCCGCCAAGCGGCGGTAATCCAGCGCCTGCTCAGGGGTCGCGCTTTCGGCCAACTCGAGGAAGAGCGGCGCCGACTCCTTGCCGCGCCCGGCATCTGCCAGAGCGTGAGCCAGCTGTGTCTTGAGAAACAGAGCCGTCGCAGATCCCGCATCCGCCAAGTCGAGCGCGGCACGGTAGAGCTGCGCGGCGTGGTCGAACGCCAGCGCCGCCTTGGCCTTCTCGGCTGCCTTCTGCGCCCAATAGGCGGACTCAGCCTTCAGCTTCGCGCCCGCGTAGTGGCGCGCGAGAGCCTCCACGTCCGGCTCGGCGAGATCGGCGTGCGCGCGCGCCAGATCCTCGTGCACCGTGCGCAACCGCGCCTGGTCCATCAACGCCAGGGCCGTGCTGCGGATGCCGTCGTGAACGACCTCGATCGCGTCTGCGCCTCTGCTCGTGCGGGTGCGGATCAATCGCTCCGCTTCCAGCTTGATGCTGGCAGGATCGATCTCTTTGCCTCCGAGAGCAGCGCGAAGCAGCGTCTGCCGCACCGGTACACCCGCAACACACAAAAGCTCGAACAGCTGCCGTCCCAACGTCCCCACCCGACTCAAGCGCACACGCACGATGTCGGCCAGTCCCACGGCCCCGCGCGCGGAAAGCTCTTGGCCCAATTCCAAGGGAAGCTCCGCCAGCTCGTGGATCAACAGGGGGTTGCCCTTGGCCTCGCGACACAGCACCGCGATGCGCTCCTCGGTCGTCTCCGAGACATCGTGCGCTGGCACGCCATCCACCGGGCCCGAACCCGTGGTCACAGGCGGCGATACCGCAGCCTCACTGAGGGCCGGCTCCGCCGCGGCCTCACCTCTGAGCGCCTGCCGTTCGCCACCCGCGTCGGCCTCGGAAGTTGCTCCTGTGTTCTCGGGTGAAGCCGCCGGCACCACGATTTTCGGAATTGCCGACGCCCGCGCAACCGGGCGCGAAGGACCGACGGCGGAGCGCAACGTCCCGCTGTGCGTCATGTCTGGCAAGCTTGATGATGACGGCGGCTCCCAGCCGGCCCCGCGCAGATCGACGGGGTGGCTGGCACGTGCTGGTACTGGATCGTGGCTCGACGGTGGGCGCGACAAGAGAGTGCGAGCAAGTTCACGCGCCTCGACGTCGTTCAATTCGGCAACACTGAGCTGCTCCACCTCGATCACGTCGGCGAGACAGCGCGCGCCGGAGAGCAACGTTTGAAGGCACACACTCGACTCGACCTCGTTGCTCCGATACGAAAGCAACAAGAAGCAATCAGGTGGCTCTGGTCCGGCGAAGAGTTCGTAGAACAGGCGCGCGCTATCCAGATCCCCCCACTGCAGGTCGTCCACCGCGATGATCAGTTGGCGGGCTTGGCCCATGCGCATCAAGACGCTGCGCAGCGCTTCATACGCCTGCTTGCGGAGCGCGCGCGGATCAGCCAGCACCTCGTCACCTGCCAACGGCGCCAAGCACGGCACCCGCGCCAGCGACGGAAATAGCCGCAGCAAGTGAGTCGCTTCTTCCGGCCGCACCAGCTCGAATACGGCCTCCGCCGGTAGCTCCAGCCAGTGCAGCCCGATGGCGTCGACCAACTCGTCGAATGCCTTGTGGCTGATCGCCTCTTGCTCGTGGCACTGCCCCCAAAACACCAAGGGTGCGCCCGCACCATTGGCCGTCAACGTATCGACGAAGTGCCGCAGAAGCACGGTCTTGCCCATCCCAGAGGGGCCGCTGACGGTGACGGCGAGGGGCAAGTGGCTCTGACGATGACGCGCGTAGGCGGCCTCCAGGGCTTTGAGTTGGCGCCCACGCCCAACGAGATGCGAGGCCGAAAGATGCAGCGAACGGGTGGACATCGACTGCAAACCCAGCAGACGCAGCACGTCATCCCCGGTGGCACGCTCGTCCGGATCGGAGTCGAGCAACGCCTGGCACATCTCATCGAAGTCGGCACAGATGTCGGGCCCTCGCGAACTGGGCGGCGGGGGCGGCCCGCGCCGAGACAGACGACTGACGGCGCCTTCATCCAGCAACTGCCCGGTCAGAGTTTCGAACAGCATGACCCCGACCGAAAACCAATCCGACGCTTCCGACGCCGCGCCCCAGCCCAGGACTTCCGGAGCCATGTAGCGCGGGGTCCCTATCAGGTGCCCCGCGGCGGCCTCTCGCGGATCTGGCGCGCGACTGCGGTCGAGCACGAGCCCGAAGTCCAACACCACGAGCCGCCCGCTACGCTCGACGAGCACATTCGCTGGCTTGACGTCCCGATGCAGTTTACCTGAGTCATGCAACGTCTGCAGCGCGGCGACCAGCTGTGGCAGCAACTCCGGCAAGGCGCGAGCGGATGCCTGATCGAAGGGCACCCCATCGATCAGGTCCATGGTGAAGAACGCGTCCTCTCCATCCACGAACAACTCGTGCAAGCGCACGAGGTTTTCATGGGTAATATCACTGAGCGCACGAAACTCCTGCTTGAGGGCGTACGCCGCCTCGGGGCTCCTCAGACGCAACGTCTTGAGCGCGACCTCACGCTGCCGCTCTCGGTCTTCGACCGCGTAGACGTAGCCCATCGCGCCACGGCCCAAGCAGCGCCTCACCACGAAGCGGCCCCCCAAAAGCGGGACCCCCGTGTCGAGCTGGGGCACCTTGACCGAAGGCACACTCTGCACGTTGCTGTACCAACTCTGGCTGAGCTCGTCGGGGAGGGGGTACTTGGGCTGCACGGGCGAAACTCGCAATCCGGGACAGAAGTGGGGAACGTACCCGATTTGGGCCCGGAGCTGCCCAAAAACCCCGCGAAAGAAGCCAGGAGGCGGGCGCTTGGAGCGCCGGCATGGGAGGCAACGCAAGTGTTCGCACTGACGAACGAAAACCCCCTCTGCACGCTCCCGAGCGTGGCTGCTGGGCGCTGCCGGACTCGCAGCCCTCTGGCTCAGCCCCGCCCAACCCGCTCCCGCCTCCGCTCGAATGGCGACGTCCACACGGCGGCGAGCTTCCCCATCCGATCCCCCAACCCATAGCCATCCCACCCGCGTCTCAGTGCCACCCGCGTTCAGCGGCGACGGAGCTGCGTACGGCACCCCCGGCTCGTCGTGAGCCTGCGCGCGGTAGTTGATGGGGGCCTCACGACTTGGGCGCCTCGAACACGTGCGTCACGACGTTGTCCAGCGGACTACGGACGCCCATTGGTCCTCGATTGAGGACATGGGTGTAGACCATCGTCGTGCGCACGTCGCTGTGGCCGAGCAGTTTCTGGATGGTGCGAATGTCGTAGCCCGCTTCGAGCAAGTGCGTGGCAAATGAGTGTCGCAGCGTGTGACAGCTCACAGGCTTGTCGAGCTGCGCGTCATGAACGGCTGCGTGCACCGCACGCTGCAGGACGGTCTCATGCCGGTGGTGACGTCCACGTCGACCGGTCGCGCCATCGATATGAAGCCGTGTGGCGGGGAACACCCACTGCCAATGCCACTCCTTGGCTGCGTTTGGGTACTTACGCGCGAGTGAGTCCGGCAGTGCAACGTAGCCGGCGCCACGAGCCAAGTCCAGCTCGTGTTGTTTCTGCACGGTCGCCAAGTGTGCTCGCAGCGGCTGAACGAGCGCCTGAGGGAGCATCGTGGCGCGATCCTTCTTGCCTTTTCCTCGTCGGATGATCACGTGTGCCGCGCCCAGATCCACGTCCTTGACGCGCAAACGGATGCACTCTTGGAGTCGCAACCCCGAACCGTAGAGTAGCGATGCCATCAACCAATTGACACCGTGTAGCTCCGCTAGCAACCGCGCGACCTCTTCGCGGGTCATGACGGTGGGCAATCGACTGGCTCTCCGGGCGTGCACGATACCGTCGACGTGGCCCAGCGGTTTCCTGAGCACCTTGTCATAGAGGAAGAGGAGTGCGGCGAGCGCTTGGTTCTGCGTCGATGCGCTCACTTGTCTCTGTTTCGCGAGCGCCGACAGAAACTCAGCAACTTCGACCTTGCCCATCTCGGCGGGGTGTCTCTTTCGATGAAAGAAGATGAATCGTTTGACCCACTTCGAGTAAGATTCGACAGTCCGCGGACTATAGTGTCGAACGATCAGCGCGTCTCTCAACTGTTCCATCAACCGAGGGGCCTGGCCGTTCCCATTTCGACTATCCATGCCTCCAGGTCAGCACACCCCGTGCCACCTTCTGCAGTCTTTCACGCGTTCCCACCGCAGCCCTTTTCCCCAAGCGACCAACCCAACCCAACCGCAGCGTTTTCCTACAATTCACTGGCGAAACCCTGCACACCGCCGGCACCTGCCACTTCCGCCACCCCCCAAAGCCCGGTCCCCGCGAGCAAACACACCGTCGACGAACAAGCGCTCGGTGCGGGAGAATGGGTAGTTGGACAGCTGCGTTAACGTTTTGGACTGCAAGGATCGGATTTGGCTTTGGGGGGCTGGGTATTCGGCATCGTCT
>JBNKZR010000076.1:0-22481 GCA_050301735.1 Polyangiaceae bacterium | reverse complement strand
TGTCCAGGATGTGTTCGATGCCTTGTCGGTAGCTGCAGGCGGGCTCCAGCGCCGCGCGCGCGGCATGAAAGTGATGTGCCGACAGGCTCTTCATCGCCAGCACGGCTTGGTGCAGCGTCGTCAGCGACTTGAGCCGGAGTTCGAGATCATGCTCGCGCTTCACTCGACTGTTCTTTCTGGACGCGCTCGGTCAGGAGCTTTCGCACGATGGCTGGATCGACGGGCGTTGGGTCCTCGCCGCTGGCGCCGGCCTGCTCGCGTTCGTAGTGCTCTGCCACTTGCCAAATCGCGTCGGCTGCCTCTCGGGGGGGCAGGGTATCCATCAGACCTTCCGAGACCGCCTGCAAGGCGATCAGCTGGCTCGTCAACGAGCGCGCCGTGAAGCGCCGCTGTTTCAACAGCTCGCGGGTGATGCGTCCGCGCTCCAGAGTGGATTGCGTCTTGGGATCGATGTCGAGTCCGACGCGGGTGATGGCTTCCAGGCCTTCGAAGCGAGAGATGCCGATGCGGAGATTCTTGGCCATCTTGCGGAGCGATGCCGGCTGGGCTGCTCCGCCGATGCGGGAGACGCTGCGCGCGATGTCGATGGCTGGGCGCTGGTTGCGCTCGAAGCGTGCCGTATCGAGGAAGATTTGACCGTCCGTGATCGAGATCAGGTTGGTTGGGATGTACGCGGAGATGTCGTTGTCCGTCGTCTCGATGATGGGCAGCGCCGTGATCGATCCTCCTCCAGCTGTGTCAGCAAACGCCGATGAGCGCTCCAAGAGTTCGCCGTGGATGTAGAAGATGTCACCTGGAAAGGCTTCGCGTCCCGGGGGGCGGCCGAGCAGCAACGCCAGCTCTCGATAGGAGTCTGCGTGTTTCGTCAGATCGTCGTAGATGACCAGTGTGTCGGCGCCCTGGCTGCGAAAGAATTCGGCGACGGTGGTGCCCGCGTACGGAGCCAGGTATTGCATGGCGGGAGTATCTGCGGCTTCTGCAGCGACGATCACGGTGTGCGCCAGCGAGTCTTGTTCGCTCAGAGCTTGTCGAATCGCGAGCACGCGCGATAGCGGCTGTCCGATCACGACGTAGACACAGAGCACTCCCGTTGCCTTCTGCGCAGTGACGATATCGAGCGCGAGTGCAGTCTTGCCCACATTGCGATCGCCGAGCAGTAGTTGGCGTTGTCCTCGTCCGATGGGGATGGCCGAGTCGATGGCCAAGATGCCCGTGTGCAGCGGCTCTTCCACGGAAGCCCGCTCGGTCAGCTCTGGGGCTTCGCGAAGGGCGGAGTAGCGTCTCCCCGTCAAGGGGGGCAAGTCGTCGAGTGGCGAGCCGAGCGGATCCACCATGCGCCCCAAGATGTCGCGGCTGATGGTGAGGCCGGGCAACTCACCCGTGAGTCGCGCGCCATCACCGACGCCGATGTTGGCAACGCCGGAAAGCAGGATCACTCCGGTTTCGCGCGGGCTGATGTCGTAGGCCATGCCGCATGCGCCCGAGTCGAAGGTGACCAACTCGTCGGAGCCGGCGGTGTCCAAGCCAGCAACCAGGGCGACCCCATCGCCCACCTCGGTGACGACCCCTTTCGGGTGCAGTGCGTTTTGCAGGTCGAGCGCTTGATCGGCGAGTCCGACGCCGAGTCCGTCGAACGGACCGTCACTCGCCATCGTCGTCTCCTGCACTGGAGTCGTGTTGGGGGCCCATCCTCTCCGTGACCACGTTGGCGGCGTGGCGGGCCAACGATAGCGCCGAGGCATCGACTTGCCCGGCATCTGTCGTGATGCGTACGCCCGCCCCGAGTTCGGGTAACTGACGTTCGCGGTAGTGCCCCAAGGCTTCGCTGAGCAAGCGGCGTGATTCGTCGTCCAGGGGTCGGGCATGTTCGACCAGAGCCACGCCGTCTGCGAACTGGCCTTGGGAGAAGTGTTCGCACGCCGAGCGCACGAGAGCCGCGTCGAGGGCCGGGCCGTTCAAACGCTGCAAGAGATCCCGCACGGCTTGCGCGGCGATCTGCCCCACGCTGGTCGCGAGTTCTTTGGCGCGGAGTCGCTCGGCGGCCTGCAGGCCCTTTTCAGCTTGTGCGGCAAGCGTCACTTGGCGCCGCTCGGCGTCTGCCTGCAACTGCGACAGCCGCGCTCGTTCTTCGGCGAGGTGCTCGGCGCGCTGTTTGTCGAGCTCCTTGCTCAAGCGACGTTTCGCTTCCGTCGTTTCCTGTTCCAACTGACGCGCCTTTGCCGCTGTCTCTTCGGCTTGTCGTTCCAGCTCGGCGTGGCGCTCACGTTCTTTCTGCAGGGCCTGTCGGACGGGCTTGAAGAAGAACCAGCCGAGCAGGACTGCGAGCGCGATGAAGTTGGCGCTCTCGAACAGAAAGGTAGTGAGGGCCGGTGACACGCGGTTCAGCTCCCGGAAACGAAGGGGTTGGCGAACAACAGCACCAACGCGATGACGAGGCAGAAGATGGCGGTCGATTCCACCATCGCCAGGGCCACGAATTGGTTGCGGGTGATCGAGGCCGCTTCGTCAGGTTGTCGCGCCAACGCGTCCAATCCTGCCGCGCCGATGCGGCTCTCTCCCAACGCCGCGCCGACAGCCCCGATCGCCATCGTCAGCCCGCCGGTGACGATGGAGCCAAGTGCCAATATCGCTTGTTCATTCATTACTCTTCTCCTACGCGAACCGCTGCGCCCAGGTAGACACAGGTCAAGATCGAGAAAATGTAGGCCTGCAAGAAGCCAATCAGAAGGTCGAGGGCCATCAACGGCACCGGCACGAAGAAACCCACCAGGGCGACAATCAACGCGACCACCAGATGACCGCTCATCATGTTGCCGAACAGGCGCAGTGCGAGCGCCAGTGTTCGCGACAGCTCACTGACCACGTGCAGCGGAAACAGCAAGGGGTTTGGCTGCAGGTAGTGCTTGAGATAACCGAACAGGCCCTTGGCCTGAATGCCGGCGATGGGTACCGCCAAAAACACGAGCACCGCCAGTGCGCTCGTCGTCGGTAAGTTGGAGGTGGGGGTGGGCACGGCGGGCAGTTGGCCCAACACCGCGCCGGTAGCGATGAACAGGAAGAGCGTGCCTGCGAAAGTCGTCAACGCTGGCCAGGGACGGCCCGCAGCGTCCTGGGCCATCTCCTCGAGGAAGCGGAAGGTGAGGCGGGCTGCGGCCGCCAGCTGACCTCCCGGTTGCTGCACGACGGCGCGCGCTGCCAACTTGCCGAGCACGACGAGCAGCACGCTCGTGACCAAGGTGGCGATCATGATCACCGTGACCGGCACGGGCCCCAGCCACAACAGCACGTCGTCGTGGAAGATCTCCGGTTTCAAGACCACCTCCAGACCATCGCCGAGCTGAGGGCCAAAAAGGTGATCGCCCAAGCCACTGCCGTGGCCAGCAGGTGCCCCCCGACAGCCCCCAGCGTCAGCGCCGAGCCGACGAGCAAGAGACGCAGCAAGCCCCCGAAGGGCGTTCCTCCCAAGCGTGCACTTCGCCGCAACAGCACGGCCTGCGACGCTGCCGCAGCGGCTCCGATGGCGACGTAGACCCAGATCATCGCTTGTTTCCCTGGATCGTTCGAAAGGCGATCCAAGTGCCGACTGAAGCACCCATCGCGACCAGCATCAAGGTGAAGCGCACCCCCGAGTCCCAGCGTTGATCGCACGCCCGCCCCAAGAACGCGCCACCGGTCGATAGCAGCACGATGGGCCAGCCGACGCTGCCGATGAGCGCCAACGATTGCCACACGCGTCCGCCCTGCTCGCGGCGCTCGCGTCGCTCGAGATCGCGATGCAGGGAATTGCGCACGTCGCCACGACGCAGCGGGCGTTTGTCGTGTTCACCCACGGCCGGCTCCTTCTGCGCCCCGGCGGGCTTGACTCAGTTCTTGAACCACCCGCTCCTCGAGCTCCTCGAGGCGGCGCCGGGCGAGCACCTCTTCCGGAGGAGAGACCAACAAGGTCTGCAGGATGGCGTCCATTTCGGCTTCAGTCGCGCCGACTGCGGCATAGGGCGTGAACAGTTGGCATTGGTCGCGATCGGCGCGCAACAGTCCGCCCGCGGTGGCCGCGAAGTGCTCGCCGTCGGGGCCGTGGATGAGCACGAGCCCGGATTCGACCGCCACAGCCATGGGTTCGGTGCGGGGTCGGATCCCGACCAGACCCGTTTCGGTCGGCACGCGGACGCTCGAAGTCGGACCGCGAAAGATCGTGCCGTGAGGGGTGACGATTGAAAACTGCAGCGCGGTGGCCGAGGCCCCCGACGTCTCTGTTCGTTCGCCGTCAGGCATGGCCGGCCTCCTCGATGGCGCCGATCATGAACAGGTCGTCTTCCGGTTGCTCGTCGTAGGTTCCCTCGACGATGGCGGCCACGCCCTCGATCGTCTGCGTCAGGTCGACGCGCTTGCCTGCCAGGCCCGTGTAGGTCTGGGTCACGAAGAACGGCTGGGTCAGGAAGTTGCGAAGACGGTGCGCTCGCCCGACGAGCTTGCGATCTTCGGCCGCCAATTCGTCCAAGCCGAGCATGGAGATGATGTCGCGCAGTTCTTCGAAACGAGCGAGGATGCGACGCGCTTCTTGGGCCACGTCGTAATGACGGGCCCCGACGATGTAGGGGTCGAGGGCTTTGGACGTGGAGCGCAGCGGATCGACGGCCGGGTAGAAGCCCTGAGCTGCGATCTCTCGAGAAAGGACAAGGGCGCTGTCCATGTGCCAGAAGGCGCTGGTGACCGCCGGATCGCCATAGTCGTCAGCGGGCACGTAGACCGCCTGCACCGAAACCATGTTTCCGGACAGTGTGGCGGTGATGCGTTCTTCGATCGCGGCGAGATCTGCGGCCAGAGTCGGCTGGTAGCCGACGCGCGAGGGCAAACGCCCCAACAAGCCGCTGACCTCCATGCCGGCTTGCACGTGGCGGTAGAGATTGTCGACGACGAACATCACGTCGCGCTGTTGTTCGTCACGGAAGTGCTCGGCGATGGATAGCGCCGCGAGCCCCACCATGAAGCGAGCGCCGGGGGCCTCTTTCATCTGACCGAGCACCACGGACGTGCGGTCCAAGACTCCGCGTCGGTCGAGCTCGTGCCAAAGCTCCAAGCCCTCGCGGGAGCGTTCCCCGATGCCGGCAAAGACCGCCACGCCTTTGAGATTGTCGACGGCGTTGTGAATGAACTCCGTCAGGACGATCGTCTTGCCCACGCCCGCGCCTCCGAACACGGCAGAGCGGCCGCCGTGCATGAACGGGCAGAACAGGTCGATGGCCTTGATACCGGTTTGGTAGACGTCGCCCTTGGCGCGCCGCTGTCCGGGTGGCGGCGGCGGGCAGACGACAGGGCGAGTCAGCACGGTCTCTGGCGCTGGCTTTCCGTCCAACGGACGGCCCTGCAAGTCGACGACCCGACCGAGCAGGCCGCTGCCAACCGGAACCCGCAGGGCTTGGGCATCGCTTCGAACGCGGGCTCCTCGGCGCAACCCCCGGGTGGATTCCAGCGCGATGGAGCGCACCACCGGACCGCCAACGTGAGCATGGACCACCGCGCTCAGCCAGCGCTCAGGGGATAGTTGGAGTTGGATTGCCGCCGACAAGGGAGGGACGCTGCTCGTCCATTCGACGTCGACGACGGTTCCCCGAATGGCGATCACGTGGCCGCTCAATTCAGAGCTGGTACTCGGAGGAAGAGGCGTTACGAGTTGCACGGCAGCACGGCGAAGTGGACCACAATGCTCCATCCGTGGCCAGCAGGATGCGGCGCAGCTCCTGCGCACTCGTCAGCGCGGGAGCCAGACGCGCAGCGGTTCGTCCTCTCCCGGTCAGGACCGGGGCTGCTTGGGCGTCAACCCGGGCGCCGCCGATGCTCGCTTGTGCCCTTGCGCGGCTGTCGTGGGGTTGCCAATCCAACCCTTGCGTCGAATGTAGCGCAAGGAGACCAAGACGGTGAGCAGCATCACCAGCAGCGTGGCAGGGTATCCCCAGTACCAGTCGAGCTCCGGCATGTTGTAGGGAGCGTGTTTCCGGTTGAAGTTCATGCCGTACAAGCCGGTGATGAACGTCAGCGGGATGAAGATGGTGGAGATCACGGTCAGCACCTTCATCACTTCGTTCGTGCGCAAGCTCACCTTGGTCAGGTAGGCCTCGAGCAGGCTGGTTGCGATTTCTCGTGAGGCTTCCACCATGTCCTGCAGCTTGATGATGTGGTCGTAGCAATCGCGCAGGTGCACTCGCGTCTCTTCCGTGACCCAGGGGGCGTCTTCGCGCAGCAGTGAGGTGACGATCTCTCGCGTGGGCCACACCGCGTGGCGGATCGTGCGCAGGTATTTGCGGGCAGTCTGGGCTGACTCGATCGGACTGGTGTCGTCTTCCAGCATCGCGTCTTCGACGGTCTCCAAGAAATCGTCGAAAGCTTCGGCGACCGGAAAGTAGTGGTCGATGACCGAGTCGAGCAGGGCGTAGGCCAGGTAGTCGGCGCCTCGGTCTCGCAGTCGTCCGCGGGCTGAACGCAGTCGCTCCAAGACGGGCTCGACGGCAGCGTCCCGCTCTTCTTGCATCGTTATCAAGAAGCCGTCTCCGAACGCCAGGCAGACACGACTTCGCTCGACCGCACCTGTCATGCGCAGCGTGGGCAGCACGACGAAGGTGTAATCGTCGTAGTAGTCCACCTTGCCCCTTTGGGATGGGTCGAGGGCGTCTTCGAGGGAAAGATCGTGCAGGCGGTAGGCTTTGCCGAGCGCTGCGATGGTTTCGGTGTCGCCCAGCCCAGTGACGTCGATCCAAACGCAAGTCGACGGGTCTTTCGGCGGGAGGTCCGCCAGGTCGGCGACGCTCACCTGTTCGAAGAGTTGCGCGCCGAACCTGCGTAGCACGATGCGCGAGGGGTTGGTGCCGGGACGCGACGGCAGGATCCCCGGAGGTGCCCCGGGTACGTCCGTCGCTGGTCGAGCCGTCATGCGCGATACGGTACACGAGGCGGGCTGCCGGTGGCGACCGCGAATCGTGCATGGCTGTGATCGCTGCAGTGACTCCATCACGCTCGCCGTCGTGCCGTCGTCGGTCTGCACGTAGGCGCGGGTTGGGGTTGGGGCGCGCGGCATGCCTGCAGCTGCCGCTCTGGGTTCACGCTAGAGCAGCAAACCCGGCCTCACGGCGCATGTGCGACCGTCGGTCGCCGTTCGGAGACCGCGTCGTCTGGGGCTTCCAGATCCACGTTCTCCGGGACTGGGACGGGTCGCAACGACCAGATGTCCTCGGCGTAACCTGCGACCGTCTCGTCACTGGTGAAGCGAGACACCCCGGCGATGTTGCGAATGCACCGCTCGGCCCATGCTCCACGGTTCCGGTAAGCGTCCGCCGCAGCGTGCTGAGTCGAGTGGTAGTCGTCGAAGTCGGCGCACACCATATAGGGGTCGTGGTACCTCAGTGAATCGACCACGGACGCGAAGCGGTTCGGCTCCTCTGGACTGAACAGGCCGGACTCGATGGCCGAGAGAACCGCCCCTAGGGTGGGACTGGTTTCGATGAACTTGCTGGCTTGATAGCCCTCACCTTGGAGTTGGGCCACTTGCTCCACCGTGAGGCCGAACAAGAAGAAGTTGTCGGCGCCCACCGCGTCGCGGATCTCGATGTTGGCCCCATCGAGGGTGCCGATGGTGAGCGCGCCGTTCATGGCGAACTTCATGTTGCCCGTTCCCGAGGCTTCACGACCTGCCAACGAAATCTGCACGGACAAGTCCGCTGCGGGTATCAAACGCTCCGCCCACGTCACGCCATAGTTGGGCACGAATACGACGCGCAGACGACCACCCACCACGGGGTCGCTGTTGATGATGCTCGCCACGTCGTTGATGAGCTGAATGTGCATCTTGGCGGCTTGGTATCCTGAGGCGGCCTTACCGGAAAAAACGTAGGTCTTGGGAACGACCTCACGTTCCGGGGCATCGCGCAAGGCCAGGTATTCCGCGACCACTTGCAGGATCGCCAGCAATTGACGCTTGTACTCGTGAAAGCGCTTCGCCTGCACGATGAACATCGATTCCGGGTCGACGTGCACCCCGCAATGGCGTTCTAGCAGGATGGCCAGAGCCTGCTTGTTGCGATGCTTGGCTACCATCACCTCTTCGCGCAGATCGGGATCGTCCGCGAGATGAGCAAGCTCTCGCAGCTGAGAGAAGTTGCGTTCCGCCCAAGCCGTGCCAATGCGGCGGCTGACGACCGCAGATAGAGCGGGGTTTGCGTGGAGCAGCCACCTCCTCGGGCTGACGCCGTTGGTTTGATTGACGAACTTTTCGGGCCACATTTCGTGGAAGTCCCGCAGTACTTCTTTTTGGAGGAGCTGTGTGTGTAGCTCAGCCACACCATTGATTCGGAAGCAGGCAACCGACGCCAAGTTCGCCATCCTTACCCGAGCGTCGGGGCCGGAGCTGATGATCGACATGCGTTCCATCCGCTCGGTGTCTCCTTGCCAGCGCACGTGTACGTCGCGCATGAACCGTCGGTTGATTTCGCAGATCAGTTCGAAATGGCGTGGCAATAGCTGTTGGAAGGTGCCCGTCGACCAGCTCTCCAGTGCTTCGGGAAGTAGGGTGTGGTTGGTGTATGCCAGGCAACTTCGGGTCACCTCCCACGCGCGGTCCCAATCGTACGCTTCGACGTCGACGAGGAGCCGCATGAGTTCTGCGACGGCGATCGCTGGGTGCGTGTCGTTCAGCTGAATGACGACTTTGTCCGGCAACGAATCCAAGGAGTCGTGTTCCAGGCGATGGCGACGTAGGATGTCCGCCAGGCTGCACGCGACGAAGAAGTACTGTTGCTTCAAGCGCAGCCGCTTGCCGCTCTCGTTGGTGTCGTTGGGATAGAGGACTTTGGAGATGCTCTCGCTGGCCGCTTGCTCGGCAACGGCGTTGAGGTAGTCCCCGGCGTTGAAGGCCTCCAGGTTCAACTCCATGGTGGGCCGTGCCGACCACAGACGGAGTGTGTTGGTGTTGTTGGTGTGGTGACCGACAATGAACGAGTCGTGTGGCAGGCCGATGACTTCTTGCTCGGGGATCCAAACGACTCGCAATTGCCCATGCTCGTCGTGCTGATGTTCGGTGTGGCCGCCGAAGCCCACGCGCTGCGCGAGTTCGTGGCGCACGACCTCCCAGGGATAGCCAGAGCTCAACCAATTGTCGCGGCGTTCGACTTGGCGTCCTTCCCGAATGAGTTGTTCGAAGATGCCGAACTCGTAGCGGATGCCGTAACCCACGGCGGGCAGCTCCAAGGTGGCAAGGGAGTCCATCAAGCAGGCGGCAAGTCGTCCGAGGCCGCCGTTGCCCAACCCAGGGTCGCCCTCACTTTCGAGCACGCCGCCCAGGTCGACGCCATGGTCTTCGAGGATCTCTCGCGCCACGTCGTACAGGCCCAAATTCACGAGGCACAGTCCGAGGCTCCTTCCCGTCAGAAACTCGGAAGAAAGGTAACAGACGCGCCGCACGCCGCGTTGGTGGTAGGTGGCTTGGGTTGCGAGCCAACGGTGGATCAAACGATCGCGAACGGCTTGCGCCAGCGCGTGGTAAACGTCCAACACCGTCGCGTGGGAGAACGTCTTGGCGCGGGTGTAGAAGATGTGGTCCAGGACCGCGCGTCGAAACTCCTGGTGCGACATCCCCGTTCGCGCGCTGAACGTTTCGGGTCTGAAGCCGAGAAGAGAGGAACCGGCAGACATGGCTCGTTTTCGCTGGTTGTGGCGGCGACCGAGTTCACCGCGCTCTCAACGTGCCTCGCGCCAGCTATCGGGGAGGTTTCGCTTCCTTGCTCGTTAGGTTTCCCTCTCCCGTGCCCCGGCCTGGCGCGCCCTCCGATTCCACTGAGAGCAGCCCACGACGTTCGAGGAGCAGCGAACCGCACCGACTTGCTATTCGGCGGATAGCGCGAAGTCTGGTCCCAACTCGTGGCTGAGCGCGACTTGGTCCTCGGTCAACGCGGCGTCGTGGATGCGGAACTCGTAGATGGCACCCCGATACAGTGGGTAGCCGGAGTAGAGCGCTCGCCCGAGCCAATTGGTGCCGTCCTCCAAATTGGAGAGCTGGTGTTCGGTGGAGTCGGTCTCGACGAGTTCGCCTTGGATGTACAGAGCCAGCAGTTGTTCGATCCCGTCGACCACCAACGTCAAGTGTTGGGTCACGTCTTGGGGCAGCGGCGTGTCGAGGTCCAAGTATTGACCCGAACCTTCGGAGGAGCGGAAGCCGGCGGACATTTGATCGTCGTCATTGCGTGGGGTCAACGACAGAAAGGTCGGGGGAACGTTGCCGGTTGAGCTGCGCGTTCCGAAGTTCAGGATACGTTGGTCGGCGATACCACCGTCCCAACGTACCCACATGTCGAACGTGGCCTGGGAAAAGACAGACATCATGCCGGGTGGCAAATCGACGTACACGTTCGAGCCATCGAGTTCCAACGCGCCGCTGCCGTCCAGCCGCTGGTTGTGGATCTCTCCATCGGCGCCCGCCACACTGTCGACGGCCGTGGTGCCCGTTCCTTCGAAGGAGTAGCGGTGTGCCAGCGATTGTTCGAGAACAGGGCAGGCTTCGCTCGGCACGAAGCCACATCCGCATGGTCCAGCTGTGCTCTGATCTGGAAACTCGGGGCACTCGTCCACCATCTCCGTCCCTGCCTCCTGCATTGCGGGAGGCTCGTCCGTCACCTCAGCGGGGGTGTCCGTTCCTTGGGTGGGTTCGGAAGGTGCGGAGTCGGTGACGGCTGGCGTCGGAGCGCTCGCGTCCGCATCGTCGGAAGGTGGGGTGCTTGGTGCACCCAAGTCCTGTTCGGGTTCGAGCGGCTGCTCCGAGTTCGAGTCAGCGGGGATGATGGCATCGGGCGCTTCTGGCTCGTCAACACCGGTTGCATCTGTGCTGGAGCTGTCGTCCTCCCCATCCGCGGGCGAATTCGGGCCCACCGGGTCGGTATCCAGCCCCAAGGGGCCGTCAGTTGCTGGCAGAGCCGCTTGGTCGTCACTCGCAGAATCGAAGCGCTGGACGGCGCAGCCGCTGGAAACGGCGACGGCCAGGCCGAAGCATTGGGCGAGGCGCAAACGATGGACAATCATGGGGTCGATGCGCCCCCGTGCCAACGGACGCTGCATCGATTGACCGTAGCTGGCGCCGTAGGAGCTGGCAAGCGCACGCCGGCGTCAACCACGCCGCAGGAGGGCAGTATTCGCCAATGGCTCTCAAGCTCGGCAAACATGCAACCGAGGGGGTGAAATAGTCCCGCGGCGCTGTGCGGACGGCTTCACCGACGCCCCGCGGTGGCGCATGTCATGGTGCCGTCGGTAGTACCCGCTCCGCAAATGCCAACGTCAACGACGGGGCGTTGCGGGCTAACGACCACGCCCGCTGACGTCAACTAGTCGCACATCAAGAGTGCGTCGAAGCTCTCGCCCTGCAGTTCCGGACAGGCCGCCTCGTCGGAGCCGTCGCTGCAGTCCTCGAAACCGTCACATTCCCAGTCGGCAGGGAGTTCGTCCGAACCGTCCGCGCAGCTGAAGTTGACGCAGCCCGCTTCGTCGGAACCATCGCCGCAATCCTCCTCGCCGTCGCACTGCCAGTCCGCCGGCACAGGCGTGCCGTCACCACAGGTGAACTGCTCTTCGCTTGCTTCCCCTGTCGGGCAGGCTTCGTAGCAGTCCAAGAGGTCGATGTCTTGTGCTTGTGCGACATAGCTCGGGCAGAACAAGGATTGCAGGTCGTCGCAGCTCGCGTTGAGCATGCAGTTGGCCTGACAGCGCTCCGCTTCACCGTCAGGCTCCTGGCAAGCGAGGTTGGAGCCCGACCTGATGAGGTTGCAGCCCTCGAGCTTGCTCTCTGCTCGAGCACACACGTTTCCGCCTCCACCAGCGCTTTCGTTGCCACCCCCGCCGAGGCACGCTGCAGTCACCAACGCCGCACTCAGAGCGGCTCCCAAACGAAATCGAATACTCACGAGTTCTCCTCCCATTGCGAACATACTGTCGCGGGCGGATCGAGTCGTCCAGAGGCATTGGCGGGCGAGCCTGCAAACGGCTTGCGGTCGTGTGTCGGTACTGGTGGGCAACGAAGCGCGGCAGTCAGGAAGGAAGTTCGCCTGGGCTTGCTGCTCCTGGGCACCGTTGCTAGGCTCCCGCGCCGTGGGAAGACCAGAGGAAAGCTCGACGCAAGCTCGCGCGGAGTTTTGGAGGTTTGGTCTGCGTTCAAGGCCGGTCCCCGGCGTCGAAGAAGAGAATAGGCACCAAGATGGATACTGCTGAGAAGAGCTCTGACGCACCTGAGCGGCCCTGGTTGGATCACTACCCCGAAGGTGTCAGCTGGGATATCGAGACGGACGAGTACACCAACGTTCTCGAGATCATCGAGGGCGCGCTGCAACGTTTTGCGGGCGCGCCCGCCGTGGAGAACCTCGGGGTCACGTTGACGTATCGAGAGATCGACGAGCAATCGCGGGCGTTGGCAGCCTACTTCCAATCCCGAGGGTTGAAGCAGGGCGACACCCTGGCGATCCAGATGCCCAACGTGATCCAGTACGTCGTCACGTTGGTCGCGGGCATTCGAGCAGGATTGCGGATCGTCAACCTGAATCCGCTCTATACGGCCTCCGAAATGCGTGGCCCATTGCGCAGTACCAAGGCCAAAGCGATCGTCATTCTGTCGAACTTCGCTTCGAAGCTCGAGGAGTTGCTTCCCGAGCAGAGCTTCGACTTGATCATCGTCACGGCGCTCGGCGATGCGGTACCGATGCCGAAGGGACTATTGGTCAACTTCGTCGTCAAATACGTCAAGAAGATGGTCCCGCCGTACAGCATTCCTGCCGCTGTGGGCTGGCGTAGCGCCTTGAACGCCGGTCGGGCTGCCAGCTACCGACGCCCCGACATTCCTCCGGAACAGACGCTATTCCTGCAACTCACGGGTGGCACGACGGGTGTACCGAAGGCAGCGGAGCTCAGTCACGCCAACATCGCTGCCAACGTTCTTCAGTGCACGGAGGCGTTCAACATCCTGGAGCCCGGAAGAGAAGTGCTGCTTGCTGCGCTGCCCTTCTATCACATCTTTGGGTTGACGGTTAACTGCATCTTCCTGATGTCGTTGGGAACCAAGTTGGTTCTGGTCACCAATCCCCGAGACATCCCTGCATTCATCAAGATCATGCAGAACACGCGGTTCACGGTGTTTCCGGGGCTCAATACGCTGTTCAATGCGCTGATGAACCATCCGGATTTTTCGAGCATCGACTTTTCGAGCGGCAAGCTGTTCGTCGCTGGGGGTATGGCGCTTCAGGCAGCGGTCGGTGAACGCTGGCTCAAACTGACGAAGAAGCCAATCATCGAAGGCTACGGATTGAGCGAGACGTCACCCGTGCTTTCTTGCAATCCTCCCAAGGCGAACGTGCCGGGCACCATCGGGCAACCCTTTCCGAAGACGGACATCGCGATCTTGGACGACGACGGAAATCGCGTCCCGCTCGGGGAGCGCGGCGAAGTCTGCGCTCGAGGGCCGCAAGTCATGCGAGGCTACTTCGAGCAGCCCGAAGAGACGGCCAAGGTGTTCACTGCTGACGGCTGGTTCCGCACGGGTGACATCGGCGTGATGGACGAAAGGGGCTACGTCAGGATCGTCGATCGCAAGAAGGACATGATCCTCGTCTCCGGCTTCAACGTGTTCCCGAACGAGGTGGAAGACGTGATGGTTGGACACCCTGCGGTGCGAGAGTGCGCCGTGATCGGCGTACCCGACGAAAAGTCGACGGAGCGCGTGAAGGCCTGCGTCGTGCTCAACGAAGGTAAGTCGGCAACGGAAGCCGAGCTGATCGAATACTGCCGCTCCAAACTCACCGGCTACAAGGTGCCGAAGGAGGTGCAGTTCTACGACGACTTGCCGAAGACGAACGTCGGCAAGATTTTGCGTCGCGAACTGCGTTGACCGAGTTCGCCGTCGCCCACCGAGAAACGAAACAGCCCGCCGGGATTGGCGGGCTGTTCGAAATTGGAAACGACTTTGCTCGTCGGTTCGGCCTGGTCTGTGCGCTACGACGACGTCAGCGCGTTCGCGTCACTGCTTCGTCCACGTCGTGGCGTTCGACCAAGAGATGATCTGTCCGTCGTCGGACAAGAAGCCGTCACAGCAATCAGGCTCTGCATCATCCGGGAAGGAGACGCTCAAGAAGCCGCTGCCGTCGCCCTCGCATTCGATGGACCCTCTGAACTCCCCACGGTCGGGGATCGTGACGACGACGTTGGTGCCAGCGTCCGCATCGGGATCGATCGCGATGGTGCTCACGATGCCCGAGCCATCTTCCATCCAGTCCCCCACCACGGCCTGATCACAAGGCACTGGCTCACTGGGCCCAGCGTCGGTGGTGATGTCGGTGCCCGCGTCGGTGGTCGGCTCGACCATCCCGGCATCAGGCATGACCATGTCGGTACCGCCGGTCATGTCGGTCTCTCCCATGACGTCGGTTGGAGTCGAAGTGTCCGTTTCGGTGGTGTCCGTCTCTTGGGTGTCGGTCTGGCTGGTATCCGTCTCCGAGCCGTCCGTCGTGTCCGTCTCTTGGGTGTCGGTGTCCGTGGTATCCGTATTGTCGAAGAAGTCGTTGTTGGCGTCGGTTTCGTCGAAGAAGTCGCTGTCGCTCCCGCCGCCTGAGCTGACGGTGCACGCCGGCAGGCAGAGCCAGCAGCACGACAGTGCCATGAACAGTCCTGCTGACCCGTTCCGGTGGCGGTTCAGTCGGTCGATCCAAGTAGTGGAATTGCTCATTCTTCTCCTCCCATCCAGCGTCGAATGACGCGATTCCCAAACCCTAGCTGCATTGGCGTCAGTTGTTCAAGCCCATTGTCCGAACGGCGCCGCTCCGGGCTTTTAACCCCGATCCGTTCAGCGGGGCCCCGCCCCAGCCAGCACGAGGTCCTTCACTTGGCTACCAGGGTCCATGGTGTAGTCGTATGGTGGGTCGAAGGACGCTCCGCGAGTGACGACGTCACCGCTCGTGCCGACGAACTCGTTGCCCCTTTCGACGACCTGTGCGGTGTTCTCGTCGTCCATCCAACGAATGGGGCTGTTGCTGCCGTCGAAGTAGTTGTTCTCGACCAGTAACTTCGACATGTAGCCAGCTGCGACTTGATAGGAGTCGCCGGAGTCGCCGGGCACGGGTTCGTAACGGTAGTAGTTGTTGAAGACGTGGACTTGGCCGTAGCGCACGCGGGGCTTTCGTTCTTTGACGCCCGCTCCCCACCAGTTGTGGTGAAAGGTGATGTTGATCTTGCCCTCGTCTTCGGGCACCGGCTGCCCATTGCCGCACAGGTTGGACAGCATGTGGTCGTGGCCTCGCGTATAGTAGAAGCGCGACCACGAGACCGTCACGAAATTGGACGCTCGCACGATGTCGAGATTGCCGTCCAGGCCATCTCGGAACACGCAATGGTCGAGCCACACGCACTCGCCACCGGAGAGCTCGAAGGTGTCGTCGTCGCCGTCGCGGAAGACGATGTCCTTGATGATCACGTTGCGCGCGCCACTGAGACCGAAGCGACCGCGGATCTCGGCACCGTTGACGCCGAGCAGCGTCTTGTCGCTGACGCCGCCGATGCCGCCGGGTGAATCGATTGCGCCGGAAACGGCGAACACCAAAGGCCCCTCGGTAGTGAGAGCCTCGCGCAACTCTTGGAGCGTCGTCACCGTCAGCGTCGGCTCACCAAACCCGCCGCCCGTGGTGCCATTGGGGCCACATTCGGGCACCGATGCCCAGCCGATCAGATCGGGGTCGCGCGTCGGCTCGGGCTCCACGTTGCCGTTGCCTCCGGCAGCGGGTGCGTCCGAAGCGCCACCCATTGCTGAGCCGTCCGTGGAGGGGGAAGCCCCGCCGTTGCCTCCCGCAGAGGGTTGAGCGCCGCCAGCGCCCTGCGTGGCTCCAGCACTACTGCCGCCGCCCATTGACTTCGGACTGGGAGGGCCAGGATCTTCTGGCGTCGTTGCTGGCGGCGGGCTGCTCGTTTCTTCAGGTGCTGGCGTGTCGCTGGTCGAAGCGCTTGCCGGTGCGTCGACTTCAGTCACTTCGCCGGGCCCCGGGCTTTGCGTAGCCATGCTCGAGCCCGTCGGCGTGGCCGCGGGGGACGAGGTCGTGGCGCCCGCTGCCAGACTCGTCGGTGAGTTGCTCGTCGTGCCTGAACTCGCTGCCGAGTCGTCGATGTCAGAGGCGGCGTCGTCGGCGCAAGCGGTCAGCAGTGCAGTCAGACAAAGCCCAAGGAAGGGAATGTTGCCAAAGAAGGACGAGAGTGGGCGCATGGGGATGGCTGCCAGGAGCAAGACTCGAAAGGTTAATGCACCACGGGGGCGATCGCAAAAACACGCCCGCCACACCGTCGGTCGTTGGCTCAGAAACTGGCGAAGAAGGTGCGGATCGTCTCCGCCGCAAAGTCCGGCCAGTCGTGGTTCTGCTCGTGGACGCACCAAACGACGGGATAGTCTGCATCACATTCATAGGCGGTGCAGAATTCGGTCGGTTCCACCGGGGTGCCCGAATCTGGGTCACAGCCGTTGGCTTCCATGACCCGCTCGATTGCCGACAAGCCGCTCTCGTAATCGACGGTCTCGTCATTGGACCCGTGGGCGCCCAAAGCCGCGACTGGCCCCGCACAATCACCGCGGGCGAACATCGCGCCGGCGACGGGGGCGATGGCGCGCAATACGTCTGCGCGCTGGCACCCCAACGTGTGGGTCATCATACCGCCGTAGCTGTGGCCCGTGGAAAACACGCGCGCACTGTCGACGCAGTAGTTGGCTTGCATGTCGGCGAGTAACGCGTCGAAGAACGCCACATCCTGGCCGTCGGTGTTGGGCCAGCCGGCACCGTTGTCCGTCTCGAGCCCGTCAGGGTAGACGAAGATGCTCGGCGCGCCGCCGCTCGTCTGTTCGAGCCCGAAGTAGAAGCGGTTGCTGCTGACCAACTCAGCGCTGCCGCCCAGCCCGTGAAAAGCGAACACCAGCGGGTACGGAGTCGTGGGATCGTAGCCCTCCGGCAGGTGAACGATGTAACCCCGCTCCATGCCATCGACGTCCATCGTTTGCGGGCCCTCGGGTGGAGACGCGGAGCCGGAACAGCCGGAGCTGGCCTCGCTGGCGATCTCGCCGCCGGCGGCGTCGTCGGGGGGCGTGTCGGTCGCGGGTTGTTCGGGCGCTGTCGTGTCCTCGGCTGCGGGGGCCTCTGCGGCCGGGTCGCCGTCGTCACTTGGGGGAGGCTCGCCGTCGGCGGGGGGAGGCTCGCTTGCTTCGGGCATCGTCGCAGCGCCGGTGCTCTCGTTGCCGCTTGTCGACGTGGCTTCGTCGTCTGCTGGGCTCGGGGGGGCATTCGTGTTGGTGTTTTCAGGCGCACTCCCCGCCCCCGTGCTGGGGTCGCCAGCTGGTGAATCCGACGGTGCGCTCGGCTGGGCTCCGGAGCTGCCCTGTGCGGTCATGCCGGAGGTCTGTCCGCCACCGGCGGAGGCCGCCTCGGTATCCGAGCCCTCCTCGGCGTCTCCGCAAGCGCTGCTGAATACGAGCAGTACTGCGGTCAAGGTGTGAACACGTGGGTTTCGGCGGTCGAGGAGCAGCATCGTCGTTCTCTTTCGTGGAGGGACGAGTCTAGCTCACGCAACGCCTTGGGCCCAGCGTGCCCCGGGGGCCTCTCTGCCCCGAACAGAAGGCTTGCGGCTGCCTGCAAGACCCAGGATCTGTTGGCGTTTTCTGTCGTGCGAGTGCTCAGGGGCAGGTTCCGGCCATGTTCCCACTGCACGTGCATACGGTGGTTGCAGCAGTGGCAAAGGCTTGAGCCTCGCAGTTCAGCAACTTGGGGTTGGTTTGGATCACTGGATTGGTCCCCAAGGTCGTCAGGCCGGAGATGCCAGAAAGACTTTGCAGGCTGACATTGTTGCGGATGTACAGCGTACCGGTGACCTGGGCCAGAGCTCCGAGCCCGGCCATGTTGGTGTTGCTGAAGTTGTCGTCGAAGGTGGCGTTGCCGGTGACCAACGCGAGTTTGGGCGCCCCAAAACTCGTCATCGCCGAGTTCCCGGACAAGTTGATGGTCACGCTGTCGAGCAGTTCGTCCAGCATCAACGAGCTCAGATTCGGATTGTTGGTGATTGTCACGCCATCGACGAACGAAGTCACCAGGCTCAAATCCACGGTGTTGAGCAAGGCGTTGTTGGATATCGTCAGTGCCCCAGAGCCTAGGTCGTCCAGCTTGGGCGCCGTCAGTGTCAGCAGCTGGGTGTTGTTCTGGAAGCTTGCTCCGCTCCCCACGCTGGCCAGTTCAGGCAGGTCGATGCTGCCCATCGCGCTAGCGGTGAACTCCAGCAGCCCACCGACGGTCGTCAAGATGGCGGCACTGAAACTGTTCAAGCCCGTGGCGTTACGCACGCGCAGTGAGCCTCCGATGCTCGCCAGCAAGGGCAGACTCACCGTCGCCGGAACCGCCCCAGCGCTGGTCGTCCCGATCAAGAGGTCCCCGCTCAGGTCCTCGAGGGCGCCGAAGTCCACGAGCGCATCGGTGCTGGTGATGCTGAGGCTGGTCGCCGTGACCAGTCCGGACAAGTCGAGTATGCCGCTGCTCGAAGTGATGCTCACGGTGGTCGCAGAGCCCAGCTGGGAGAGGTCCAAGTCCACGTCGCTGGTTTGAACCGACACGCTCGTCGCGGTCAGCAAGCCCGAAAGATCCACGCTACCGTTGACGCCTTGGATTTGGAGCGCCGAGCCGTCACCCACGTTGGCTAGATTGAACGCCACGTCCGTCGCACCGCTCAGGAGTTGGATGTTGCCCACGTCGAGGAGGGCAGGGAAGTCAGCCGTCATCAGCGCGGGGGTGCCGCTGATCTGCAAGTTGCCACCCAAGGCACTCAGATCGGTGAACTCGATCACTTGCAGCTGGTTGCCGGAAATGCTCAGGTTGGTGCCGACCCCGACCCGCATGCCTATCGCCTGGGTCATCTGGTTGTTGGACTGAACGGTCATACTTCCGCCCACGCTGTCGAGGTTCTGCAAGCCATCTAGGGAGGTCAGCACGCCGTTCGACGATACGGTCAGGTTACCGCTCACTTGCGTCAGGCCGTCGAGTCCAGCTAGCGACGTCAGCTGTGAGTTGCTGGAGATGACGAGGTTGCCTCCGATGACGGAGATCGACTCGAGCCCCGCGAGGTCAGTCGCGCTCGTGCCGCTGATGGTCAAGTCCCCAGTGATCGTCGTGCAGCCTTGGCCAACGGCCGCTGCGTACGTGTAGTTGCCGTTGCAGAAGTTCGTTGCGTACGCACAGTCTTCGCCGGCGAAGCCCCCTGCGCAGGCACACGAGTAGCCGTTGTTTTCTGGCGTGCACGTCCCGCCGTTTGCGCAGGGATTGACGGCGCAGCCGTTGGCACAGGTGTTCGAGTCGTCGCAGTACTCCCCATCGACACAAGTCCCGCAGGCAAACCCACGATCGTATCCGCACTCCGAGCCGTCGCAGGGCGTCTTGCAGACGTTGTCGACATCGCAGTAGTCGATGCCGGAGCAGCTTCCGCAAGAAACACCTTGGTCGGTACCGCAGTTCATGTCCACGCACAGGTCGGTGCAGACGCCGCCCGCGTCGCCATCATCGGATTGGCAGACTTCTTCGCACGCCCCCGCATCCGCGTCCCCAGCACATGTCGTGCACAGCTCCGCGCTCTTGTCGCAGTACTGCATGCTGCCGCACGAGCCGCAGCTGACGCCATTGTTGCGACCGCAATCGAGGTTGACGCAGGCGGGCGTACATTGGTTGACGGTCGTATCGCAGTAGTCCGTACCTGCGCAGGTTCCACAGGAGACCCCCCGATCGGTCCCGCAGTCCATGCCGTCGCAAATCGTTTTGCAGACGTTGTCGGTATCGCAATATTCTGTCACGTCGCAGGTGCCGCAGGAGATGCCCTGGTCCGTGCCGCAGGTCATACCCTCGCAAGCGGTCAGACACTGGTTGACGCTGGTGTCGCAGAAGTCTGGCTCGGTGCAGGTACCGCACGCGAACCCGTGGTCCATGCCGCAGTCCATGTTGATGCAGGGCGTCTTGCAGACGTTGTCACCGTCGCAGTACTGACTGGTCGTGCAGGAGCCACAGCTGATCCCGTTGTCTGTGCCGCAGGTCATGCCCTCGCACGCGGTCAGGCACAGACCTTCGAAGCAGTAGTCGAGCCCGCCACAGGTGCCGCAGGTCAGACCCAGATCGGAACCACACTCCATGTTCAGACAGGCGACCTCACAGATCCCGTAGCTGTCACAGACGAGCTGACCCACGGCGATGTCCGAGGCCTGGCAGGAGGCGAGTTCACCGGTCAATGCCGTCGTGTCGTAGTTGAGCGTGCTGCTGTCCGAAGCGCCGTCGACGTCGACGTTGATGGTGAGCGTGGGGGTGCCCAATTCCACGGGCGTGCAAACCCCGACGACGTAGTTACTGCGCGCAACACCGGCGGCGCGTTCGGACAGTTGCTGAAACGCACCCGTGAGCAAGCCGGCGTTTTCGACCGTCACGTATTGGGTGCAAGTGGGCGGCGTGGGCACGTCGGGGGAACACGCATCTCCTTGGCGACAACCGCCGCCGCGATTGGAGCCCAGGGCGCTCCCCGCCAGTTCCTCCAGACGGCAGGAGTCGTAGTCGCCTTGTACGCCGATGCTGTAGATGGTGGCTCCAGAGAGCTGCTTCGCGTACAGCGCTTGTGAACGTAGCTCGTCGACGTTGCCGGCTTCGTGCGTTCCATCGGTCATGACGACGAGGAACTTCTCGATGACCGCATCGGGTGAGCCCTGTTGAGCCAGATGCTCCAACGCCGTGATGTAGGCGCCGTAGAGGTTCGTCGTGCCTCTGCCGGGCGCCGTTCGCAGAGCTTCGAGCCGAGCGTTCAACACCGTGGCGTCGTTCGTGAAGTCCTGGATCAATTCCGTGTTTGCAGTGCTGCCAAAGGCATAGATCGCGACGCGATGCTTGAGTCGCGACTCGGCTTCGGTCACCACGGCATTGACGAACGCCTCTGCGGCGTCGATGACGTCGTTTGCCGAAGGCACGACCGAGTCAGAGAGATCGAGCGCCAGCACGGAGTACAATTCGAGGGCGCTCGGTAGACCGATGCCCGAGGCACTCGCGCCCTCGGAACTGTCGACGAAGGCCTCGTTCTTTTCGTCGTTGATGATGACGACATCGTCGTCGACGAGGGGGCGCACTGGGTTGCCGTCGCAATCCAACACGCGGAATCCGACTTGTAGACCTGCCGGCGCCACGATGCCGTTGACCTTGGCGTTGTCGATCAGGATGCATTCTGGGGGTGCCCAGTAGCCGCCATCCATCTCTGAGCCTGCATCCATCGCGCCGGTTGGCGTCACCGGAGTCGTCGGAGTGGGCGTCGGTGTCGACGGTTCCGTGGAAACGGGCGGGGTGGGTGTCGCGGGCGTACCCGACCCAGTTGGCTCCGGGGTTGACTGTGAACTTGGCACACTCGCGTCGAGACCACCATCACCCGAGCTCGGTCGTCCTCCCGAGTCGTCTCCACACCCACCCAGCGTGCTCGTTGAGAGCACGAGCCCAAGCAATGCCGCCAGCTTCCGATTCCGAACGAAACGCATCCAAGTCCCTTCCCGTGGTCCTGGCACACTAGCACGCGAAAATCGGCGCCAGAGCAGAAGTCGAGAACTGACTTGTCGATTGCTCGGACGTTGTACTCGACGGTGTTCCGCGGTGAGTGCTGGGTGCTCATGCTCACACGACGCGTGTAAGGCAGGCTGCGTGGAATAAGTGAATTGGACGACTCGCGCTGCCGTGCTCCGAGTCGCACTGAGCGCGGGTCTCGGCGCGTAGGCGCCGGTGCCAACACCACCCACCGAGACCGACAGCGCGAACGCAGGCCGCCGACTGCCAACTGCGATGGCGCCGCCAACGTCGTTGACGAGGTGAGTGTCGAACCCGCCCATACCGAGTGCGTCGCGATGGTGGCCCGCATCGTGCTTGTGCGGATGCCATGTTCGTTCACTCGCCGTCTGCGCTGCTTCGAACGCTGGTATGGAGCGTGTCCGTAGCCGTCGTGCTTGCCACCGCGATGGCGTGTCTCGAACGCCCGATTGGGCGTGAGCAGCCACGCACCACGAACCTCACTATCGACCAGTTGGTGCAATCCGGCATTGACGGGGTCGATCTGCTGTTCGTCGTCGACAACTCGCAGTCCATGGCCGACAAGCAGGACATCTTGGCGCTTGCTCTGCCCGATTTGGTGGAGCGCTTCGTCAACCCCAGGTGCGTGGATGCCCGCGGGCGAGACACGGGGACGACGCCGGCCACGTCCAACGCACCGTGTCCCGAAGGCGTGCGCGAGTTCCGAGCCATCGACGATGTGCACATCGCCGTCATCACGAGCAGCTTGGGAGGCTACGGCGCGGTCGCAGATTGCGTGCAGGATCCTGCTCGAGACGAGTCGGAGCAGGCTGTCGACATGGCCCACCTGCTCGGCTCCTTGCCGCGAGGCGCGGGTGCGGCTCC
>JBNKZR010000075.1:0-22739 GCA_050301735.1 Polyangiaceae bacterium | reverse complement strand
GATAGTTGTAGACGATGACCGGCAATTCGAGCTGGTCACCCTGGGTCAGCTGCGTCGGCATGTCGAAGTAGACGAAGAATGACTGAAAGGTTCTGAACGAGGCGCGCCCCGCTCCGATGTGGCCTTCCGTCGTCGAACCGTCGGCGCTCGCGCGCCAGGTCGTGATCGAATGAGCCACTGGAAACGATATGCTCGCACGCCCGTCTGCGTCGGTGATCAGGGTGGGGTTCGAGTACACCGTCTCGCGGAAGTCCGAGCGTACCGCGACGCCCTGGGGTTGCGTCGCAGCGCGCACAGTCGGAGTGTCTGGTGCCGGTTCGGCGGGGTCGAACGCGGCGGCCTGGTCTTCAGCGAGGAAGTCTCCGCCCACACCTGTCGCCGGCGCGGCCATCGCCACAGGCTGCCCGGCTACGCCTGCACCTGGCGCCGTCGGGACCACCGTCTCGATCGGGGGACTCGGCAGGTACAGGCCGACCGTCGCTACTCCATCGTCGAACGTGCTCTCCTCTTCGTCCGGCCCGAACGAGAGCATCGTCAGTAGCTGGGCGTTGCGGTCGACGGTCACTTGGTACTCCTGGCCAAACGGATCGCGCAGGCGGTTGGCCATTTCCTCCACGGTGTCGAACCATTCCTCGGGTTCGAACACGGTGTAGTTGAAGTCGGCACGCAGCGTGTTGACGAGCGTGTTCGCATCCGATTGCACTTTGGTCGCCATGGCACCTTGGATCTGCGGGCGCTCCTGCGCGGTTGAGTTGTAGTCGAAGCGAGGTAAGCCAGCAGCATCTGCTGCGGCGTCCATGCCGCCGCGGGAGAAGAGCGCTCGAGCGAGCAAGTCGCGCTCCTCCGACGGTTCCATGTTCAGGAGATCGAAGCCCGTCTTGCCGAGCACACTCGTGTCCGTCGACAGCAGGCGAGTGTCGAGCGCGAAGCTGGTCTCTATCTGAGTCCGAGGCTCGCCCCCCAAAGCGAAGGAGGCCTCGTTGACGACGTTCAGCCCGAGCGACGCCACCTGAGGGTTCCCCAAGATGTCCGTCACTTCGACGTCGAGCGCGACCTCCTCCCCCGGCAGGACACTGTCGCTGCTCGGGACCAGATTCACTCGCAGCCGCTTCGCCGACTCGACCAAGATGCGAGAAGTGGACACGAGCATGCCGCCATCAGCGGTGGGCGCCTGAGCCTCCGCTACGAGCAGCCCGCCCATGTCCTCGGTGATGGGCACACTGATTTCTCCGAAGCCATCGTCGAGTTCCACGGTCAGACTCCCAACGCCGGCAACACCACGGAACAGGTCGACGAACACACGGTCCATGTCTTCGGTACCGAAGACGCTCAATTGCGCCTCTTCACCTGGCACGTACAACGCCGCATCCGCCATCACGGAAAACGGAGGCGCGTCCGCCACACCCATGATGCGCTGGAAACGACCCGTGCGACCAGCGCCATCCTGGGCTTCGACCCGCAGGTTGAGCGCTGCCTCCGGAACGAATTCCAGCGCGGCGATGCCGTTGGAGTTGGTGCTCGAACTGACGGGCTCCTCTTCGAGACCCGTGACGGTAACGTCCGTCACCAAGGGGCGTCCGATGGCGTCACTCACCAAGATGAGCATGCGATTGTCGACCCCCATCGCAATCGGCTCGTGCTCGGGGAAGACCTCGACGCTGACGGCCTCCCGAGCGATGACGACCGCTCCTGCAGCACTCTCTTGCTGCCCAGCGGGATCGGTCAGTGACACGGCGAGGTTCAGCGAGACGTTTTGGGCGACATCCGCAGGCGTGGCGAGTTCGAAGCCGTAAACGCCGTTTTCGTCGGTAGTGCCAGTCTGCTGAATCGCAACGCCGTTTCCGGTTGCGGTCAGCGTGACGGTGGCATTCGCCACGGGTTCACCGAACAAGTACCGAGCCTCGATGGTGCCGAGCACTGGTTCACCAGCGAGAACGAACGGTGCCGATGGCACGAGATCCACCTGCATCTTGGGCAAGATATACCGACGCACGGGCACCGACAGCTGCTGTCGGTTGCCGGCGACCTGGGCACTGATGACCCAGTTGCCCTCGTTGACGCGAGTGTCGGTCGGCACCGTCGCCGAAGCGACGCCGTACTCGTCCGTATCGACCTGCCGCTTGAACACCTTGAGCCCCTTGCCGTCGAGTGCTTCGAAGGTCACCGCGCTGTTCGCGATGGGCTCACGCTCCGGTCCGTCCAGAGCTAGCAGGCGGAGCTCGATGTCTTGTCCCGGCTTGTAGATGGTCTTGTCGGCGCTGAGATGCACACGTTGTTCGGACGGATCCACCTGCACGTTCATCGCCGTCCACACTTGGCCGTCCTCGTGGGAGACCTCCACGCGCACCTGCCCAGCGGCGACGTCGTCAGGAAGCTGTACCTGGTCCAGGAACTCGCCGAAGGAGTCGGTCACGCCCTCGAACAGCTCCTCTTCTAGCGCAGCGCCGTCGGCACCCGTCGTGGTCAGTGTCGCCATCACGACGGCGTCTTCGATCGCCTTTTGCGTGACCCGGTTCCGCACCAAGACGCGCAACGGCGAAGCTTCGCCGAGACCAAGCCGTGTCGGCCCGCGCAACTGCACCTCCAGCGGACCGAGAGCCATGTACAGACTGCGCTGACCGCGCAAGGCCGCGTCGTCTCCGTTGGTCTCCACCGTCCAGTCGATCACGAGTGTTCCCGTTTGGCCACGAACCCAGGTCATCGGCAGATCTCGAATGACCAGACGGTGAGTCGCGTCGTCCTCGTCTTGCTCGAAGCTCGCGCGCCGGCTGCCGACCTTGACGACCTCCGCGAGCGAAGCGTTGACCAGCTTCACTGCAATGCTACCGCTGAGTGCTCCCTTGCCCTTACGAGACAGCGGAATCAGCACCTCGAGGTCATTGTCGTTGATGAACGCGGCGCGGATTTTCGTCTCGTCGACCTCGCCGGCGGCCGTCTCGAGCACCTCCTCGGGAGCCTCCGGGATCTCGGTGATTTCCGGAGGACCAGCAGTGACGCTTTCGGACGGGTCGTCGCTGCCCAGCCCATCGCCAGCACCATCGTCAGCGCGAGAGCTGGACCCATAGGAACACGCGCTGCAAAGAAGCAGCAGGGTGGCAAAGGCGAGCTGAGCGAGGCCAAGAGATGCAAGGCGCTCGCGGGGATAGCAGGGGATCGAGCGAGTCATGGGCCAGCTGCAATACAAGTCGCGTGCCACCCGGCCCGGCGTGCATTACCGCCTCTATTCAAGTGGTTAACGTCCGCGATCGCTCGGATCTGCCCTCTGACGTCCGGCACAGTTCTAGCTATTTGGCACACGGTGACACAACAGCTCGGCCCACAATCCCCTGAGCGCACCGCTCAAACGTCAGCTCGTGACGCAGCGCGTGAGTTGAGTGGTCGGAGCAAAGCACGCCTCCCTCACAAATCGCGGTCGGCATTCTGCCGCTCGGGAATACTGAAGGCACGGTTCCACAGATCGGGCGCCCACGGCGACACCACAGCGAGATGCCTGCCTCCGACGACACGCCTCGGTAGCGTCCCGCACACGGCACAGTTACCCTGGACACAAGCCCATGACCGACCGCGACCCGCTCAGTATCGCCGGCCAGACCATCGCGGAGAAGTACTGCGTCGAACGGCTGGTGGGCGAGGGAGGCTTCGCTGTCGTGTATCGCGCCCAACACACGATTTGGAACAGACCGGTCGCGATAAAATTCTTCAACGGTCTGTCCACGGCACCCATCGAGCAGCGCGACGAGCTGCAACACGCGTTCATCCAAGAGGGCGCGCTGCTGACGGAGCTCTCCAGTCAGACCGCGGGTATCGTTCAGGCGAGGGACGTCGGCGCCTACACCACGCCCAGCGGGCAATGGATGCCGTACATGGTGTTGGAGTGGCTGGACGGTCATTCCCTGGAAGAGGTTCTGGAGAACGAACAGCGCCGTGCACTGCCCGCCTGGAGTGAACGCGAGCTGCTGGGCTTCCTCAGCCGCGTACTGCCGCCACTCGACGTCGCCCACGCTCAGGGCATCGCCCACCGCGACATCAAACCCGCCAATTTGTTCGTGCTGGGCAACGACGCCCGCTCGACGGAAACGCCGATCAAGATCCTCGATTTCGGCGTTGCCAAGATGGTCGACAATACCCATTTGAAGGCCGCCCTGGCCAAGACCGGAGTGGGCATCACGTCGTTCACTCCACAGTACGGCGCGCCAGAACAGTTCACTCGCAGCTTCGGAGCAACCGGGCCGTGGACAGACGTCTATGCGATGGCGTTGGTGGCCGTGGAACTACTCACCGGACGCACGGCGCTCCAAGGCGACGACTTGGTGCAGCTCGGCTACGCCACCGCCAACGTCGCTGAACGCCCCACCCCCCGCGCACGAGGCGCTCAGGTGACGGATGCCTTGGAGCAAGTCTTCCAAGTCGCCCTGGCGGTCGATCCGAAACACCGCTTCGCGAGTGCTGCGCAGTTTCTGAAGGCTGTGGAAGACGCGCTCGGCGTCACCTCCACCAGAAACCGAGGTAGCGAGCGGCCCCTGGCGCACCCCCCGCTTCACCCGCCCAGCTCACCGCCGGGACTCGGCACATCGGAAACGGTGGTCGCACCAGGGACCGCGCAACCGCTTCCCGTCCCGACGCACGCCACGGGCATGCCGACGACCTCCGGTGGCACTTCCACACCCAAGTCAGGCGGGGGCGCCGGCCGCACCGTGTTGTTGGCACTGGTGTTGTTGGGACTCATCGGAGGCGCCGTCTTTCTGGTGCAGGAGGGCGAGCCTTCGGAGCGGGCTCGTGCGGAGCTGAAGTCGTTGGCGGAGCAAGCCCGGCAAGCTGCCGCCCAATTGGGAGCCAGCGCGCAGCAGGCGGGTTCACCAGCGCCGGTGAGCACTCCGTCACTGCCCAGCCCTCGAGCGAGCTCGGCGGCGGACACCGACGAGACTCGAACCCCGACCGTGAGCGCGGCCTGCCCCAAGCACATGGCCAAGGTCGACGCCACCGAGTATCGTCAGGGTTCGGACGCCACGACGGCGGAAGATGACGAAAAACCGGCGCATTCCGTCGCGCTCGATGCCTACTGCATCGATCTGTTCGAAGTGACGGCTGCTGAGTACGGCGCGTGCGTCACCAAGAAGAAATGCCGACGGCCCAGCAACAAGGTGTATTGGCCGAACATCAGCCAACGCGAACGCCAGCTCTACCCCACGCTGTGCACCTACGGTCAGAAGTCCCAGGACAAGTACCCCATCAACTGCATCAGTTGGAAGATGGCCGACACCTACTGCAAGGCCCAAGGCAAGCGTCTTCCGACGGAAGCCGAGTGGGAGTATGCAGCCCGCGGCGGCGAACCCCGCAACCACCCTTGGGGTGATGAAGACCCGACGCCCGCACATCTGAACGGCTGCGACGAACGCTGTGCGACGTGGGGCAGGAGCCATCAGATCTCACTCCCGACGTTGCACGAAGGTGACGACGGATTCGCCACCCTCGCTCCGGTGGGCAAGTACACCAAAGGACGTTCACCCTTCGGCCTCTACGACATGGCCGGCAACGTCCGGGAATGGGTCGCTGACTGGCACGGCGCCTACCCCAAAGAGCCACAGGACAACCCGTCTGGGCCCAAAGTCGGCAAACTCCGGGTGATCCGCGGGGCGGGTTGGAACGTCAGCTACGTCAGCCGCTTGCGTCCTTCCTACCGCGGTAGCGAAGTCCCCAACGCGCTGAGCCCGATGCTCGGTTTCCGTTGTGCGCAGACACTGATGACGACCACGTCGACTTCAGACGACGGTCAGTAGCGCCAGCGCACCGACGCTCGACGAGGTCCAGCGGCCACAGCGAGCTCTAGCGAACCGACGCTCGATGATGTTCAGCGGGCAGAACGGAGCACGGTGGAGGCCCAGGGCGCCAATTGCAAGTCAGGCCCAGCCGCACGCCGGGCGACGAGATCGTGATAACCCGAGGAGGGCAGCGAAAGGGAGCACGGCTCAGCGGAGAAATTCTGCACGAACAGATACTCGTGCTCGTCACTGACGCGGCGCTGCAAAGCGATCTTCGACGGCAGGTGCTCGCCGAGCGCTCGGTGAAAGCCGAGTCGATCGATGAGCCCAGCGTAGAAGTCGGAGAGGAATCGCGCTTCCAAGCGCGCAGCTTGGTAGTACGCCGCGCCCTTACCGAGGTTGTTGCGGGTGAGCGCTGGGCGCCCCGCATAGAAGTCCTCTGCGTACTCGAGCAGCGCCGTCGCCCCTTTCAGATGCACCAGCCCACAGACCTCCGAAGCCACATACTCCGCGGCGAGCCCCAGTCCGTCGGCCTCCGCGCGCGTCGTGATGCGTCGCGGACAGTCTTCGGGCAACCAGTCCGTCTCTTCGTTCCAGATCCCGAACACTCGCATCAGTCCGTCACCTGGCAAGCCCCCCAAGAAACAGCGATTGCTCTGGTCACAATAGCCGCTGTAGTACGTCCCCACGAAGGTGCCGCCGGCCTCGACGAAACGCGCGATGCGCTCGGCGACTCCGGGCGCCAACATCCACAACTGGGGCGCGATCACGAGTTTGTAGCCGCTGAGATCTCGCTCTGCATCCACCACGTCCACGGACACGCCATGGCGCGCAAAAGGAGCGTAGTGTTCGATGCAAGTGGCTGCGTAGGAGTCACTCGGTCGGGGTCCGACGGCCCAGGCATCGTTATCCGAGCGCACGCCTTCGCTCGCTTCAAACGCCCAACGCACCTCCCAGTCGTAGATCAACGCCACGTCACTCTCGGCGCGTGAGCCGATGATCTCCGACAAGCGTTCGTACAAGGAGCCCAAGGACGCCACACTCTGGAACACCCGCGTGTGCTCGTGACCGACGTGATCGACCACCGCACCGTGCAGCTTCTCGCTGCCGGCGCGTCCCTTGCGCCACTGAAAGTAGCAGGTCCCTTCCGCTCCGTGCCCGAGCGCTTGAAGCATCTCCGCCTGGTGCAGCTCTGCGCGCTTGAGTTGCGCCGGCCGCCGCCATTGCACGGCATCCGGACAGCTCTCCATGACCACCCAAGGGCGATCGGGCTTGAAGCTCCGGTACAGATCACTCTTGAAAGCCGTGCGTAGGACGTCGCGCTCCAGGTTGGGCGAGAAGGGGGAGTAGCCGGGGTATTGGTCGTCCGCGACCAAATCGAGCTCCGCCACCAATCTGGCGTAGTTGATCCCCTCGTGAAGCCCCATCAAGTTCGTCGTCGCGGGCGCGCTCGAGAAACGCCGAACCGCCGCCAGCTCGCCGAGCATGAAGTCCGTGGTGACGTCGGTCGTGTACCGCTTGTGGTCGAGCTTCATCGCGTCGATGCTGCCGTCCCGCGGATCGATCTGTTCGAAGCTGGTGAACGTGTGGCTCCAGAATGCCGTCCACCAAGCTTGGTTCAACACATCCACATTCTGGTAGCGGTCCGCGAGCCAAGCGCGAAAACCAGCCAAACACAACTCGCAGAAGCACTCCCCGCTGTATTCGTTGGAGAGGTGCCACATGCCGAGCGCCGGGTGCTCCGCACAGCGCTCCGCCAAGCGCGCATTCACTTCGGCGACCTTTTCGCGATAGACAGGCGAGGTCATACAGTGGTTGTGACGCCCGCCCACTTGCAGGCGCCTTCCGTCGCGCCCGACGCGACGCACCTCGGGATACTTCTGGGCGAGCCACGCGGGTTTCGCACCGCTAGGCGTCGCCAAGATCACCTTGTGCCCCGCATCGCCCATGCGGTCCATGATGCGCTCGAGCCACGAAAAATCGAAGACGCCCTCCTCGCGCTCATAGCTCGTCCAAGCGAAAATACCGATCGAGAAGGTATTGCAACCGGCGAGCTTCATCAGTCGGAAGTCCTCGTCGATGACTTCCGGCATGTGCAACCATTGGTCGGGGTTGTAGTCGCCACCGTGCAGGAGGCGCGAGAATCCAGGAATTAGCAACGGGCGTGATGACATGGGGTTTCCCAGCAAGTGTTCAGCGTTTCGGCAGGGCTTTGTCGTTCACCCTTTGCGATCCAGGTAGTGACCGAAGTGATGAGCCGAGGCGCCCGGCTCTTCACCGCTCGAGTGGCGAAGAGCGCGAGCCGGTCCTTGATCGGCGCTTGATGAGCTCGAATTGACGGACTGGAGAATGAGCAGCTTCTGGCGCAACACGGTAGCCCTTGGGGATTCAGCAGTCTGCCGCCCAAGGCGTACGGACCGCAACGTAGTAGATGCTTTCAGCACCCACACAGGGATCCGAATTCGGTGCCTTGGGTGACCGACTGAGTTCGACGCAGGTCTTGTGGCCGAGCTTCGCCCTCACCCGGTACTTACATCACGGCAGCACGAGTTCCGAACCGGGCACGATACGACCGAGGGCGGAGTTGGCCCCCTCCGACGTGTGGCAGGAGTTGCATTCGCCCGTGGGCTGAGCCGCGATCATCGGCGTTTCCACCCCATCGCGGATCACGGACGCCCTGAGCGGCGGCTCCAGTTTGTTCTTCGTATAGAAGTTGCCCGCGCCGTTCGTCTGCAGGTTCACGGTCTGACCGGTTGCATCTTCGATGCGCACGGTGACGCCAGACTCGCCAAAGCAGTGCGTCTTCTGGCGCAAGTCGGAGTAGACGGTGCCCGCGACGGTGAAGCGCGGACCGTCCTCCCGGCGATGGCAGGCGATGCAATCATCGCCGGGTCTCATCTCGGCGTCGCCTGAACTGCCACCGATCCATCGCGTCCCACTGACGCACACGTCAGTGCCCACGCTCTCGGTATTCGCTCCACAGCTCAGAAGCAAAAACAGAGGGCCCAGCATCGCCTCGAATTTCACGCCTCAGGCATGAGGCCAAGTGACGTCCCTTGCAATGCGAAGAGTTTGCGTCGTCCCCCGAAGAGGCGTGCTTCGCCGCCAGCTCCACGCTCGCACCGCTTCACTCCTTCGGGGGGGCCTGCTTCACCGCTTGCTCGGGAAACACGCCGTGCCTGTCTGCGATGACGAGCCCCTCGAACAGCGGAATGGGGCTCTCGCCATATGCCCAACGCTCGACGGCGGGGGGTGGTACTAGCTGGCCCGTCGCTCGTGCGAGTATCGACATCCGATCGCAGTAGGCATCATCGCAGGAGTAATCGAGCAGCAGGCACTCGCCCGACATCAGACAATCGTGGCGACTGACGTACTCGTCGTGCTCACTCGGCCCTGGAAGGCGAATCGCAAATCCGCCGCCAAGCTCCGCCTCGAGGTAGAGCGTGACCTCACCCTGGAATGCGCCAAAGCGAGGAGCGCGCACTCGCTGCCACTTGACGAGAGTGCCACGCGACAGACCGCTCACTTCGCGTGCCGGCATGCGGCTGACGTTCACGGCCCCGACGACCTGCGGCAGTGCATCCCATGCATCGAGTGGCTCCGTGCTGGGCTCTTCCGCAACGTCGGAAGCCAGCACCCAACCGGGCAAGGTGCCCGCCTTCTGAAATCGGAGCGCGCGCAAGAAGCCCTCTTGGGCCGGTTCAGCAACGACGGTGACCCGCATTCCCCGTTTCACGCGCAGGCCCCGAGTCACGTCTTCGACGCTGTGCCCGCACTCGCGCGCTGTGGCTTGCTCCTGGGTGGGACACACCGACGTTTCGTCGACTACGACGTACACCTGCCGCACAAGCAGCTCCGAGGGATCGATGGGCCGCGTCGAGTCCCAAGAGTCGTCCGTGGCAGGGGATGGTGCCGGAGGTGTCACCTCTACCGTCTCGGCGACGGAGGGAGCCGGCGGCGGTGGTGGTTCGGTGGGCGCGACCGGAGCGGGCGGCGAGGAGCAGGCAAACCCGACGCCAGCTGCCAGTACCATGACCAAGGAGCAGAAAGCACGCATGTGCTCAGTGTCGACCAATTCCGACGACGAAACCACCCACTCGCCGTAGGATTCACGAAGCCGCGCCCAAAGACCGCTCGAGGACACGTTCCTGCTGGCACTGGGCCGATTGTCCAAAGCTTGGAGTGGAGCTAGAGACTGAGGGTGAGCCCCCAACCCTGGCAATCGTACAAAGAGCGCGTCGCCCACCTCGCCCAACGGCTCGTGGATGCGCAACAACCCATCCGCATCCTCAACAGCATCAAGTGGGACAACACGGAGTTCGAACGCTTCCGCAAGTCCGGCTGGAAGCAGATGCCCGAGGTAGGAACGGAGTACTACTCCACCATCCCGTTGGGTTTCGACCCAGTTCAAAAGAAAGCCGAGTTCGAGGCCATCGAACAAGACGCCAAGCGTGACCTGGGGCGGGACCCAATCGGCCGCATCCTGGAGGAAACCGCGCGCCAGTACATCGACGTCATCAACATGCTGGAGGCCCGAGGCACACCGGAGTTCTACTCCTACAGCCGGCGACTGTACGGCACCCCCAAGGAGTACTTCGCCGACGGCCGCACCCAGGTGCGCAGTGTCGCCCTCGGCATGTACGAGATCCTCACCCAACTCGACGACACGGTGCTCGGGCCGCAACCTCCGCGAGACATCGAAGCTGAGCGCGCCGTCGGCATCTTGAACGAGCGATTGGAGAAGTACTTCGGCGAGGGCGTCGTCACCGTCATCCTCGACGACGGCATCGTCGCAGACGCCGCAGCCGGCAGCAGCTACATCAAGGTGCGCCAAAGCGCCAGCTTCAGCGAGAGAGACCTGCGGCTACTGGAGGTACACGAGGGCTGGGTCCACGTCGCGACGAGCATGAACGGCAACGCACAACCCGTGGCGCGTTGGCTCGGCATCGGTCCACCCCGTGTGGCCTCGACCCAAGAAGGTCTGGCAGCGCTGCTCGAAGTGCTGACGCTGACCAGCCACCCACGTCGCGCCAGGCGCTTGAACGATCGCGTGTTGGCGGTCGACAAGAGCGAGGACGGTGCTGACTTCCTCGATGTCTTCGAATGGTTTCGGACCGAGGGCTATGACGAAGAGACGTGCTTCTGGAGCTCGCAGCGCGTGTTTCGCGGCGGTGTGGTCAGCGGTGGTGCCCCGTTCACCAAGGACATCGTCTACACGAAGGGGATCGTGCTGAACTACAACTTCCTGACCTCGGCCATTGCGACGGGGAGGGCGGATCTGATTCGTTGGCTGTTCGTGGGCAAAGTTGCACTAGATGACGTACCCGTGCTCGCTGCCCACGCCCACGAGGGCTTGGTTCGAGCGCCCAAGCACGTGCCCGGCATGTTCAAAGACCTCAATGGCCTCGCCATTTGGTTGGGACATGCAGCGTTCTGGGGCCGCCTGGAGAATCTCGCGATCCAAGAGCGGTTCCGCTCGTCGCTACAGGGGAGCAAGTCGAACCCGCCGAAGGAATCGTCGCACCGCGGAAACGACGGAACGAGCTCCCGGGATTGAAGCTGCGGAGTCCGGATGCGGGCCGCATGACGAGCCCACCGGCGACCGTTGCGCCCGTGGGTCGTCAGTAGGTCGAGCCCGACTCAAGCCATGATGTCGGCGACGGTCCCGCCGTTCGTCGGCGCTCCGACGGCGGCCTTGATCGTGTTCAGCAAGTCCGCATTGGCGAGGCCACCGCCACCGAAACCGCCATTCCCGAACTGGATGGTCTGCGCTTGTTTCAGGTATCCGCCCGCGTTGCCGACCAAAATGTGCGGCACATTGTTCGGCGAGTGCGACGGGCCGTCGGCGACGTGAACCGTCCACATGACGACGGAGTTGTCGAACAGCGTGCCGGAGGCGGTTGTGTACTCGGCGAACTTGTCCAGCCCTTTGCGGAAGGTTTCCATCCTCAAGGCGTCGATCTCGCGGTGGGCATCGGCTGCCATTTGGTCGTTGCCGACCGCACCATCGTCTTGGATACGGTGGCTGATGTGGTGGAAACGCCAGCCTCGAGCGTTGTTCGGCACGTCGTAGACGGTACCGTCCGTGCCGTCGCCCACTTGAAGCGTCGCCGTGCGATTGAGGTTGCAGGCAAAAGCGAACGCCGTGAGCGACATCTGCAGGATCGACACTTCTTCCTGGCGGCCATTGGCGTTGTGGGAGCGCCCGTCGCTGAACGCGTCGAAGTCCGCTTCGACCAATCCGTCCGTCGTGCAACCGACGAGCGACCCACCCCCCGAGCCCATGCCCATGTCCGTCATGGTCGTCTCGATGTCGCGAATCAATTCGAGATGTAGGTCCAACCGGTCACGGTCAGCCTGACTCAGCACGGACTTCGCTTTGATGGAGTTCAGCTCCTCACGAACGTAGTCGTTGACGCTGGTGCGGCGGACCGCGAGCTCATCCACAATCGCCTGGGTATCTGGATCGACCGCGGGTGCCGCGCCACCGTTCGTGGCAGGAGCCAGCCCCACCAAGTCTCGGTAAACCTGGTACGGGTTGCTCTCCGCAGCCCGCACCTGCCCCGACTGGACGAAGGACAGACGCGCGTCGATGTAGCCACCCTCCATGCCCGCGTACAGCGCCAGCGGCGGCGTGCCCGAGGGGTTGAGCGCGTTGGCGATGTCCGTGTCAATCGACGGAGCACCGCCCATCGCCCTGTTGCTGCTACCCGTCGGCGGCACGCCCGTCAGCGCCTTGCACAGGCCGTCGGCGTGGCCACAACCACCGCCACCGCCAGCAAAGTTCACTCCTCGTAGCATCAGCAGGCGGTCCGCGTACGGCGCGAGGGGGCTGACCGACTTGCTACCGAGGCTGTCAGCCGTGACCGGCCCTGCCTCCGGCAAGAAGCTGTCGAGCACGACTCCACAGGAATGGCAGATGAAGAGACTGAAGATAGGTTCGCCCGCCTGCCCCCAAGCCGAACGCTCCGGCAAGCCCTCGAGGAACGGCAGACCCACGGCAAGAGTGCCAGCACCTCGCAGAAAGGCCCGACGATTGACGACGGACCGCTGACCACGACTGAATCCAACTTTCATGCTGCATCTCCTGGGAGGTGGGGGCTCATCTTGCTCATCGCCGTAGTGCGTGTAGGGGGGTGTCTTCGACTGAGCTCTAACGAAGCGGGTAGAGCTGGGAACCAGCCCGCAATTTGGCTGAAAACCACCACAAATCAACGAATGACACGACGAGCCCGAGTCTTCGGGCGTTCTCGCCATTTCTTTCGTGGCTGTCGATGCCCGGAAAGTTACACCCCCGGGACCACGTTTATGGAAGTGATCACGCTCTGAGCGGCCGCACACTGTGCCGATAGCGGCTTCGCCAAGGGGCTGCTACCGGAGGGCTGGACATCTCCGTCATAGGCACAACCGAAGTGGTGTTCCACCTGAGACCACCGAGCCGCTCCAATCCGCACGCTCGAGCTTTCCGCCGGCGCACCGACGCCTGCGGACAAGTCAGGATCCGACCTGCGCCTCGATCCGGATTGCGATGTTCACCCAAAACGCGCCACCTCGTGGGTACCGCGCGCCACACGGAGGCCATGACGCACGGGGTTCCAATCGTTCTGACGTTGGACAATGCGGTGGACAACGGAAAACGCGAACACCAACGAGAGGAGCGGCCGTGCCTCGATCTGACTGTGAGGGTCGGCTAGACTGGGACACCGGCCCCGCTGGCCAAACCCTTCGTTGGCGACATGACAGTCTCAAAGTGCATCGGCCTTTTCTTCGTGGCCATGGGTGCGTCGAGCTGTGATCGAGAGGTCACCATCGACCTGCTCGAACCCGAGGCTCTGCGCGCTGGCCCGAGACCGAGCCCTGGAGTTGACGCTTCCGATTCACCGCCAGCCGAGACTGACACGACGGAGCTGCCGACCAACGCGACGAAAAAGGACGCCGGACGAAGACGAGCCGATTCTGGAGCGGACCGCAGCGAAACCTCAACGGGAATCGACGCTGGGCTGGACGCGAGCACTCCTTCCATTGAGTCAGATGCCAGCCCGCCGATGGACGCTGACGTCGTGATGGAGCCCGTCTTGCCAATCCACTACTACGACTTCGGTGGCGAGGGCACCGTCGTCTACGACCGCATCGGTTCGGCCCACGGCGAATTGATGGGCGGTGCTGTACTGGACGGAACGGGAAGTGTGCTGCTGGACGGAGTGGACGACTACGTGCAATTGCCCGCTGGCTTGATCTCCGCGCTACCAGCGGCAACGTTCATCGCTTGGGTGGAATGGAGCGGCGACGCCTGTTGGGAACGGCTGTTCGACTTCGGCAGCTTCGTCGAGCTCGAGGAGGGCGGTACCGTCGGGGAGACGTCCGTCTTCTTGACGCCTTCCGCCTGCCCTTGGAGCAGCGCCGACTCCGTCATCTCGGGGGAATTCCACATCGGCGGCAGTCTGTACTTCGCTCAGGGTCAGGAAATGGCATCCGGAGTGCTGACGATGGCTGGAGTCGTGGTGGACACCCTGCGAGGCATCGAAGTCGTGGTCGACGGCAAGATCGTCGCTCGCTCACCCGCGCCGTTGCACCTATCGGACATCGACGACGTGAACGTCTGGCTGGGCAAATCGCAATGGAGCGCCGACGTGATGCTCAGTGGTCGCTACGACGAGTTTCTGATCTTCGACGTAGCGCTCACGCAGGCGCAATTGGCGGCGGTATTCGTCGACTCGGCTCCGGTCGAACAACCCCTTCCACGATGACCGACGCGAACGGCAGTTGGCCGACGGGGGATCACTACACTCCTCACCAGGTCAGAACGGGCTGCAGTTGCCCGCCACCAACCCGACTAAGGTTCTGATCTCGCTGGCGAACGCCATGGGCGTGGGGATCGGCAGCTTCGGCCAGGACATCTTCGCCGACAACTCGCCGCTGGCAGGACTGACGGCCTGAATGAGCGAGCGCGATTCGCGAACGCCCGTTCAGGCAAGCAGCTCGGTGAACTCGTCCGCGGGGCGGTCGCTGAAACCATCCTGGCTCACCCCGAGCGAAGCCAGGATGGTGGCGAGCATGCGGTTGCTATTGCCGCTAGCCTGACCCTCGATCGCCGCTTGACTGCCACCGACGAGGATCGACTCACCCAGCTTGAAATACCCCCCGCCGCCGAAGATGGCCAGTGGCAGGTCTCCGGTGGTGTGGCCTTGGCCGTTGGAGAACTCGTTCGTGTAGAGCACGACCGTGTTGTCCAGCAGGGTGCGGCCGTCAGCTTCGACGTAGCCGTCCAAGGTGTCGAGCAGGGTTGCCAGTTCGTTCATGTTCCAGCGATCGATGGCGTAGATCATCTCGCGGTAGCCCTCGACGGCATTCCCACCGTTGTCGCCGGTGGTTCCGTGAGAGAGCGGATGGTGTCGGTACTGATGATTGATGCCGTCCCACTGGTACATGGGGGACCCCGCCACCGCGGCGCCCCATTGCAACACCACCGACTGCGAGTATCCGCAAGCTAGAGCCAACGCTGCGATTTTCGCGTGCAGACGAGCTGCGAGCGGGAAGTTTTCGTTGGCCTCGACGCGCTCCGGGTCGAGGTTCTCCAGATCGGAAGCACTGGCGGCATCGAGATTACACCCGATCAACTCCATGCCCGTCGCTTCGAGCTCCACGTCGCGGATCAATTCGAAGTGCTGCTCGAGTTTCTGGCGATCGTCGGAAGACAAGTTCCACGTCTGCAGGTCCTCGAACTCGCCGCGCACCAGGTCGAGTACGCTCTGTCGCCGCATCGCAACCAGATCCTCACCGACGGACACCTCCGTACCCGTCTGCAAACCCACCATGCCGCGGTAGGCACGCGCCGGATCCGACTCGGCCGCCGCGAGTTGACCGGGCCCGGTGTAAGAGATGCTGTTGAACGCGGGCACGCCCTCATCGCGTCCTCCTGGCCTGAGCACCAAGGCTTCTTTGCCGCTCAGCTGACGAGCGATGAGTTGGTCGATGGAAGTTCCGGTTCCGAGTTCATTGCCGTCGTAACCTGCGGCCGTCAGCGCCTGGATGGTGCCCTCCAAGTGGCCCGTCCAGGTGCCCACCGGGTAGCCGTGCACACCGCGCGGAACGAGCATGCGCGACGCGTAGCGACTGACGGGCTCCATGCCCTTGCCGGAGAACGCGCCCTCACTCAAGGGCCCGATGCCTGGCCAGAAGCGCTCGTCATCCACACCACTGCTGCAATGAAAATTCAGAAACCTCGGCGTCGCTGCTCCCGATTGCGCCTGAGCTGGTCCGGCACCGATGCTCGATAGCAGCGGCAAGCCGACGCTCACGCCGGACGCACCGAGAAGGAACCTTCTGCGGTTCAGGAACTTCGCGTCTTTAGTCTTGGTCATGCTGGTCTGGTTCCGTCGCTCTGGTTGGGCATTCGCCGGTCGCTAGTGGAGGAAGTCCCGCTGCTCACTGTCGCAAGTGGGTGAAGGTGTCACTGCCCGCCAGAGTGACGAGCGTCTGTCGTGCCCCGAAGCCGTCGCGACCAAAGCCGTCCGTCAGGAGCTGCAAGGTCTGCTGATCGACGTCCGCTGCCGGCCGGGCGTAGGCGTACTCGAGGAAGTGACGCGCGTAGCAACTGCGGGTGTCTTCGAGTGACGCCAAGTGCTCGACGAGCTCTTTCGCGTCACTGAATTCGAACTGGCTCGGCGCCAGCATCGTGCCCGAGGTGTCGACGGGCACGCCATTTTCCGTCGACCGATGGCGGCCGATGGCGTCGAAGCCCTCGAACGCGTAGCCGATGGGGTTGATCAGCTCGTGACAGCCCACGCACTCCGCCATCGATGTCTTCCACGTGAACATCTCACGCGTGGTGGCCGGCGGCTCCTGCCGTGCGGGCGGCTCGGTAGCGGCGGCGTTGGCCGGTGGCGGCGGCACGCTGTAACACAAGAGGCGATCGAGCACGAAGATCCCGCGTAGGATCGGCGAGGTCGTCGTGCTCGACGACGCGTGCCCGCTCAGGAACGCGGCTTGAGTCAACAGACCTGCCCGCGGCGAGTCCTGCGCATACTCGAGCAGCGCAAGCCCGTCCGCGTCGCTCCCAGCAGCGGAGTCCGGCGCGTAGATCGCGTCCAACAGCGCGTTGGAGTAGCCGAACGGCGCGGTGAGCAGTTGGGTGATGCCGCCCTCGGCGTTGAGAGTCACCTCCGTGACGAACTGCCGCAACTCCTGTTGCATGGCGTCCACCAGCTCCGGCGAAAACGGCGCGTACACGTCTGCGTCTTTGCTCACGCCGGCGAGCGCACCGACTTGCATCCATCGTTCGTGGAAGTCCACGACCTTGGCGTTCGCTCGCGGCGACTCGGCGAGGCGTCGGGCCTGTTGCGCGATCTGTTCGGGGGAGGCGAGCTGGCCGGCGAGCGCGGCCTGGCGCAGCTCTTCGTCGGGCAGCGTACCCCAGAACAGGAACGACAAGCGTGACGCCAGCTCGTGATCGGACAGCGGAGTTCCGAGCTCATCGCTACCGTCCCCCTGTTCGATGCGGTAGATGAACTTCGGCGACTGCAACACGGCCTCCACGACCACCTGCACACCGTCGGCGAAGTCGTCCCCCGATTGAACCACGTCTTTGCCGCGCTCGAACAACGAACTGTAGGCGGCGAGTTCACCCTCCGAGGCTGGCCGACGATAGGCCCTGCTGACCAAGTCGTCGACGAATCGATCGCGGCAGCCGACGTCGAAGTTGCCGCCACATTGAGTCAGCGAGTCGTAGGCTTCTGCGTCGCTGCGCACCGCTTGTGCGAGCGATTCGGCCGCGAGCGTCAGCTCCGTCTGCAGGCGGTCGTTGACGCGCAGCTTGTCGTCCTCGAAGTAGCCGTGCAGCGTGGGCACTTCTTCCGGAAAGGAGTCGGAGGGGTTCGCCTCGACGTGCAACAGATCCGACACGACCCGATCGAAATCCTCTCGCTGCAGGCGCCGCACGCTGCTGCCTTGGGCCACACCGCTGATGACGTCGGCCGTCGAAGCGGCACCTGGGGTGGACCCGTCTGGGCCTGCCCCGGCAGCCGCCTCGGAGCCGGGCTCGGGGCCTGTGGTCGCTTCGCCGACGTCGTTCCCGGTCGAAGCAGATCCTGGAACCCCAGCGGCAGCGGAAGATCCCGACGCAGGTCCATCTGACGCCAGCGCATTGGGACCTTCCACCGCGTCACCTGGCTCCGCGTCACGGATGGAGGCATTGCCGTGCCCAGTCGAACCCGAGCAGCCCCAAAGGAGCATACCCAACACGAAGAGAAGATGACCGCGTCCCATGCACCAACAAAGATGCTCTGGGTAACCCAATGGTAGCAGCGAAACGCAAACTCACGCGCCGAACGACGCTGCGATCAGTTAGTCGTCGGGCCAACGGCCATTTCCACGGATGGCGCTACGAGATATCGGTTCGGATCGCCCTCCTGTGCGCAAGCCCGCCGCTCGGCGGCGGCGAGGACCGCCAAAAAAAGCCTGATTGCGAACGCCCAGCGATCACGAGCATCGCAGCGCACGATGCGGACTTGGTTCAGACCAAATCTGCCGCAGCCTGTCGGCAGCGTCCAAATTCAGCAGAGCGTGACAAGAACACGCCCGCTGTGACAAGCACCGGCTCCATCCCGCTGAGCACGAGCACGCGGTGCGCTTGCGACTCGTCGTAGCTACGCTGGAGGTGGACTCCGTCGCAGTCGTTCAGTAGCGCTTAGGGGCAGGTCCCCAGCACGGCAGAGCGTTGCCCTACCCAGAACGACAAGGCGGATTGCGCCCCACTCGGCAGCGACCACGACTGCCGCGACGCCCACTGTCGAACCGGAAGCGCGCGCGGACAAGACTGCCGAGTTGCCTACGTGAGCTACCCCTCGGGCGCAACCGACGTGCCGCCCCCGAGCGGATGCGGCAGCTGCGAATGCCGAGACGGCGCGCCATCTTGCAGCGAAGAGGCGTGCACGACGGGCCTCCCGATCACCCCATGCGGACAGAGCATCACCAGCGATCCCTTCGCGCTGACCCGTACGCTGCTGGTGGGCGACAGATTGACGGTACAGATGCAACATCCCGGAGACTGCACCCTGGCCAGCGTCGAAGTCGGCCTGTGTGGCGACGCCGCAGCAAACTGCGAAGCCCCAGCGGAAGCCTGCCCGTCCCTGGACGTCGACTGCGTCGGCGGTCGCTGCACGGCGGCGCCGTGAGCGCAGAGGGATGCGACGTCGTGAAACCTCGGCCGCGTGGATCGCGCCACCGTGCCGCGAAACACTCACAAGACCACCAATCGCGTTCATGAGGCTTAGGAACGCGATTGGCGCTTACAAGTCGCGTTCATGAGGCTTAGGAACACGATTGGCGCTTACAAGTCGCGTTCATGAGGCTTAGGAACGCGATTGGCGCTTACAAGTCGCGTTCATGAGGCTTAGGAACGCGATTGGCGCCTACAAATCGCGTTCCTAAGCGACGTGACGCCTTGCGTCATTCGTTCACGGCCGCTCAGTGGCATGCATCCACCTGGCTCCCTATCGGGGAAGCGATTTCACGCGAAATAGTTCCGGTCATCTTGGCGACAGGCTGTCCGTGTGCCTGCGGCAGATGCACACCGAAGCCCGGGCCCGCGTTCGAGCGACGCGTGCTACGTTCACGCCGTGGAGAATCCTCGTGGTCGCATGCGCGAGTGTATCGGGCTGGTCACTGCCGGCACGGGCGCATCTCTCCTGTCCGCGCTGGCGGCAGTCGCCTGCGTCGGCAACGCTACCGAACAACAGACCCGCGAAACCACTTCGGGGCCCCACGAAAACAGTGCGAGCTCCCGGCTGGATGCTTCGACCCTGGACACAGCTGCCGACGAGAGCCCGCGCGACCTGGGCGCTCAGACTCCGACGCCCTCGGCTGATGCCGCGATCGCGCCCATCGATCCTGACCAGACCGACCCCACCCCTGATCCATCCCAGACGCCAGCTGACGAGCTCCGGGATGCCGGCGCGGGAGTAACGCCTGCGGAAGATGCGGGCCCGGATCCGGAGCAACCAGCCCTCGAATTGCTTCCCGCCGATACACCACTGCCAGACGATTGGCAGATCGAGGCCGTCGCAATCACCCCTGGCCAAACCTGCCTGCTATCGCGTGGAACGCTGTTCTGCTTGGACGAAAACCCCACGGGCCTGCTCGATCGCGGCGCGTTCGTCGCTCGACACTACAACAAGCTGGCCCGAACCGAGCCGGCGGCCGTGCACCAGGTCAGCGGCGGCGAAAGCCACATGTGTGCGCTCTACGACCGCGCCGTGTCCTGCTGGGGAAGCGGCTTGGACCAATACTCGGCGATCGGGTACGGCGACATCGACTTTCTGGTCGACGTGCTCGCCGTCGAGGCGGGTTCCTTGAACACTTGCGTGCTGACGGCGCTGCGGGACATCTGGTGCTGGGGGGATAACGTCGCGGGACAGCTCGCTGGCTTCGGCACCCCCGGCGAATTCTTCACGAGCGAAGAGCGCACGAGTCCGGATCCCACGTGGATTGACGTCGGCGGCAGCGCAGAAGCCATCGCAGCTGGTGGCGAACACATTTGCGCTCGACTGGAGGGCGGGGAACTCACGTGCTGGGGCTCAAACCAGTACGGTGAAGGCGGCTGGGGACCACCGCGTGAGGCGGGCACTCCCCGGGTGGATCTCGGTGCAGGACGGAGCGCAGTGTCGGTCGCAGCCGGCTGGCACCACACCTGCGCCGCGTTGGACGACGGTCAGGTCAAGTGCTGGGGCTACAACCACATCGGGCAACTCGGCCTCGGCGATCGAGTCAACCGCGGCCAGAGCGCTGAAGACATGGGCGATGCTCTACCCGCGGTGGCCTTGGGAGAGGGAGCGTTCGCGACGCAGGTGGCGGCTGGGTATACGTACAATTGCGCCCTGCTGTCCGACGGAAGCATCAAGTGCTGGGGCGGCAACACCGACGAGTACTTCGCACAAGAGCCGGTGTTGTCCGTTGGGGATGAACCCGGAGAGATGGGCGACGCCCTGCAGTCACTCGACTTGGGCCCAGGGCGCACGGCCAAGTCGGTGGTCACCGAAACCGTTCATACCTGCGCACTGCTCGATGACGACTCGGTGAAGTGCTGGCGAGACCTGCCGACCGAGTGAGGGCGTCGCGTCACTTGTGCGACGCCTTCACTTCGGCTCCGTCATGTCAACGTCAGCGCGGACAGCGCGCCCGTGGTGAACGCACTGTCCGCGGGCTACGTCAACGCGACTCGGGTTCCCTTCTTCAGAAACTCGCGTCCATCGAGCCCGCGTCGAGGTTCGGAGTTGCAGCGTCGATGAGGACATCGCCGGCGTCGACATCCTCGGTCACTGGGGAGGAGGCGTCCAACTCTGGGACGACGACCCCGCCGTCTGGCAACATCGGCTCCACCCCTCCTCCGTAGAACGTCAGATCATCCAACCACATCTCGTAGTCGACACCCGGAGTGAACTGAAACTCGATCAGGAAGAGCTCTTCAGGCAGAAAGTCGCCAGCATCCGAACCCCAGCCAGCCTGTGAAATCTCGTCGAAGGGGACCTCATGTTTCACCCACTCGTCCGTCAATGTGATGTCGATACCGTGGGAATCGAAGCAGACGCTGGCGGGGGCGCATCGCCCGCCCAACTCTTGCGGGCGGACGGACGGATTCTGAAGTGCGACGCGCACAGCACCACGCCCGCGCGCCCAGAAGGTCAATCCCTCGTAGAGCGACGCATCATAGTAACAGCGTTCTGCGCCCGTCTCGCTCCATCGCAGCCCGACTCCAACACCCGCGTACTCCGCTACTGCGTCTCCGACGACTTCCAGCACTCCTCCCTCGCCACCTGGGGAGCTACCACTGACGGCGCTCATCATCAGCATCGCGTCAGACGTTCCGTCGGTGTACGAGTACCAGGTTGCGTCGCGGTTATCGACGACGAGGAGGTTCAGGTCTAGATCGTCGAAGTCGTCGATCATCGGGCTTTCCCCGACCGCGACCGCGCCCGCGCAAGAGACGATGGGATCACCGTCAGGAGATCCTTCTGCAGTGTCCGGCTCAGGCTCACTGCTGACCGGCTCCTCGACTTCCACCTCAGGCGTCATCCCACCGAACAGGTCGGCGTTTTCGTCTACGGGCCCCGCCGTCGCAGTGCCTTCAGGAAACGTATCGGCGGCATCGGTGCCATCGTTGGCGTCAGTGGCATGGATCGCTTTTTCACCTCCGTCGTCACAGGCACCCAAAAGGGTTAGCGTCGCCAGAGTCGCGTAGCGTGAAATCGTTCGCTTCATGGGTTCTCCAGTTAGGGAAAGCAAGGCATCGGCCCAACTGACGCTACGAGACGCTTCCCCAAGCTGATTCGGCTCAGACGTTGGGAGCGAGCTGACAGCTCCCGGGCGAGCGCACTGATCGCATGCGGTCAGCTCTCCGCGGCCGCGGGCAACCATTTCGCTGACGATGGGAGTGGCCATCAAGTCCAGTTTTTTCGAGCCGTGCCGAACAACCTGGACGTCGCGCCCCTGCACGACCCGCCCTTTCGAGTGGGCATAGCCGACACGCGTCAGCGGCAACCGCGGCGACTGGACCAGCGCAAGGCGCGCTGCGGGATTCGCCTAACGCTCCCAGTGCCGCCGTAGCTTTCATGTCGATCTGGGCTGTTCACCCCCGTACCTTCTTCAAGCCCGGTTTGAGAGAGACGGTAGGCCGTCTGCGTCGGGCCAGTTTCTCCGTCTTCGTCGAGGTTTCTGTCCCCTGGCTCGACTTCTTCGTGACGCTCGTGCGCCAAACGACTCCGGTCCACCCCGTGAGGGTGGCGACATGCTGCGGCCGTGTGTGTACGTGTGCACCGCCGGGGCCTAGTAGTGGCCCAGTTCGAGTCTGACTCACGCGCAGTTTGCGGCGCAAACCTCCGTCGAGATGCTAGTTTGATCATCGACTCAACCGCTCGTGATGAACCGCTTCGTATCCCACAGGTCGCTGACTGCTAGCCGTCGCGCGAGCATAGGACTCCTAACCAT
>JBNKZR010000074.1:0-22745 GCA_050301735.1 Polyangiaceae bacterium | reverse complement strand
CGGTATTCGTCCCTGGAAAAGCGAGCAGGGCTGGGTCGAGCGCCCCTACTTCGACGGCAGCCTCTTTCACCGAGTCGTCCCCGACTTCGTCATTCAAGCCGGACGCCGCGTGGAGAGCCACGAGAGTGGCCCGGGCTACGTCATTCCCGACGAAACTTGGGAGGGCGCACGGCACGACGAGATGGGTCTATTGTGCATGGCCAACGAAGGCCCCAACACAGGCGGGTCTCAGTTTTTCATCATGGCCGGTACCTCAGCCCCACAACTCGACGGCAGCTACACGATCTTCGGGTCCTGCTTTCAGACGGACGTCGTGCGAGCCATATCCCGCGTCAAAGCATTCGGCGAGAGGCCAGCCGAGAATGTGTGGTTGGAAAGGGTCGTGATCACTCGCGCGCCGCGCTGGTGAGCACCTGTACGCGCCGCGCCGACTGGATGAGCAACAAGCGCCGAAGGAATCCAACTCCGACAGCAACCCGACCTGCCTCGACATGGCCGCCGCCCGACGCCCCGCGTCGAGTTCGTCAGGCGCCGCAACCAAGAACGAAACCCGACGGCGTGGTTCAGCTGGAACTTTGTTCCGCAAGCGTCCAATCGGGAGGAATGGCCGGTACTCTTGGGGGGTAAGGCGGGCGGGCGTCTCCGAGGCGACGAGCACCGCAACTACTCCGGCGAAAACCTCAGCGCGGCACGGTCGAATCCCGGCCACGGGAGCGGCGCCGCACGGGAAAGCGCCGCTTCCAAACTGGTCAGAAGCGCCTGCAGACCGACACCAAACACTCGGGTATGCCGTGCTTCACATTTCGCTCGAAGGCGGACAACCTCGGGCCGCACGCATTGCCAAAGCGCTTGGCAGAGGGGATATTGTTCGAACCTCGCCAGAAAGCTGAATCACCGAATGGGACGACAAACGAAATCAGGCTGGACCGCTGCACTCGCACTCTTGGCTGCGGGCGCATGCAACTCGGAGGACTCGATGAGCATGGACCAGACCGGGGTGCAGGCTGGCAGCTCGAGCACCCCGGGCCCGGCAGCCTCGGGAAGTGGCATGCCTGGCACACCGACGTCCGCATCGGGTGTCATGCCGACTGCTGCGCCAACTGTACCGACCGACCCCGGCAACAGTAACGCCATGCCCAGCGCAACGCCGCCCGCAGCCGGTGGAACCCAGGGAGAGCCGACGCCCGTCGTGAGTGGCGCCCCTGGTGCCGGCGGAGGTGGCGCTGGGGGCCCCGATGTCAACGAGGGTGCCAGTGGTGCGGGGGGGGCGACGACGATGAACGAGGGTGCCGGCGGCGCTGCAGCGCCGGGAGCGGCGGGAGCATCCGACGGGGGCGGTGGAGACAGCTCGAGCGCTGGAGCAGGGGGCGCCGGCGAGGAGCCTGGCGCCGGGGGCACGCCCAACGCAGGTGGCAGCACTGGAGAAAGCCCGGTCCTAGACCGACCCGCGCGTGTCCTTCTGTACACCTTCAGCACGCTCGACATCCCATCGGTGCCCGCCCAGCTGTCTATCCTCGGCGCTCAGCTACAGAGCTGGGGCTACGAAGTGGACGAGTCCGAAGATCCCGGAATGTTCACCGACGACAACCTGGCTCGCTACGCAGCCGTCGGCATGATCAACACGTGCTTCAGTCCCTTCGGCAACAACAACGACGGACAATCGGAGGCGGAAGCGCTCCAACGATTCCTGCAGGAGGGCGGGGGGCTCTTCGGCACCCATTGCGCCGACGTGACCTTCCAGTCGGCAAACCCTCCCGCGCTATACAATCAGCTTCTCGGTGGCCGAGCCAGTAGCCAAAACTTCGAAGGCAGCAACGACTGCCGCAAGATGGCCGAGCACCCAACGACCGAAAACCTGCCCGACACCTTCGAATACGTGGGCAATCTGGACGGAACGGACTTCATCGCCGACGACAGCACGGTGCTCGTGCACTGCACCTGGGGCAACGGAACCGAAGTCGCGGTTTCTTGGGTCCGAAACGAAGGACTGGGGCGAGTCTTCTTCACCAACTTCGGCAAAGTGGACATCGACCTTACCGACGCAACAATCGGAGACGCGCACATCTTGTCCGGTCTCGGTTGGGTCTTGGGTCTCTAGGCTCGTTGCACGCTAGGTGTACGGCATGAGCGTCCGCGCTGAGTGCACGCCTAGGAGTAACGGCATGAGCGTTCCGCACTGAGCTCAGCGCGCTGTACCGCACCAACTAGCGATCTTGGGCGACCATAGCTCGTGATCGAGTCCTTGGAGCTTGACGATGGAATCGTCCAGCAAACGAACCAGGTCTCCGTCCGCTCCGCTACGAGCCACCTCGAAATGGATCGCGTGCGTCTCGCCCATGAGCAGGTCGATCTGAAGTTCGAAAGCGCTGCCCTTGGGCAGTGACTCGCTACTGGGGGTGCCCTTCAGTGACGCGAGGTTGTCCAGCGCAGCATTGATTCGCTCCGGCGGCAGAGTACAACCGCGCTTACCCGAAATGACCCACTGCGCCCCCTGTTTGCGAATCGTCACGACGCCGACGTGAGCCGAAACTCGGATCTTCGTCAGCTTGTCTCGGTTGCCATCGTCGAGAGCGGTCGCCTTCGCCCCAGGCGGTAGGGGCGGTCGGGGTTCCGAGTGGAGCGTGCAATCATCCGTGGAGTGATCGACGGAGCCGTCTGGCCCGGGGCGCGAAGGGCCCGTCTGCGACGACGCCACCTGCTGCTGTGCCGTGCTCGTCGCTGGCGGCAGGTTCGCTCCTTCGTTCTTCGACTTGTCCTTGCAGGACAAGTCGAAGAACAACATCAACGACACTACCGCTAGCGAGAAACGAAGCGACCCCCGCCGCTCAGTTCCGGACCCGTTGATTGCTCGAGGCCGGAAGGAAGCCATTGGCTACCACTCGAGCGTGAGGCCTGTGTTGATGATCTGCACGTTCTGCTCCACCTCGACGAAGCGCGGAGCACTCCCATCATCCTGACTGACGAGGTTCGGGTCGAAGCTGTAGAGGGCGTTGAAGTAATCGAGCCCGATGACGATGTCTCCGATGCGATGGAAAGCACCGGCAGAAATGCCTCGTTGACCGCGCAGAAGCGGGAACGCGTCAACCGTATCAATGGGGGTGTCCGTATCGACGCGGTCGAGTGACGCCTTGCCAAAACCGCCCATGACCCACGTATCGCCGAATGTCAGTGAACCTTCCACGAGAATGCCGTTCGTTGGGCGGAAGCGACGATCCTCGTTGGCCACCGCCGAAGACTGGCCGACGAAGATCGGGTTGAAACCCAAGAACTCGAAACCGTCCATGCCTTCCCCGGCATAGCCCGAAACACCTAGTTTCACAGGGCCCAGGTACCCGATGACACCACCGCCGTAGCCCAGCGCCGTCTGCGAGAACTCCTCACGCCCGACGGGCTGAAAGGTCGTCATGTCGATGACGTCCACGCCGATGCCCACCTCTTGGTAGGCTCCGTTGCCCCAGGCTTTGACGCCCCAGCCCTCGTCCCAACTGTAATCGAAGACGGCTTCAGTCTCGAACCGGGGGAGCGGTGTCTGCACCCAGCTGTAGGTCGGTACCGTGCGTGGATCGAAAACGCCCACGCTCAACTGGAAGACGTCACCAATCTTCGGTGTCGAGTACGTGATTTGAGCGTGAAAGTCCGGCCACAAAGTACCGAAGCCCACGTGGCCGCATGCACCGCCGAACACCTTTTCGTAGGCACAGGGAAAGCCGACGCCATAGGCGTGGCCGAGTTCGAAGTTCATGAACAAGTTGCCGCGCGAGAACAGACCGAAATCACGCCCTGCCCGAACGCTTCCCCAGTCACCCGCAAAGTCCAGATACACCGAACGCGGGTCCATCCACGTCGGGTTGGCGACGAACGTCGGGTCGACGTTGGCAATCTGCATCCCGATCTCGATACGCCCCGTCAGCTCCAGGCCGGTATCCGCCTGCTTGTGTACCTTGAACCCAAGGGTCGACGGCACGTAGCCACTGCGAACACGCGTCCTGCGCAACTTGCCGTCGGCGTCTACCTGTGCCGGGTTACCACTCTCGTTGAAGCCCACCCAAGGCAAATTCTCGAGACCGTCCGGGCGATCGTCGCCCCAGACGTGAGACACGAAACCGTTGATGCGACCGTCGGTCGTCATCGTCCACCCGTTGGCTTCTCCCAACTTGATTTCGGCGTGAGAAACACTGGACCAGATTAACGCTGCGGAGGCGAGCGCGAATGCTCCGGCTTGCTTCCTGCTAAGCCACGACATGGGCACATCCTTTCTTTCGTGCTGAAGCACGTGAAACCGGACTCTCAAATGACATGCGCGGCAGAAGCTAACCCTCTGCCGCGCATTAATCAAAGGTTTTTTGAGTACCTTACGGGACTATCTCGGCCTCACGTCGAACCGCCCACATGATGCCGGCGGTGATGTGCTTCCTGACGTTTTCGTCGTTCATGGTCGGACCTTCGTGACCAAGTGACGTGTAGAAAGATCGGAAGTTACCCCATTCACGAACGAAGCTGACTGGTCGGGTGTTATTGTTCGTCGTCACACGACTCAGGATCTGGAAGCCGGCTTTCGTGGACCACTCCGACGCACGGTCGAATTTGTACCACTCTTCTGCGCGACGCCACGGGTTGGGGAGGCCCTGAACGGCGATGAAGCCGAGGGCATCCGGGTCCCACTGGATTTCTGCTTCTGCGCAGCACGCATCGTGCAAGTCGTAGTACTGCCCGGTCACTTCCGAGTAGAAGGCCCAGCCGTTCTCGGTGTCCGTCGCGGAGTGGGTACCGGCAAACGCGCCACCGAAGTCGCTGGTCATCCAGTCTTCGTAAACCTGCTGCTCGTTGTTGTTGAAGATGTCACCGGTGGAGTTGAGGAAGAAGACAATCTCGTAGTTGGCCAGCCCATCCGGCGTAATCTCGTTATTCTCCTCGGTGAACGTCACGTTGAAGCCCTGCTTGCTCGCGATGTCCATCAGCATCTGCCGACCGGTGTTGATCGAGTCCGTGTGACGGAACGCGGCAGTGCGCGAATAGACGAGCATGTTGAACGGACCAGTGCGCGGAGCATAAGGTCCCTCTGGCGGGGGCTCTATGGGAACATCCACGGGCATACCACCGGCGCCAGCCGGCATGCCGCCAGCCCCGGGGGTCACATCTGGGTTGGCGCCTCCACCCTCACCCGTTTCGTCGACGCTGGGTGCGCCGCCGCCGCCACTCGGCATCGGATCCACCGGCATGTCCGGACCCGGCATGATCTCTGCCGTGGCCGCAGGGCTGCTGGTGTCGACAGGCTCGGGGTCACCCGTGACCGGCTCCGGGCTCGGCGTCACTCCGCCAACGGGTGGATCACCGCCACTTGGCGGCATCGTGGCTACCCCGGACGCTGGCTGTTCGGGCGTGGGCGTGGGCGTTCCCGCAGCAGGCGTGATGCCAGCTCCGGGCATCGGCTGCGCGGCAGCACCAGTGCCCGGCGTCGCGGCGGTGGAACCCCCGGCTGTCCCACCGCTAGGGGGCGCGTTAGCAATGTCGGCGTTCAAGTCCCCGACGTCGGCGGTTTCGCCGCCACAAGCGGCGAGCACGAGGACAGTGAGAGAAGCGAAGGTGGCGTTGAGCGTGATGGCTCGCATAGGAATCGACCTTTCAATGAGGCGCCCCGGGGCGCTAGCGTATTTCACCGGAACAAGGGAACGTTTGAAGGTCTCCGATTTACGTGTAGGCGGATGTAGGCGCAACCGAGGACCCACTGTCAGTGGCTTCTGTTTATGGTGACCCAACTTCAATCCATTGACCAGTTGACGCTGACCGTTCGATCGCATCAAGCACACGTTGATTTTTCAGACCGTCCTCGAAATCAGGGCGCGGTGACCGACCTTCATCGATCGCCCTCAAGAAGTCGTGCACGGTGTGAGTGAACGAATGCTCGTAGCCAATAATGTGTCCGGGCGGCCACCAAGCAGAAATGTACGGGTGTTGGCCATCCGTCACGGAAATCGTCGAGAAGCCGCTGAGCGGGCCCGATTCGACGTAGAGCTCTAGCTCGTTCATGCGCTCCAGGTCCCAGACGATGCTGCCCTTGGAGCCGTTGATCTCGAAACGGTTGTAGTTTTTCCGACCCGGAGCAAAACGAGACCCCTCGTAGTAACCCACCGCACCGTTTTCGAACTTGACCAAGGCTTGCGCCGAATCGTCAACGTCGACCTTACCACGGCCGCTGCCGTCGGGAAGCGGTCGTTCCGGCACGAAGGTCTTCAGCAGCCCGGAAACTTCCACTGGTTCGCCAACGAGGTACCGGGACAGGTCCATCGTGTGAGACAGGATGTCTCCCAGCGATCCTGAACCTGCCCTCGCCTTCTCCAAGCGCCAGACTCGTGGGAACTCTGGATCGACGATCCAGTCCTGAAGATACAGACCGCGATAGTGGTGGATGTCGCCGATCTTGCCTTCGTCGATGATCTGTTTCGCCAACGTCACCGCCGGACAGCGCCGATAGTTGTGGCACACCATGTTGATCACGCCTGCACGCTGGACGGCCGCATGCATGCGCTCCGCGTCAGCCAGATCGTTGGCCAAGGGTTTCTCGCACAGGATCGCCTTGTCCGCCTCCGCCGCCGCGACCGCAATATCTGCGTGCGAGTCGCCAGGCGTGCAGATGTCGATGATGTCGATGTCCTTTCTGGCCATCACATCCGCCCAACTCGTGGCAGCTTCCTCGAAGCCCAAACGTGCCTGGGCCTCCTTCACCTTATCCTCGGTGCGCCCGACGACGACCTTCAACACCGGCTCGATGGGCAGGTCTTTGAAGAAACGGGCGACTTGACGCCACGCATTCGAGTGCGTGCGCCCCATGAAATCGTACCCGATCATGGCTACGTTGACTTTGCGCTTGCTCATCGTCTTTTCTCCTCAGTCCTGTCTGAGCCTCAAGTCCAATAGGGCACGCGGCCCCGACCCTGAACTGGAATGTCCTGCGAAGGAAGTACCTCGTGGTGCAGCGCGTACATGCACGCCGCCGCCTCGTCGATCTTTCGGGCGAAGGCGATAGAGCCCTGCAGAATGGGCTTGAGGCGCTCCTTGTCTTGAATCCGAGCGCGAGGGTACTCGTGCTCGATCACGAGAGCGGTGTTGGGAATGTCCAGCTTCAGCAACTCACGGGCGGCCAACTGGTGATCCAGCCAATCCACCGTGCGGTTCTGCAGGTAGCCCAGCGGATCGTGCTTGGCCGTACCGGGAAGCTCGTGCTCACAGAGCACCGTTTGCTTCTTCCACGCGTTGAGCTGATCTGCCGGGTCCTCCGACGGCTTGCCGTTCTTCCAGTCGCCACGCTCGACGGTCTGCCCACCGTAACCCCAAGCGGCAACCCCCTTGGGATCGATCACCTGGCCTTTGACGTGGAAGCCACTGATGATGAAGTCGTAGCCTTCATCCTTCAAGTACTGGAACATCGAGCGCGTGTCTTGACCCATCAGGATGGAGTGCGACGGATCGTAGTGCACCCTGAACTGGTCACCCACGCCATGTTTTTCGCAAATGCGGTGCAGCGCGATCCAAGTACCCGGCGTGTAGCCGATGTTGTTGTGGAAGTTGTCGCCAACGGTCCAACCCGGCATCGGGCATTGCTCGACGCGGTACTCAATCCCGCGCGCCTTCGCCTCCTTCAATAGAGGCACGAATACTTCTTCGAAGAAGACGAGGTTCTCGTCCATCGACAGCTTCTGGTTCCGCCCAACGAACCCACACAGCGCCTCGACGCCGAGCAACGCTGCCGCGTCCATCATCTTGATGACGAAGTCGTGCTTCTTCTTCCGCACGTCGTTGTCGTCATGGAGCAGGTTGTCGAAGAAAGCGATGTCGGTGATACCCACTCCGCTGCTGTCCATCGCGGCACGCACGCGCTTGGCGCGCTCCTTGTCGAAGGGCTTTCGCAGGTCGAGGGTGTTGGCGACCGGATCCAACATCGCCTCTGGAGGCACGTCCGTCTCCGTCGGGTGCAAAGCTGCCGACAGCTGAATGTTGGGGCAGTCCATCTCCTTCGAAAACTCCAGCCAATCTTCGATTGCGCGATCTGGATCCTCGTCGCGGATGTCGCGGGGAGTGAGCTCCTGCAACGCAGCAGTCAGGACGCTCATCTTCATGAATTGGGGCTCGAAAGGACGCGGATTCATAGCTTCACCTCGTTGTTTTGACTTAGGACACTGGTCGAGCGCACCCCCCAGCTCGTCTCGGAGACGGTGTGCGTGGAAGGCTCGCCGCCGCTTCGGGCATGCAACGAACAGCTCGTACCAACCCAGCTGGCGACAGAGGTCGTCGCTGGATGCATGGTCTCGACACTATCGAATGCAATCAGGGTCATGCCAGGGCTACCCCACGACACGCAACGCACGCGAAAGCGAGCAGCGGACCAAAGAGGTCGTTTCCATTCTTCGCCACGTGGGATTCCAGGGTTCGGTATTCTCGGCTCGGAGGGGGAGCGTCCCTCTCCCGATGATTCAAGTGTCGATTCCACTCACCGGTCGTTGTCGTCGATGCCGGCAGACCTCGTGAGTCGCGGTGACAAACTGGCCGTTGCACGCTGTGCTTCGGAGCGCCCCGATGACCGTATCAAGGTACCCACCAGCGGCGGGGAGTATAACGAAGGGCAATCGGGCATGCGAGCAGATGTTTCGCACCGAAAGCTCGTTCACCCAGCGTATGACCGCCCTATCGAACACTGAGCCGACCGACGGGGGACGAAGCGCTCTGCGCGCACCGCCGCCGAGTTCGAGTTGGCGTCGACCAACTCCGCAGCATCCGTGTCGACGACCCCTTCGTCGTCCCACCCGATTGTCACGATTCGTCGACGAGTCCATAGCCATGCGGACCGTGGGCAATCCTCGCTTTTTTCGCCGGGCTCCATCGGGTGCGCGCCCCCGCCGACCGGCTCACTGCGCGGCTCCCAAGACTCTTGCGAATGAACATTTCGCGTTCATGCCACGGCCCCTTCAACCCTTCACGGCAGGGTCCGTCAAGCAGCGCATTCCGCGTTCACGGGAAAAAGACGACCGCACGTGGCGCAGAAGAAATCGCCGTCCAAGTTGGTGATTCCGCTACCCGGACCAGTCCTCGATTTGGCGGTGCTGCGGCCCTGTCGACAGGCCAGTGGATCCTTCCAGCTACAGCTGACTGTCTCCGATTTTGAGGCCAATGCGGCCTTCTTGCACGCCTGCGGCACGCTACTCAATGTGACTGGCTCTGGCGCTGGCAGTCGACACTGGTGCGGCAACAGTCAGGGCAAGGTTATCGAGATGCATAAAAGTCTGGTGAAACGATCATTGGCGAGTTGGATTCTGACCTTCGCAGCAACGAGCTGCGGCGACTCGGACGCGGAGCAGAGCAATGACGCGGAGAACTCCGCCGCTGGCGCCGCCGAGTCGGAGATGACCCCTGCGGGAGCGGCGGCTTCCCCCAGCCAATCCAGCGACCCGGCACCCGCGCCGGCCGAAGGAGACTCGACGCGTGCAGAAGAAACGAGTCCGGACGCTGACCCCGCTTCCCCCGAGGACGTTCTCGCCTCGGACATGACACAAGAGCGGCCCGCAGAACCCGGCGAGCCAACACCCGAGATGCCGACGACCGATGACGGCACCTCCAGTTCTTCCAACCCGACAAGCTCCGAGCCAGCGGTACCCGACGGCCCCGCCAGCACCGATTGCGGCATCTCGGTGAACAGTTACGACATCAGCTCCGCCATTCCGACGGTCGGTATCGTCACTTGGTCGGCTACGGCGGAGCTCGACGAGGCGAGCATCGTCTTTGGCCCTGCCGGCGGTGAACTGTCGATGTCTGCACCGGTAGACCTCGCGGAGCCGGAGTACCTCACACACTTGCTGGGGATGAAGGGCAGTTCCGACTACGACTTCCAGGTCGTCGGGTCTTCGGCTGGCCAGAGCTGCAGCAGCGAAGTCCTGACGTTGACGACCGGTCCCGTCGCGAACAGCGTTCCCGTGATGGACCGCAACGTGATCGACGAAGATGCCGTCTACCCGGGCTTCATCGCCACGGTCTCCTACGGCCAGCAAGTCCCCGCATTCATCTTCGACAGGGATGGTGACCCGGTATGGTGGGGCCCCTCGCCGATGAGCGCGAGTTCGGCTCGCCTGAGCTGGGACAGCAAGTACGTCTACTCGGTAACGGGGAATCCCAACGACAATGGCGGTGAGGTACTGCGCGTGTCCGTCGACGGCACGGACGTCCAGTCCATCCCCGGAACGAACGCCGCACACCACGACCTCGCGCCCTTGCCTGACGGCAACGTGGCAGTCCTGATGCACGGGGATACCTGCTCCGCGGTGGCCGAAATCACTCCGGACATGACCGTGACCACCACCATCGATCTGTCCAAAGCGTACGGCAACGCGGGTGGCTGCCACGCCAACTCAATCCTGTACCACCCGGAGGACGACACCTTCACGATCTCCGACCGTAGCAAGAACCTGTATGTCAAGGTGAACCGCTCGGACGGAGAGCTGCATTGGCAGTTCGGAGGTGACAACCCACTCGGCCCGCACATCGAGGGCAGTTGGGCCGTCAACCATGGCCACCAAGTCTTGGACAACGGCCACTTCCTGTTCTTCAACAACAACGGCATGGGCGGGAACATGGGTGGCGGCTCACCAGTTCACGAGTTCATCCTCGACGAGCAGTCGCTGTCGGCGGAGTTGTTGTTCAGCTACACCTCCGCTACCGGGGAGGCCAGCTCGAGCCTGGGTGACGTACAGCGTTTGGCCAACGGCAACACGCTCATCACGTACTCGAACCAGGGAACAATTCACGAGATCAACGAAGCGGGTGAACTCGTGCAGAGCATCACCAATCAGGGCGGCCTGGGCTACGCCATACATCGCGTATCGCTGTACGGCCCGCCCCCGAAGTGAAGTCCCGAGCTAGGAGGGCTAAGCCGGCGCCTGCAGGCCCGTGATGGCACCTTCGGGCGACATCCCCAGCCGGTGCGCGCCGGGATCTTTTGGCATTCCAGGCATCGTCACGATGTTGCCGGCACTCACGACCACGAAGCCCGCACCCGCCGCAACGTGCAGCCCACGAACCTGCAGGCGGTGTCCTCTCGGCACGCCAAGTAGCTCGCTGCGGTCAGAAAGTGAGTACGGCGTCTTCGCCACGCATGGCGGCAGAGCACCGAACCCCTCTTGCTCGAGCCAGTCCAGATCCTGCTGTGCCTGCTTCGAGAGTTCGATGCCGTCCGCTCCGTAGAGGCGCGTCGCCAGCTCCTCCAGCTTGTGGATTAGGCTGGTCTCGAGTTCGTAGAGGTACTTCGGTCGAGGCCCCTCCCCGTCCGTTGCAAGCACGACGTGCTCCGCCAGCTCGACTGCGCCCCTGCCGCCATCTTCATAGGCGGTGCTCTGGCAGAGCGCCAAACCGCGACTATCAGCCCAATATCGCACCGCGAGCAGTTCGTCTGTCGCATCTTCGGGAAATCGGTTCAAGGCGACGACAACCGGAATTCCGAAAGCCCCCAAGTTTCGTACGTGCGCGTCAGCGTTGTCCAAGCCGCTCCGCAGAGCAGCCAAGTTCGGCGTTCTGACACTCTCCTTGGAACAGCCCCCCTGACGTCGTAGTGCGCCACAGGTGACCACCATGACCGCGGCATCGGGGAACACCCCCGCCTGGCGACACTTGATGTGCACGAACTTCTCTGCCCCGAGCTCAGTGCCGAAACCGGCCTCCGTCACCACGTAGTCCGCAGCCGAAAGTGCCGTCTGTGTGGCGAGCACGCTACTAGCACCATGGGCAATGTTGGCGAAGGGCCCGGTGTGGACCAATGCCGGGGTATGTTCCGCCGTCTGTACGAGATTCGGCCGCAACGCTTGGTGCAACAAGACCCGCATTGCTCCGACGGCCTGCAGCTGCCCGGCACGCACCGCGCATCCTCGCCGATCGCGCGCGACGACCATTCGTTCCAACCGACGCTCCAAGTCCCCCCCATCCCGAGCTAACGCGAGCACCGCCATGACCTCGGACGCCGCAGTGATTTCGAACCGCGCTCCGTGCTCGAAACCGTTGCGCGGTCCCCCGAGCCCCAGCCGGCAGTGGCGCAGCTGTCGATCGCAGAGATCCATCACCCGCGGCCACAGGATCTGCTCGGGCTCAATTCCCAGAGCGTTGCCGAAGTGAACGTGGTTGTCGATCAGAGCGGCCAGCAAGTTGTGGGCGCTGGTGACCGCGTGAAAGTCACCCGTGAAGTGCAGATTGATCTCGTCGGTGGGGAGCAGTCGTGCACGCTCAGCTCCCGCAGCGCCTCCCTTCATCCCCAGGGTGGGCCCCAAAGACGGTTGGCGAAGACACACGCAGTTGGAGTGCCCTAGCCGCCCCAGTGCCTGCCCCAATCCGATAGAGGTGACCGTCTTGCCAACTCCCTGCGCTGACGGCGTCATGGCCGTCACCAGGATCAGCTTTCCACGCTTCGGTGGTGAAGGCTCCGCTCCACGGGTGAGCTTGGCCTGATAGCGTCCATAGGTCTCGAGGCGGTCGGGAGGCAAACCGAGCCTGGCGGCGATCTCCTCGATTGGCCTCGGTGTGATGACTGGTGAGGAATACCTGTGCGCCACGTGACCCCAGTGTATCGTGCAACCGGCTGATTGTACATCGCCTGCACCGTCCACCGTTCCGCACGCATCGCGCACTCGGCTCGCGTGCCCGCGCCGGCCCATGCCCGGTCGTACCCGAGACTGCTACCCGACTGCGCGCCACAGGTAATCAGCTAAAGAAACGGCCTCCTGACCGCCCCCCTGTCGCCGAATGACTGGCAAGAGCACGGCAAGTCTTTCGAATGCACATGGGAGCATGAACCGGCGACTACTCCTCATTGCTTTGACGAGTGAGCACTTGCGTTTTCCACCCCACCTGCAGATGAAGGGCACGAGCGTGTGAGGTGGACGACACACTTCCCAGCCGCCGGTACACATGCTACGCGAAGTGGGCGCTGACATTCATCCGCGATTCGAAAGCGACTCAATTCCCATCGTTTCGATGCCGCGGAAATGCCGGTTGCAGAAACCGAGACGCGCGCCGGGGCACTGGTACCCTGGCACGAAAAAAGTCCAACGGAGTCAGCACGTAATGCTAGCGAACGGTTTGGGTATGCACGGTCTCGCTCGTCACCTGGTGACGATGCTGAGCCTACTGGTGTTGTTCGGTTGCACGAGTGACCTCGACGAGGTCTTCGTGGAAAACACCCTTGCAAACGTCCCAGCGGAGACGGAGGACGCAGCAGAAAAGGCAGACGCCGCCGCAGGGCCTGACCCAAGTGCGGGAACGGACGACGAACGCGCTGCGCCATCGACCGACGAAGAGAGCGACGCCGTTGAAGCGACGACGGACGAAGCCGAAGAAAGCACCGACCAAACACGAGAGCCTGAGGCCCCGGGCGAGCCCGACGACGAAAGTGACGTCGAATCAGACTCGATGGACGAAGCGACGGACGAGACGGACGTGACCGACCCCGGCGACGCGGGCGCGGAGAGGGACGGCGGGGCGGGTCACAACGATGCGGGTGCTGACGCCGACACCGACGAATGCCCCGAGGATCCAGCGAAGCTCGAACCTGGCCGATGCGGTTGCGGAACACCGGAAACGGACAGCGACGGTGATCGAACGCCGGACTGCGTGGACGAATGCGACGACGACCCAGTCAAGACAGCGGAGGGGGAGTGCGGTTGTGGAGTGGAGGAAGATACCAGCGACGTCGACGGCGATGGGGTCATCGCTTGCATCGACGGCTGCCCCCAGGACCCAACGAAAACCGAACCCGGCGAATGCGGCTGCGGACTCGAGGAGCAAACAGACGACAGCGACGACGACGGCGCCACCGACTGTCTCGATGCTTGCCCCGATGATCCGGCAAAGGTCGAGCCAGGCGCCTGCGGTTGCGGTATGCCGGACACCGAGCACACCAGCGGCGCCTTGTTGTGCGAGATACTCGGCGCGGGGCTGACCCACAGATATTCACTCCTCGGGATGAACACCAGTGCGGCGGAGGACACCATTGGCGATGCCGACGGCGACATCATTGGCGCCACGGCCGTCGGCGGCCAGCTCGAACTGGCCGGTGCTACTTCGGATCAGTACGTGGAGCTGCCCGCCAACTTGCTGGACGGCGTCGTCGACCTCAGTGTAGAAGCGTGGGTGACGTGGAACGGCGGCGATCCCTGGCAGCGGATCTTCGACTTCGGTTCCAGCGATGGGGGACCCGGTGCTCAGGGTGAAGGGCAGGGGCACTTCCTGCTCACGCCGCTGACCGACATTTCCGGCGTGGGCCTGCGCGCCGCTTTCGGACTCGGTGACGGGACAGGCCTCGAAGTCAGCATGACTGCACCGCTGCCCACGAACGTCGTCTCTCACGTCGTCGTCGTGTTCGACGACAGCGGCAACCAGCTGCGCCTGTATCTCAACGGGGAACTGGCCGGCGTGACGAACAACCCGACGTTTTCGCTCGCCGACATACAAACGTTCAACAACTGGCTCGGCCGCTCGCAATACGTCACTGACCCGGAGTTCGGCGGCACCTTCGAGGAGTTTCGCCTCTACGGCGTCGCTCTCGGCATGCAAGCCGTGAACTACAGCTACGAGATGGGTCCCGACGCCAACTATCCCTGAAACACGACGCCCGGGACCAAGAGGTCACCCCGACTTTCGCCGGCGCTCCTGACGCCGGTGCGCACGCTGAACGACTCGGGCCAGACGCACCGGGTCGATGGGCTTGGAGACGACGTCAGCCACCCCGGCTTCGACGAGGCTCGGCAAGTCCTTGGCCCGAAGCTGCTCCAGACAAGCGACGACGCTGCGGCCCCGCTTGGACCATTCCATCACCTGCTGACACGTGGTCGCCAGCTCCTGTTCACCCATCAGCAGTATCATCGCGCCCTCCGCCTGTCCCACATCGATGCCATGCATCGCCAGACCAGCCTTCACAGCCGCGTCAAGCTTGCCATTGACGACCGACAACGCTAGTCGCGACCCGTCCCCACGCGGCTCCGTCTTGGGTGCACCCGGCGTGAGGCTCCCGCGCGAACTCGTGCGATCCGCAGGGGGCGCGGAGCCTCGCCCCAACAGGATCCGTTCACGGGTGGCTCTCGCGGAATCGGGCCGCCGGTGGCTGTGCTTGGCGAGCAACTCCAGGCGCAGATCGTCCAACCAGGCGGGAACCGGTTCAGCATCGGCCGGGCGAATCAAGGGTGGGGGTGGCGAGAACATCTGCTGCGCCATCAGTACCGCTGCCGAATCGCCGTCGTAGGGAGGAGACAACTGCAGTAGCTCCGTCAGAATGCACCCGATGGAGTAGAGGTCACTGGCTGAGGTCACCGCCATCGACTGGCACTGCTCTGGACTCATGTAGGCCGGCGTTCCCGCGACGATGTCCTGGCGGGTCAGTGTCGGCCCAGCGTCGAACTCGTCCTCGAAGTGCGCGAGGCCGAAGTCGACCACTTTGACGAACGGCTCGTCGTCCCGTCGCGTCAAGAGCACGTTGTCTGGCTTCAGGTCCCGATGGATGATCCCATGATTGTGGGCAGCGTCGAGAGCGCTCAACATTTGGTCGACGACACGTAATACGAACTCCAACGGTGGCGGAGTTTCCAGGCCTCGCAGGTACTGGGCCAAGGTCTCCCCTCGAATGTACTCCATCACGAGAAAGAGAGCTGGTCGGTGTCCGAAGTCGATGACTCGTACGATGTGCGGGTGGTCCAGTTGAGAGGTGGCGCGTGCCTCCCGCCGGAACCGCCTGCTGTATTCCAAGTTTGCTTGGGCCTCGGGCTTGAGCACCTTGATCGCCACCTCTCGCTTCAGATCGCGATGGTAGGCCAGGTAGACGCTACCCATGGCGCCCTCTCCCAGCTTCTCCTGCACTCGGTACCGCTCACCCAGTACGTCGCCGGGGTGCAGCTTCACGGCGGGTGCCTTTCGCCACTCGCTCCGCCGGGTACTCGGGGCGAGCTCTGTATCTCGTTCTGTCACGACGGCTACCTAGTTTCTGGAGTTCAATCGTCTCCGCGATAGAGCAAGCTGCCCCCGACCATCCAACGCGCGTTATCATCGCCCCAAGGGGACCAGCGCACTCCCGCAGACGCGGCAAAATCGCGACCGAACTCGATGTTTGCCTGCGTCGCGCCCCGGGCGCGGCTTTCGAGCCAGTACGCATCGAACAACAATGACGCGCGAACGAGCTCGAGAAAAGCGTACGTCGCGCCGGCACCCGCCCTTAGCTGCCACGCTGACAATCCATCCGTATCGTCACTCAAGCCAGCACGTGCATCCAGATTGGCGAGCCAGGACAAGCTGCTTCCTGCAGTCGCTCCGAGCGCAGCACCGACGCTCGCCCGCGGCGGAGGTGACGCGCTGGCCGCCGGCATCACCAATCCCGCGCGCAACGCACCTCGCATGGCCTCAGACAGCGCCCACTCGTGACCCACGTGCCCGAACAACGAACCATCGCTGGGGATGTCCTGGCCGAGTGTATTGCTACTGATGCGCAGTGACAGCGTCGTATCCGCGATGCGAGCACGTCCAATGGCGGACAGCTGCCCACCTTCGCTGTCCGTCGCGGCAGTCACGGAGCCGACCAACCCGGGAGCCCCTTGGGGCGTCCACCAGTCGAAAGAAAGTTCGCGGTTGCCGGACACCACGGCGGCGCGGGGTCCAATCGAGGCCGGTACGACGACAACCGCGGCGGGCGCAGCCTCACGCCCCGGCAGCTCGACATCTCCGAGCGTCGCTTGCGATGCGTCGACCAAGCGCACCTGCGTCGGCAAGTCTTCGTCCACCACAGCTCGGGCCGTCAGAGTCGTCGCGTCTCGTGTCCGTGGTGCCAGACGTTGCACTTGCTCTTGCTGGTGCACGGAGAACCCAAAGCCTGCTCGCTCGGCGAGCGCCGCGAGCCCTTCTCCTTGCAGCCGGATCTCGAGAGAAGCCCCGACACGTTCGGCGCTGAGCTCCAGGCGTGGACGCTCGTACTCGATTGGGATCTCCACCGCCGTGTCGTCCGGAGCCCGTCGCAACCAGATGCGATCCGGACGCTTCGTGCGCAGATCGATGGCAGCAGGCAACTCATGGTACTCGTTGCCGTCCAGGGAGTATTCGACGCCCGGCATCGCCCCCAGCCCGACTGCGCCGTAGGGCGAGAAGACCACCCCGGTCCCCTCCAAACGACCAAGCTCGACGTCGATACCGACGAGGGTCAGAGAGCTCGTCTGCGACGCGATTCCCAAGAAGTCGTCCTTGTCGACGGCACGCACACGTACGAAGTACGAGCCGGGCGGCAGGTTCTCTGCGCGGAGCGAGCGAACGTCGGAAGGCACCTCTTGTTGCACGACCACACGGGTGAAGTCAGCGTCGAGCGCCACTTCGATGCGATAGCCGACCACCAGCGGCACTTCTGACCAGCCCAACTCCAGTTGGCCACTGCCTCGCACCAGGCGAATGGGCGTCGGCGCTTCACCCTGCCAGACCGGCGCCGGCGGCAACGGCCTCGGTGTGCTCGGCGGCTTCGACACTTGGAACGCACTGCCGAAGTTCGTCTGCACTTTGACGATTTGGCCGGCGTTTTCCACGGTCGCCTGACCGTCGAAGACGGATACCGTCGTGCGGTCCTGCTTCCTGCGGAGCACCGTGTCGTCCGACTGAGCGATGACCCTGCCACCACCGGTGGTTTCGACTTCCACTCCTCGCCCGCGCAAGGCGGCGATCCCAGCTCTCAGCTCGCCCTCGTTCAACTCGACGGAAAGGTCCTCGCCTGCCGTGGCCCGCGAGCTGGCGGCCGTTCCGTAGATGATCACCAGCGTCTGCTCCTGCAGCAGGATGCGGCTCCGGTCTCGAAACAGTATGTCGGCACTCGCGTCCTCCAACGTGTTCACCGCGTAGCCGTCGTCCAATGCCATACCGTCACGAGCCGTCTGCCAAGTGCTCTTCGGAGCGCGAGCCCGCACGGTGGGCGTCTGCGCGTTCAAGCGAGCAACGGGGACCTCGGCAACCGCGTACGGCACGACGAGAATCAGCTCGTTCGGCAGTGCCACGTCACATCGGACGTCATTGTACCGACTCAAGAGGTACGCGTGGCGAGCATCACCGTAGAGCGCTTCGGCGATGTCTGCGCACGTCTCGCCCTCTTCCACCATCCATTGGATGACTTTCTCGGGATATCCCTCCGTCGTATCGAGCGACTGCCCGCGCACGCTGCTCGTCACGAAGAGCACTGCAAAGACCGACAGCAGTTCCCCAAACACCGCGCGCTTCATCAGTCCAACTCCAGTGCGTATACCCGAGACAATCCACGACGCCCACTGAGTCGATGCTCGCCGATGAATGTGTACTCGAAGCCTTCCTCGGCGGCGCTCTTGGTCGCCTCGGTGATGAGGATTTGCCCCGGCGCCGCCTCTTTCTCCAAACGGGCAGCGACGTTGACCGTGTCGCCAATCACGGTGTACTCCATTCGTTTGTCCGATCCCAGGTTGCCCGCGATGCACTCACCGGAGTTGAGCCCGATGGCCATTCGCACGCGGAAGCCAAAACGGCGCTCCCAATCGTCGCTGGCGACGTCGACGAAACGCTGAATGTCCTGGGCTGCCTCCAGCGCATTCGATGCATGATGTGGGTCCGCCTTCGGCGTCCCCCACGCTGCCATCACGCCGTCGCCGAAGAACTTGTCGACGATACCGCCGTTGCGAAAGACGATCTCGGCGAGAAGCGCGTACAGCTCGTTCAACAATGCGACGATCTGCTCGGCTTTCGCCCCCTCCGCCAGCGACGTGAACGAAACGACGCTGCCAAACAGTACGGTCACGTCGTCCTGTTCTCGACCGCTCGTGACTGGCAACTGGTCGCGCACGATCTGCTCGACCAGCGGCTCACTCATGTAGCGACTGAGACCCGCTCGCAAGCGCACCTCGCGCGCGATTTGCTCCTCGCTGGACTTCAACGCCCCAGCCATGTCGTCGAGTGAATTTGCCAGCTGCCCGAGCTCGTCCCCGGACCTCGGTAGTAGACGCAACTCGCTCCAAGCGCGACGACCAATGCGCTCCGCCTGAGCCGCCATCGCGAGTATCGGTTTCGTCAGACGAGCCGCGGCGATCAAGCCGAGAGCCAGCGCCAAAATCGTGGCACAAACCGCTGCCAGGCCGGCGCGCTGCACCATCACGCCGAGCGACGCATAGGCCTCGGACGTCGGTCGCCACACGGCAAGTTGCCAGCCCAACGTCGGCAATGACTCGACCCCCGCCAGGGCGCTCTCGCCACCGAGATCCACGCTTCCGACCATCGCGAAGCCCGTCTCGTACTTGTCCGGAACCAGGCGCCAGATCGCCGATAGTTTTGCTTCGTCGTAGCCCGAAGACGACACGCCGTGCTCCGCCACGGTGCGCTTGTCTTCGTCGACCAGCAGGACGGCCGAGCGAACGCCGCCGAGGCGCGCGATCGCCGCCTGCTTCAACCGCTCACGTATGGGCTCGAGGCTCATACGCGCGACGACGAAGGCAGGCGGGGCATCGTTCCCCCGAGCAGCGATTCGCATCGCAAGCTCCACCTGACCGCCTTCAGTGAACACCTTCACAGCGCCAGCCGTGCCGAGCTCTTCGAGCTGTACCGGCAGGGGTTCGAGAACCGAACCGTCGCTTGCCGTCAGCAGCGGTACGTCGATGTTGGCGCCTGGAATCACCAATTGCGCCGCTGCCAGGTGTCGCGTCGTTTTCAACACAGCCCGCATGCCATCGAGCGACGGCAGCGAATCCGCGCTCGCTTCGGCGGCAATGGCGTCGGCCAATGCCCGTGCTTCATCCTTCGCGGCGGCTACCTGCAGATCCACGTAGGCCGAAAGCTCCGCAAGCACGGCGGTCTGCAGCTGACGTTCGCTCGTCCTGACAGCGTCGGCGTTGACCAGAGAAAGAAGCGCGCCGGTCACCACCGCCGGGATGGTCGCCAGCAATACGAAGACGACCGCCGCCTTGACCTTGAGAGGGAGTGCTTTCACGGCGCCTCCGAATCGGCTGCGGGGGCGTTCTCTTGCTGCCGTTCGATGGGCCCGTCCGTCCACGCGTCTTTGCCGCGAGGGTCGCGGCGCACTATTGAGAACTCGACGCGACGGTTCTCGGCCCGTCCCTCTGGCGTGGAGTTGTCGGCCTTGGGCCGACGTGGTCCGTAGCCGTGAACCTCCAAGCGTCGTTCGTCGACCCCATGCTCGACAAGCCAGCGAGCGACCTCCAACGCACGTTCACGCGACAGCCGCAAGTTGTCCGCCTCCACTCCGACGTCGTCCGTGTGTCCTTCGACCGCAACCCGAACGATCTGCGGATTCTCTTCGAGCACGGTCGCGATGGCCGTCAGTATCTCGTCACTCGCCTCGAGCAGCGTGGAGAGGCCGGTATCGAACTGAATGCGGCCGGACAGTTCGATGTGCGTGCTGGTGATGAGCGCCTGGCGGACGCAACCGTGGCGTGGACTCCCCGGACTCGCGTGCCCCGCCTCATCCGGGCAGCGATCTTCGGCATCGGGGATCCCGTCGCCGTCGCGATCGGGCAGACAATCGCTGGAACGCGGTGCCTCAGATGAACAGGGTGCATGACCCAGGTCAGCGGGACCTTGCTCTGGCATCTTGACGGTCGCCGCAAGCCGCTGATCCAACGCTACACGCGTGCGCGTGGCATCGATCACGCGCTGAGCACTTTCTCGACTGGGTTTGGGGGCTGGAACTGGAACTGGTTTCGGCGGCACGCGCTCCCAAGCCTGCGAGTTGAACGTAACCCCCAAGAATGCGCGAAAGTCAGCCGTACCTTGGCGCTGGGCAAGGGCCCCGCCGAAGCCCCCTCGCAAGGCCCAACGCCCGAACGTGAGATTCGCCGTCAGCAGCGCTTCCAAGTTCCCGACGCTGGTCTCTGCGATGTGCTCGGGTTCGTTGGAAGCGACGCCAAGCAGTAGCTCTGGCCCGACTATCAACGAGCCGAAGCGTGGCCCCGCGGCCGCGCGGATGACGGTATCTGAACCGAGTTTGAAGTCGGTTTCTTCGTACAGGTACAGGCGCCGCCGACCGCCGCTGACGCGGTAGCTGAAACTCTCGTAGTCACCACCGATGGCAATCGACGCGGCGTAGCGGGGCTCGCCCGTGCTGGTGTACGCAGAAGGACTTCCGCTGGGGAGCCACAGACGACCATTGAGACCGATCGCTGGCCAGGCCCCTTGCTGACGGAGCGCAACGACACGCAGACCGAGGCGGACGTCCCCCGGCGCGGCCCCACTCGGTGCAGGGTACTGGCCTTGATCACCCTCGACGGCAGTCCCTTGATTCAAGGCCACGAACGGCAACACCAAATCGAACTGGGCAAAACCAGCGACTGCCAGTTGCCCCTGCGCCGCAAACCACAATCGACTGTCGATGACGGGCCGATACCGAGTCGTCCCCAGTTCGATGACTTCGAGCGGATTGTGAGCGTACGCCGTGAGCAACTGCGCGGCCCAGAACCAATCGAGGTCCGGCGCAACTGGGTCTTCCGTTACCGCAAAAACGTCCCCAGGAGCTGTCGGCTGGAAACGATCGAGAGCGATCGTGGTCTGAGCGTGAGCCAGCCGCGGGAACCACGACAGCGAAGCCAGCACCCCCCCACACGTCCACGCAAGACAGCGCCAAACGATGCGCCAACGAGCTCTGCCGTCAGTTCGGCGTGACCGGTGGTGATCCGCTTGTTGATGCCGCTTGATGTTCATGGTCGACCAAGGACTCCGGTCATCGTGCGTACTCTCGCTCGCCCGTCGAACGAGATACGGCTCGCTCGGGCACCCGCGATGTTGGCACGACAATCGCCCCAACGGAGCGAAACATGCGTGCTACTGTCGGCGCGTGACGCTGGATGGTACGGAACGCTTGGTCAGGGGGCCGCGGCTGGCCGTGGGCAACTTGGTCGTCGAAGTGTTGGAAGGCCCGGACGCGGGTCGCCGCGTCGAGACTGACGGCGAGAGTGTCTCGGTGGGGTCGGCGCCAACGAACTTTCTCGAGCTGACCGATCCGACCGTCTCCGGCTACCACCTGGAGCTCGAACAAACGGACGCGGGAGTGCGAGTTCGCGACCTGGGCTCCACCAACGGGACGCGGTGCGGAGAGATCGGTCTGTCGGAGGCGTATGTTCCGCCGAGTTCCATCCTCACCCTGGGCACAACGAAGATTCGCGTGAGTCAGGGCTCGGGCGCCACGGTCGAGATCCTCGAAACGAACCAACTCGGCGACCTTCTCGGTGCCTCGAACACGATGCGCCGCGTGATGGCCCGCTTGTCGCGGGTGGCGCTGGCGGATGTGCCCGTGTTGATCACCGGCGAGTCGGGAACCGGCAAAGAACTCGTCGCCCGGGCGGTTCATGCTCACAGCAATCGTTCCAACAAGCCGTTCGTGACGGTGGACTGCGGCGTGCTCTCCCCGACGCTGATCGCTTCGGAACTGTTCGGCCACGAGCGAGGAGCGTTCACGGGAGCGGAAAGACAACGAATCGGCGCCTTCGAACGCGCGCATGGCGGCACGCTGTTTTTGGATGAAGTTGGCGAACTTCCGGCGGAACTGCAGCCGCAGCTGTTGGGCGCGCTGGAACGGCACCGTTTCGTCCGCGTCGGTGGACAAAAAGAGATCGAGGTCGACGTCCGAGTCGTCGCCGCCACCAACCGAGACCTGAGAGCCGAAGTCAACAGCGGCACGTTTCGCATGGACGTCTACTACCGGCTCGCCGTGGTGACGGTGGTCATGCCCGCAC
>JBNKZR010000073.1:0-22809 GCA_050301735.1 Polyangiaceae bacterium | reverse complement strand
AAGACGAGGGCTTTCATCATGCGCTTCTCTCGCAGCGAGCGCGCGGTGTAGACGGGCTCCAACGTGAAGGGGTCGTAGCCCGAGTAGTACATCGCGGTCGCCATCGACATCGGCGTCGGGATGAAATCCTGTACCTGACGCGGTCGCATGCCTCTGCGCTTGAGATAGAGCGCCAGCTCGACGGCATGCTCCAAGGTCGACCCTGGGTGGCCGGTGATGAGATAGGGGATCAGATACTGCTCCTTGCCGGCGGCTTCACTCGCCTGACAAAACGCGTCAGCAAAACGCTCGTAGCTCGCGATGCCGGGCTTCTTCATCTTTTCGAGCACCTCGTCGCTGTTGTGCTCGGGGGCAACACTGACCATGCCGCCCGTGTGGTGGCGCGCCAACTCACGGATGAACTCCGGGCTCTTCTCCGCCAGGTCGTAGCGAACGCCAGAGGCGATGAACGCCTTGCGTACGCCCTTCTCGGCACGCACGCGACGCATCAGGTCGAGCAAAGGCCCGTGATTGGTGTCGAGGTTCTCGCACACCTTCGGGTGAACGCACGACAGCCGGCGACAAGCCGTTTCAATCTTCTCGCTCTTGCACCGCATTTGGTACATGTTTGCCGTAGGCCCGCCCAAATCCGACAGCACCCCCTTGAAGTCCGACATGCGCCGTAGAGCGCGGATCTCACGCAGCACGCTCTCGGCGGAGCGACTTTGGATCACTCGCCCCTCGTGCTCGGTGATGCTGCAAAATGAGCAACCCCCAAAGCAGCCCCGCATGGTGACCACGGAGTGCTTGACGGTTTCGAAGGCGGGCACTCCCAGCTCGTAGCTCGGGTGCGGGCGACGCTGGAAGGGTAAGTCGTACAACTCGTCCATGTCTGCTTCGTTCAGCGGCAACGCCGGCGGATTGAAGTAGACGCCCTCGGTGCCGTGCATTTGCAGCAGCGGCCGCGCATTGCCGGGGTTCGTTTCCTTCTGAAAAGCGCCGCTCATCCTCGCAAACGCGAGTTTGTCGGCGCACACCTCCTCGAACGACGGCAACACGACGGGCTTGCCGTCCGTCGTGAAGCGGCTGGGGTCGCTCTGCCAGGCCGCCAGCTGCTCTTTGTCGCGACAGACGAAGGCGGTGCCACGGACGTCCGTCAGCTGCGAAACACGCTGCCCTTCGGCCAGACGCTGCGCGATTTCCCACACCGGGCGCTCGCCCATGCCGAATACCAGTAGATCCGCTTTGGCGTCGAGCAGAATCGAGCGGCGAATCTTGTCCGACCAGTAGTCGTAGTGCGCGATTCGCCTGAGCGATGCTTCGATCCCCCCCAGCACGATCGGAACATCGCCAAACGCCTGACGGCACAGATTCGAGTAGACGATTGTCGCTCGATTGGGACGACTGTTGGTGCTGCCTCCGGGCGAATACTGATCAACCGCCCGCACCTTGCGCTGTGCCGTCAGCTTGTTGAGCATGCTGTCCAAGTTGCCTGCGCTCACACCGACGAAGAGCCGGGGGCGCCCCATGCGACTGATGACGTCGACGCTGCGCCAATCGGGCTGGGCGATGAGACCGACGCGAAACCCGCGCGCCTCCAAGAAGCGCGCGATGAGCACGGGGCCGAACGCCGGGTGGTCGACGTAGGCATCCCCGGACACGATCAGGATGTCCAGTTCGTCCCAGCCCCGCGCCTCCATCTCAGCCCGCGTCGTGGGCAAAAACGCGCCGACTTGGTTGGCAGGAGCGTGCCGCGATTTGCGTAGAGGGACGAGGGTCATGGCAGCGGGTCAGTATGACAGCGAAGAGAGAAAGAAACCAGAAGCGCAACCCGAGCGTTCAGGCGGAGACGCCCGCAGCACGAACTACTGGCACCAAGTAAACACAGGGAGCGCCACGTGACGCTCGCAACTACTCTCGATTGTCGGGCAATGCCCCAGGATCGCTTTTCGTCGATGGACCGGCGGCAGGCGCGGGCGTCGTCCCGCCGGTGGTCGCAGTGGGTGGGGGGCTAGCTCCCGCAGTTGCAGCGGGCGATGGCTCGCTCGGTTTGACGCCCTCCGCTTTGGGACCGCAATCACATGCGCCGAAGCCGCTTCCGTCCCCCAGGCACGCCTGCGCGCCGGCACAAGCGCCCGGTCCCAGGCAGGCCTGGGTCACACCTGGAACGCAGACCCTCTCGAGCTGCGGCACGGTGTTCGGCGGCACGGTGTTCGGCGGCGGTGAGGCGACGACGGGTGCCGACGACGCAGCCGACGGAGCCACGCCCGACTGGGGCTCGCCAGGGGTGGGTTGGGCGGCGGCTCCCTTTCGGACCAAGCGCAGCGGCTTGACGGGCTTGCCACAGTGAAACGTGATGGCTCCGCGAAAATCTGGCAGGCCCGCGGGCGGCCCAGTGTAGTTCACCCCGGTCTGCTGCACTTCCGGCAGCTCTTCTTGGTTGCTCCACTCTCGCAACACGTGGAACTGCCTGCCGCAAACCTCTTTCATCTCAGCGCGGCACGTACGGAACGACTGAGGGCATGTCACGCGGTACGTCTCGGGCAGCTCTCCGGGATTGAGACGCGTCACCTGCGCTGTGCGACGACAACCACTGCCCGCGCCCAATGCCAAAACCAACGCCAACGCGTGCGCCCAGCCGAAGCGAGAGGGTCGACACATTCGGTGGTGGTTGGGGACACTTGACATGGGATACCAACAGAAGAGACTACGCCAGCCCGCAGGCAAACGGCGCCGAGCGCCCGGTTCATAGCGGCTACAGCACCTGATGAACAGCAAAACCAAGCGCCGAATCCTCCGCCTTCTGGGGCCTTTGCTGCTGGTCGTCGTGGTGCTGAAGCTGCCGGATCGCACCGCGCTGGTGCACCAAGTCAGCGCCGCGTTCGGCTGGCAGCTGCTCGCTGCCATGTTGCTGAACGCACTGGCGGTCTGGTGCAAAGTCGCGCGTTGGCAGCGATTGCTGCGAACCCGAAACATCATCTACCCCTTCCGACAAGCGTGGGTGGCTTTCGTCGCCGTGCTCTACGTCGGCTTGCTGACACCAGGCCGCATCGGGGACGTTCTGCGCGTCCGCTATCTGCGCGCCAACACCGGCGCCAGCTACGCGGACGGTCTGGCCTCGATCGCGGTCGACCGCATCTGCGACATCTACGTGTTGTTGGGCTTCGTCGCCATCGGCGTGGCGCGCTTCAGCCAGGCTTTGATTGGCGATCTCGGACGCGTCACCTGGCTGGGGGTGTTCTTGTGCGCGCTGGCTCCGTTGGTCGTCCTGGTGCCGGGGGTCGCCGACCGGGCCATGAAGACCATCTACGCGAAGCTCGCAAAGCATGACGCGAGTGGCGACGGAATGGCTCACTTCCTGACCAGCCTGCGTACCCAAAGCGTGCGCGGAGCCCCGACCGCCGTGCCCCTGACCGCCGCTGCGTTCGTCGTCAACTACGTCCAGGGTTGGTTGATCGTCGAAGCTATGGGGCTCGATCTGGCTTTCATCGACGTGGTGGCGTTGCTGGCGCTCGCCAGCCTTCTGAGTCTCGTCCCGATATCGGTCTCTGGTGTCGGAGTGCGAGAGCTCTTGTTCTCGGTGATCTTCCCCTTCCTGGGCCAAGAGGCACAGAGCGGCGTCGGCTACGGCTTGCTGGTCTTTGCCGTGATCTACGTGCCTCTCGTCATCTACGGATTCTTCACCTGGCAAGTGTCCCCGCTGCCACTCGAAGCACCCAGCGTGATCGATCCCAAAGCAGCCCAGCCCCCCCAAAGGCCTCCCTCCGAGTCTTCCTAGCCCCGCGCCCAACACCGTGACAGAGCCTAGCGACATGCAGCCACGGGAGCTGGTACGCCCCCAGCAGACAGACTCTGCTGCTCCGCCCACCGGGTATGACTCCGAACGGCGTCCCCCTTCGGAGTGGGGAGCTCGCATCGACGCGCTCTGCTCACACCTGATGGACCTGGCCCTGGTTTGGGCGTGGCCCTTGTTGTACGGGCTGTTGGCGGGGTCGAGTCTCTGGTGGCTGACGCACCCCGCAGCTGTCCCTGCTCTCGGACACAATCGTCTGGCCGACGACCTGCGCAGCTCCGCACTGACGTGGACATTGCTCGGTGGCCTGCTACTGCCGTTGGGTTACGCCATCGCCCATCTGTCGTCGCGACTCAAAGCAGGCTCTCTGCGCGGCAGGAAGCTCACCACGACGCTCAATTGGTGGGGACTTCCGGCGTTGACACTGCCTTTCTTGGTCGCGGTCGCACGCCCGCTGTTCGAACGCAGGCACCCGCAGATGGCCGTCTTCTTCCCACTGCTCATCGGCGCTGTCTGGGCAGTGCTCGCATATCGATTGAAACCACCTGGCTGGCTCGAAAGGTTGCCCGACAAGGTCAAGGCTGCCTCGGCGTTGGCGGCCGTGGTGGCAGCGTACGCAGCCTACGGGTTCTTCTTCTCGCGTTTGGCGATCACCAATCACCACGCTCTGCACACGGCAACGTTCGACCTAGGCCTCTACGACAACATCTTCTACCAGTCCTTGCACGGCACCCCACTCGGTTGTTCGTTCCTCGCCGACAACTACCATGGCGCGGCGCACTTCGACCCCATCCTCGTGCTGCTGACACCCTTCTACGCCTTGTACCAGCGGGCGGAGAGCATCCTGGTCCTGCAGTCGTTTTGGATGGGCGCAGGTGTCTTTCCTCTCTACTTGCTGGCAAAGAAGCACCTTCGCTCTCGGAGCTTGGCGTTGGTGCTGAGCAGCACGTGGTTGTTGTATGCGCCGCTGCAGGGCGCCAACATGTACGACTTTCACTCGCTGTCGCTGATAGCGCCGTTGCTCGTCACCTTGTACTACTTCTCGGACGCGGAGTCCCGCTGGGGCTATTGGGTGACCTTGGCAGCGTTGCTCCTGGTGCGCGAAGACGTGCCACTGCTTCTGTGCTTCATCGCGGCTGCTGGCATCATCAGCCGGAAGCCATTCGCCGTGCGTCAAGGTTGGCTCACCATCATCGTAAGCATCGCCTACTTCCTGCTCGCCAAGGGCGTGTTCATGGGCGCTCCAGAGAACGCGCTGAAGGGCACGCAAACGTACACCTTTGCCTTCTACTACAAGGACTTGATCCCGAACAATCGGGGCCTTGGCGAGCTGCTGCAGTCGTTGCTCACGAACCCTGCCTACGCCGCCCAGATCATGGTGTTGGAGGACAAGGCGCAGTTCCTGTTGCTCGTGTTTGCTCCGCTCGGCTTCTTGCCCTTGATGGCGGGCTGGTCCCGCCTGCCCCTGTTGTACGGCTTTGCATTCTGTCTGCTGGCGAGCCGAGAAGCCGTCTACTCGATCTACTTTCAGTACGTGTGTCTGCTCTTCGCCGTCGCCTTCTCCTTGACCCCGGAGGGACTCGTGCGAGTGACTCGCTTCGCCGAACGCGGCTGGGGCCTCGACCCCGGGCGCTTTCGGCGCGCTGCGGTGGGCGCGGTGTGGCTCAGCTCCGTCCTGCTCTGTTTCAAGTGGGGCGGCATCGTGGAAAACGACGCGTTTCGGGGCGGTTTTTCTCGCCCCAAGCGAGAGCTCGACGCTGCCGACCGGACCCGTTACGAGTGGGTGCGCACCATGGTCGACACCATTCCCAAGGAGGCCTCCGTCGGGGCCACGCGCCGTATGGGGCCGCACATCTCCAATCGAAACCGGGCTTTTGGCTACCCCTCGCAGACGCCCTACGACTACCTCTTTTTGGACGAGGGGCAGCTCGACAAGAAGCAATTGCCGCAGCATCGGGGCTTCCTCGAGACTCACGATTATGAGACTGTCGGACGCTCCGGAAAGCTCGTACTCTACCGACGCAAGAACCCATGACGCTCGCCCAGCCCGTTGCTGATGCGGCCCAGTCCGCCGCCAGGCCCGCCGCCGTTCACAAGAAGGTCGCCCTCGTCGTCGAAGGCGGAGGCCTTCGTGGAGCGTTCTGTGCAGGCGCCCTGGCGGCTTGGGACCGCCTCGCCCCCAGGCGCCCCGACGCGATATTCGCTACCTCGGCGGGAGCGCCGTCAGCCGCCTACTTGGCCACGGGACAGATCGATCTCGCGATCCGCCTGTGGGAAACCCGCACCCACGCTCATCATCTCGTTTCGCCCATGCATTGGCTCACCGGCAGACCACTGATGGACATCGAGAAGTTGGTGGACTGCTTTCGAGGTCGCTTGGCGCTGGCGGTGAGCGAGTTCGGTCGTTCACCGACCAAGGTCTTCATCGCGGTTACGAACTGCCGCACGGGTACCGCCGAGTACCTGCGCCTGACGCCTGACAACGCCTTCGACGTCTTGCGGGCGACGATGGCACTCCCCCTCGCCTACGGCAGGATCGTCACCATTCATGGACAACCGTACATCGACGGCGGGGTGACCGAGTCGATCCCGATCGAGCGCGCGATGGAGCGAGAGTACGACCACATCGTCGTTTTGCTGACGCAGCCGTCAGGTTACCGCAAGAAGCGCTCCAAGATGGCCGAGGCCTTGCTCCGCGCTCAATACGGCGCCTACCCCGAACTCATGCACGCCTTCCGTCAGCGCTCCGCGCGCTACAACGCGCACCTCGACTTGGTCTCCGAGCTCGAAGCCAAGGGCAAAGTCTCCGTGATCCGTCCGCCGGAGCCGCTGCCCGCCTCGCGCATGACGCGCGACCGCGAACGAATCCTGCGCACGATCCAAATCGGTCGCGACTGCGCGCGCCGGTGGCTCGCCGACTCCGCAACCACCCTGTTCGAGTGACGCGGCGGGCGCCGCACGGCCGAGTTCTCCGAGCCGCGCTCGGCTGTTGCTCGTCAGTGGACGCGTTCGAGAACCGCAGCAGCCCCCAAACCGCCAGCGGCACACAGACCCAACATCGCGAACTGCTTGTCCGTTTGCGCGAGTTCGTTAGCCATGGTCGTGACCATGCGCGCGCCCGTGGCGCCGAAGGGGTGTCCGATGGCGAGTGAGCCGCCGTGCACGTTCAGACGCGCCGGATCGACCCTACCCACGGCCGAGCTCTTGCCCAAGCGCGCTCGCGCAAACGCGTCGCTCTCGAGCGCTTGCACGACGCTGAGCACCTGGGCCGCGAACGCCTCGTGCAAGTCGATCAAATCCAGATCTCGTAGGTTCAAACCCAAGCGATCGAGCAACTTGGGGATGGCGAGCGCCGGACCTATCAACAGCTGATCGAGAGGATCCACCCCGACGTACGACCATCCCCGCACCGCAGCCAGAGGTGATAACCCCAAAGCACGAGCCTTTTCTTCGTTCATCAGCAACACGGCCGCGGCGCCATCCGTGAGCGGGCTCGAGCTGCCGGCAGTGATCGTCCCGTCGCGCTTGAAGGCGGGTCGCAGCTTGGCGAGCTTCTCGACGCTGGTGTCCGCGCGGATGAGACCATCAGCAATGACTTCCGCACCGTTCGGCAACCGCACGCTGCACAACTCGGGCAAGAAGCGCCCACTTTCCACCGCCGCAGCCGCCCGATGATGACTCGCGACGGCGAACTCGTCCTGCGCTTGGCGTGAGATGCCGTTGCGGTCGGCCATCTTCTCGCAGCTCTCGCCCATGGTCTCGCCAGTGGTGCGCTCGGCGACGCGGGGCATCTTGGGTAGGACGTCTTTGGCGAAGTTGAGCTGAGAGAGAGCGGTCAAGTAGGCCGCTGCAGTGGCCTTGCGTCCCATCACGACGGGCCCGAGCTTCTGGATGAATCCCGACGGCAAAGTGATGGCCGCGTTGCTCGTCGAGTCGGAGCCGCCGGCGATGACGACCTCAGCGTCCCCTCGCTCGATCGCGGCGGCGGCGTCCGTCACCGCCTGCAGCCCCGAGGCGCACGCACGCGTGACCGTCCTGGCTTCGATGCTCGGCGGCAATCCCAAATCGAGCACGATCTCCCGCCCGACGTTGGGCGCCCCGGGGGGCAAGATCACGCCTCCCCACACCAGCGCGTCGATCTCGGCTTGGCGAAGCCCGGTTTTGGCGAGCAAGCTCGAGACCGCGGCAGCGCCGAGGGCGATGGTGTCCATTCGGCGGAGTTCACCGAACGCCTTGTGAAACGGCGTACGAACGCCGCCGACCACCACCGCGCGAGCCATGATCAGAACGCGGCGAGGATGCGGTTGAAGGTTGCGCTCGGGCGCATGGCCTCCGTAGCCAACTGGGAATCGGGGGCGTAGTAGCCGCCGATGTCCACGGGCTTGCCCTGTACCGAGTTCAACTCGTCGACGATAGTCTGCTCGTTCTCCGCCAGGTCCTTGGCGAGGGGCGCGAACCTGACTGCCAACTCGGAGTCGTCGGATTGCGCGGCGAGTGCCTGGGCCCAGTACAACGCGAGATAGAAGTGACTGCCGCGGTTATCCAACTCGGGAACCTTGCGCGAGGGAGACTTGCCGTTGTCGAGCAGCTTGCCCGTCGCCGCATCGAGCGCCGTGGCCAAAATCTTGGCTCTCGGGTTCTTGGTTTGGTCCCCGAAGAATTCGAGGGAAACAGCCAATGCCAAGAACTCACCCAACGAGTCCCAGCGCAGGTGGTTCTCGGCGTTGAACTGCTGCACGTGCTTCGGTGCCGAGCCCCCGGCACCCGTTTCGAACAGGCCGCCTCCGTTCATCAGCGGCACGATGGACAGCATCTTGGCACTCGTTCCCAGTTCGAGGATGGGAAAGAGATCCGTCAGGTAGTCTCGCAGCACGTTGCCGGTGACGGAGATCGTGTCGAGCCCCGAACGGATGCGCTCCAACGAGAAGCGCACGGCCTGCTCCGGCGACAAGATGTCGATTTCGAGCCCTGCGGTGTCGTGGTCTTGAAGATACCTGCGGACCTTCTTGATCAGCTCCGCATCGTGGGCGCGCCCTTGGTCGAGCCAGAACACGGCCGGAACACCCGTTGCGCGTGCCCGGCTGACGGCGAGCTTCACCCAATCGCGGATTGGTGCGTCCTTGACCTGACACATGCGCCAGATGTCGCCCTTCTCCGCTTGGTGCTCAATCAACGTTTTGCCATCTTGGTCGACGACACGCACCGTTCCGTCCGAAGGCAGCTCGAAGGTCTTGTCGTGAGAGCCGTACTCCTCCGCCTTCTGCGCCATCAAGCCGACGTTAGGCACGGTGCCCATGGTTGCTGGGTCGAATGCGCCGTGCTCTTTACAGAACTGAATCGTCTCTTGGTAGACGCCGGCATAACTGGCGTCGGGGATCACGGCCTTGGTATCCTGCTGTTTGCCGTCCGCGTTCCACATCTGGCCGGAGGCGCGGATCATGGCGGGCATCGAGGCGTCGATGATGACGTCGCTCGGTACGTGCAGATTCGTGATGCCCTTGTCCGAGTCGACCATCGCCAGCGGCGGTCCGTTTTCGTAAGCCGCTTCGATATCAGCTTCGATCGCCACCCGCTGCTGCTCCGGCAGCTTCGCGATGGCTGCCATGAGATTACCGAGGCCGTTGTTGACGTTGACGCCGAGCTTCTCGAGTTGCGCACCGTGCTTGTCGAAGACGTCTTTGAAGTACACCTTGACGGCGTGCCCGAAGATGATGGGGTCGGAGACCTTCATCATCGTCGCCTTCATGTGCAGCGAGAAGAGCACGCCTTGCTCTTTGGCTTCCACGATTTGTTCTTGTAGGAACGCTCGCAGCGCTCGCACGCTCATCATCGTGGCGTCGACGACCTCGCCCTCCAGCACGGGCACGCTCTCCTTGAGAACCGTGACTTCTCCACTGGGAGCCACCAACTCGATACGTAGTGAGCCGTCCTTCTCGATGGTCGTCGACTGCTCGTTCGAGAAGAAGTCGCCGCTCTGCATGTGCGCGACGTGCGACTTCGAATCGGCCGACCACGCACCCATCGAGTGGGGGTTCTTGCGGGCGTATTCCTTGACGGCCTTCGGAGCACGACGGTCGGAGTTGCCCTCGCGCAATACCGGATTGACGGCACTGCCCTTGATCTTGTCGTAGCGGGCTTTGACGTCCTTCTCTTCGTCGCTGCTCGGCTCGTCGGGATAGTCGGGCAGCGCGTAGCCTTTGGCCTGCAACTCTCCAATGGCGGCCTTGAGCTGCGGCATGGATGCGCTGATGTTCGGCAGCTTGATGATGTTCGCCTCGGGAGTCTTCGCCAGCTCGCCGAGCTCGGCCAGGGCGTCGCCGATGCGCTGCGCCTCCGTCAACCGCTCGGGGAAGTTCGCGATGATTCGCCCGGCAAGTGAGATGTCGCGCGTGTCGACGCTCACGGCACACGAGCCGGCAAAGGCTTGGACGATTGGCAGCAGCGAATACGTCGCCAGCGCCGGCGCCTCGTCAGTGTGGGTGTAGATGATGCAGGACTTTGACTCAGTCATTCTGCCCCTCTTGTGCCACACTCCGCCGCGATGATGAACGTGTATCCTCACGCCATCTGGGGCAGATCGGCCAGGGAGCGGCTCCCCGTGGTTCTGACCTTGGCTTGCTGTGCGGCCTGCTCGACCAGCGCGGCGCCAGCCACCCCCGATAGCGCGTCGACCGAGGGCCCTCAGTCCAACGACGGAGCGCAGCTCGCCGAAGCCGCAGCGGTTGGGCAGCAGTTCGCAACGCCCGCCGCGGTGAACGCTGGCCAGTGCCCCAGAAATCCGATGATCGACGACTTGGAGGACGGAAACGCCGAGATCACGCCGGCCGAAGGACGCGATGGCAGCTGGTACACGTACGTGGACGAGGAGGGCTCGCAGATCGAGCCCGCCGCTGGCAGCCCCTTCGTCCCAGCGGAACCAGGAGCCGCCGGCCCGACCCGAACAGCGAGAGCCAGCGGCAGTCTGGCCAATGGCAACGTTTGGGCGGGGCTCGGACTGGACCTGACGCGCAACAAACAGCCTTACGATGCTTCGTGCTGTCAGGGCATTTCGTTTCGGGGACGCAAGCTGGGACCGGGCACCGGCGGTGTTCGGTTCAAGATCGGCGACGTGCAAACCGTACCCGAGGGCGGCGTGTGCAGCGACTGCTACAACGACTTCGGCGCTTTCCTGATGTTCACGGAAGAGTGGGCCGAGTATTCCCTGCCGTTCGAAAAACTGTCGCAACAATCCGGCTGGGGACAGCAGTTCGAGCGGCTCAGGAGCGAAGCCATCTACCACGTGCATTTCCAGGCACATCACCCGAACAACGTCTTCGACATCGTCGTGGACGACATTCGCTTCTTCGGCTGCGGTTCGGCGCAGTGACCAAGACCACAGCGCCCAGGTCGGAAGCGCCGGCCGCTTCGCCCGCTGCCAAGTCCAAATCGCCTAGCGCACGTTGCGGTAGTGGCGCGCCAGGGTTTCCGGCGAGACGCCGGCCCGATAGAGCAGCGGGTATGTGTTCATAAGAGCCAGGTAGAAGATCGGGCGCTCCTCGAATCGCCGCCCAGAAACGCTGACCCTCCTGGGGGAGGTCACGATGCGCCCAAGCCGACGCAAGCGCCGGGAAAATTCCAAGTCCTCCATCAGCGGCTGCTCGGGAAACCCACCCACGACTTCGAACGCTGAGGCACGCACGAAGATCGCCTGATCTCCATAGGGCAGATCCGAGTAGCGGGACCGCATGTCAGCCAGATGCAGCCAAGGACCGACCCACGGGCGGCGTCCTTCGCTGCGCGTCCAAGTCCGAAAGGCGCCACCGACCACACCCGGGAGCGACAGGATCCGCGCGACTTCCGTTGCGGCGTCGACTGGCAGCGTCACGTCAGCGTGCACGAACAACACCGCATCGCCGCGAGCCACGCGAGCCCCCGTGTTCATTTGCCGCGACCGCCCACGGGCGCTGTCGAGCAAACGCACCTGGGTAAACCGCCGTACCCGCTCGAGGGTGTCGTCCGTGCTCCCGCCATCCACCACGAGGAGCTCGTCGAATCCGCGGAGCGCGAGCAAGTGTCGCAATTGCGCTTCGATGCGCGCTCCTTCATCGAGCACGGGCAGAACGACGGATATCTTCATGCTTTGAGCGCGGATAGCAGTGCGGCGGTGTGGGGCGCGACCACCTCGCCAAAAGAGAGCCGATGTCGAAGGTGTGCCAGATCCCCAACGTCGTCTACGTCAAACCAGCCTTCGACGGTGCTGACGGAAAGTCCCTCTCTTCGCAGCCGCTGGAGCGTGCAGTGGAAGGTCGTGGGCACGCTCCAAGGAATGTCCGAGAGTAGCCCAGGTGCGCAGCACCGCAAACCCAGCAAGTAGTAGCCGCCATCACGGCTCGGCCCGAGCACTGCCTCCGTCTCGTCCAGTTGGCGCAGGGCGTGCTCGATGATGCGCACGGGAAGTCCCGGGCAGTCTGAACCGATGGCAAGCGCCTTGGGGCTCGTCTCCAGAGCTCGGGCCAAGATCCGCTCTTGCCGTGCTCCGAGGTCCCCTGAGCCCTGGTCCCAGCGTTGTGGCGTCGGGATGGCACTCCACTCGGGCGCCGTCACGTCCGTCGTCGCGAGCACCACTTCCGCACCGGACACCGTGCAGAGCGAGTTCCACACGTCTTGAAAGAAGGCACTCGCCAGGCGCGCCGCGACCTGGCCGCCCAGCCTTCGCCCGAGACGCGTCTTGACGCGGCCCGGCACGGGCGGCTTGGCGAAAATGCAGAGCTTGGCCGGAGTCATCGCAACAAGCCGCTCGTCGTCGGGATCGCCGAGCAGAGTCGCACCGCTCGGTCGACTATCGTCCGGGATGCTGTCGGCGCGCGGTACCGTCGCAGATTCGATCACACCACGTCCCCCGAGTTCGACTCCTCCGCACACTCGGATCCTGCCCTCAGCCCCGACGCTTCTCTCCGAGAGAGCTCTTGCTTCAACGCCTGACGTGCCAGGCGCGTCACCCACACGGTCACGACGACGGTTGCGAGCAGCCCCCCCACGTAGAGGACTCCCTTGGCAGGCTTGCTACCGGCCCCGCCCCCGACCAACTCATCCAGGTTGGTGATCAGCGAACCCAAGTAGACGTACATGAAAGTGCCCGGCAGCATCCCGATGAAGGACGCCAACACGTAGGAACTCAGCTTCACGTTCGTGAGCCCCAAGGCGTAGTTCAGCATGTTGTAAGGAAGCACCGGCGAGAGTCTGAGCAACAACGTCACCCGAAAGCCGTTTTCGGCGACAGCGCGATCGATGGCGCGAAAGCGTGGCATGTTCGCGGTGCGGCGAGCGACCCAAGAATGCAACCAGCCGCGCGCCAGGCAAAAGGCAACCGTCGACGCCAACACGCTCACCGGCGAAACGATCGCGAGACCGACGACGGGCCCGTAGGCGAAGCCAGCGCCCAGCGTCAGCAACGAGGCTGGCCACAAGACCACCGCCGCGACGACGTAGGCCGCGGCGAACACCAGCACCCCCCAAACCCCAGCCGCTCGCACCCAACGCACGACGTCGAGCAACCAGTCTTGCACGGGCAACGTGAACACCAGCACGAACGCCAGTGCAACCATGACGAGCGCCAATCCGACACGGCCACCGCTCGGACCTGTGCGGTCCGCGTCAGCGTCAGCCTTGCTCTCTTCCTTTGCGCCCAATTCGAATTCCCCTACGACAACGCACCGGAACAACTGGAGCCGGCCCCTGCTGTGCAGCCAAAGCAGTGACCAGCAGTCTTGATGGGCTCGCCCTCCAGCTGGAAGAAGGACTCGATGTCCCACACCGAGCGGCGCGCGCCGGCGACGGGCAGCTCGAGCATCTGGTTGAAGTCGCAATCGTAGAGCAGCCCGTCGTAGCTCACGCTGACCATCGAGCGACACATCAACCCGTCGAGCGTACCCGGATTGAAGTGATTGACGAGCAGCGACATGTATTCACTCAACTTGCCATCACGACGCAGAGTGTGTGCAAAACGCGCGATTGGCATGTTCGTGATCGTCAGCAAGTGGTTGAACCGTACACCAAAATCGGCGGCGAGGCGCTGGCGATAGTCCCGCTCCAGACTGTCTTGACTCGGCGGCAGGGAGGCACCGCCGGGGTTGTAGACCAGATTCAGTGAACGGCCACTCCCGGGCTGACCGTAACCCAGCTCGTTGAGTCGCTCGAGGGCGCGCACGCTCTTGTCGAACGCGCCTTTGCCTCGCTGGGCATCCACGTTTCTCTGAGAGTAGCACGGCAAGCTGGCGACGATCTCCACGCACTGCTCGGCCAGGAAGGGCGCCAGATCCTCCATACCCGGCTCGAACAGGACGCTCAAGTTGCAGCGATCGATGACCTTCAAACCGCGTCTCCTCGCCTCCGAGACCAGAGTGCGGAAGTTCGGATTCAGCTCCGGCGCTCCCCCGGTGAGGTCCACCGCATCGACGTTGCTCCCCGCGTCCAGCAGTTGCAGCAGGCGCTCCGCGACTTGCTCTTGCATCATCTCCGTTCGCTTGGGGCCGGCATCCACATGGCAGTGATGACAAGCCATGTTGCAACGCTTGCCCACGTTGATCTGCAGCGTGGTCATGACACCGCGACGCAGTGGAGCCTGCCCCAGCTCGGCGACGCGCCGGTCGAATTCGAACCCCGACTCCACGACGGGTAGGCGAGTCGCTTCCTCCATCAACAGCACCCCTTGGAGCACGACGCCGTGCGAGGCTTCTTCGAGGCTGCAGCGTCCTTGTAGGCGATCACGGTGACGCTGCGGAATTCGATGCCCGCAACGACCTGCCAAGGGTCATTCTGCCGTTCGGCGATCTCGGCTCGGGCAAAACCGGCGCCCGTGAACGCCCGGGGGAATTCCTCTTCACACAGAGCACCTGAGATGCAGCCGCTCCACAACTCGGGATCTTGCTTCATCCCCTGTGGGACCGGCCTGTCACTCGTGATGTCGGAGATGGCAGCGGTACCCCCAGGAGCGAGCACTCGAAAGAGTTCGCTGAACAGTTGCCGCTTGGCTTCGGACTCGACCAAGTTCAGCACGCAGTTCGAGACGACCACGTCGATACTCGCATCGGCAATCAGCGGCTCGTCTCTCCGTTGGCGCTCGCGCTCGCGCTCGGCAGCCGCAAACTCCCGGGTCGAGCGCACGGGATGGTCCGCCAGGTAACGGTCGAAGCGTTCCACGTCCAACGACAGATCTTCGATGCGCCCCTTCAAGAAGCTGACGTTGCCGTAACCGACCTGCGCCGCCACTTCGGGCGCGCTGCGTCTGGCCAGGGTCAGCATCTCGTCGTTGATGTCGACTCCCAAGACCCGCCCTCGAGGACCGACCACCTGACTCGCGATGAAACATATCTTGCCGCCGCCGGAGCCGAGATCGAGCACCGTTTGCCCTGGCTCGACGTAGCGGCTCGGATCGCCACAACCGTAGTCGCGTTCGAGCACTTGGGCCGGGATCGCGGCGAGGTACTTGGGATCGTACTGCACCGGGCAGCACAGTGCTGCCTCGCGCTCGTGCGCCGCACGACTGTACCGTTCGGCAACGGCACTCTCCACGTCGAGCGCGGGGCAGGGAGCTGGACCGCAGCAGGAGCTGACTTGCTTCGTCATCCGGGTACATTACGCGCGCGGGGAGGGATGGGTAACAGCCACGCGGCATCGGTTGGGTGACCCGTGTAACCACTGGTTTCCCCGCTCGTAGGGTAGCTCGATGAGTACGCCTGCCTTGATGAGCCCAGGTCTTGCCGTTTGGACCGAGACCACGTCGGAGCAATTGCGGGTCGGCGTCCAGGGCTGTAGGGTGCTGCGGGTGTCGGAGGACTCTGGACGATCCCGGGCCAGCGTGGCCATGGACCGCTACGCGGATGGAGACGACAGCGCCTTCGCGGAAGTGTACGATGAGCTCGCACCGAAGATGTTGGCGTTCGTTCGAAGCATGCTCAGCTCTGCATCCTCTGCCGAGGACGTGGTGCAGCAGGCGTTTCTGCAGCTGCACGAAGCGCGTGGTAACTTCGCGCGCGGAGCGAAGGTCGAGCCTTGGGCCTACACGATCGCACGACGCGTCGCGATCGACTGGATGCGACGCCGTAGCAAGCGGAGCGAGTCGTCTCTGACGACGGACGACGGATCCAAGGAACCCGTCGACGACACGAGTCCGTCGCCCGAAGGCATCACGGAGAGCCGCCAACTGAACGAAGCGTTGAACCGGGAGCTGAAACAAGTTCCCGAAGGTCTGCGTGCGGCTTTCGTGATGCTGCGGCTCGAGGGCTTCTCGGCGGCAGAAACAGGCACGATGCTGGGCGTCAGCCAGGCCGCCGCCAAGGTGCGTGCCCATCGCGCGGGGCAACTCTTGCGCTTGAAGATGGCCCGCTTCTTCACGGAGGAGTCGCAGTGAAGCCCAGTTCGGACGACGAGCTGCGAGCCCGCGTGCTCGCCGAGGTCTCGCGAGCCCCCGCACCCACACGACGGGGACGCCAGCGCCTCGGCTGGGCCCTCGCGGGCAGCGCGGCCTTGGTACTGCTGGGTTCAATCGTCTTTCTCGGGTTGCCGCCCGAAGCCTTGACTCGCCCGACGAGCTACGTCGTGGCGGCGGTCGGTTGCTCCTTGCTGCTCGCGCTGGCCGCGAGCAGGAGTAGCTTCGGTTCACCCGCGGCACCATTGGAGGAGGGGGGCCGCCGGCTGCGGTCGGCAGCGTTCCTGACCCCGCTGGGCTTGGCTGGAGGCGCTTTGCTGGCAAACCTCGTGGCACCAACAACCTGGGCTTGGCCGTCACCTCGATTGAGCGACCACGCAATGTGCTTGGGCATGGATGTGCTACTCAGCGTGGTATTGCTGGTCTTGGCGAGCCTATGGCTGCGTCGCCGAGACCCCTGGTTTCCCAAGACACGGGGCGCCGCTGCCGGCGCGGCGGCGGGCGCTTGGGTGATGTTGCTGATGGCCGTGCGTTGCCCGCAGAGCGATCCGATCCACGTGCTGGTCACTCACGTCGCGCCGGTGTTGTTGCTGGTGGTGCTGGGCACGTGGCTCGGCAGCCGCGCCTTTGGCTTCGGCTATCGCCCACGCTGAGTTACCTCGAGCGACACCGAGGCCGTTCTCCGTTGTGTTGACTCAGAAGCGCGCGCGGAGGGTCTTGGACTGACCGGGAGCCAGTTTTGCGCTAGCTCGCGCTTTGCCCTTGGTGGGATGCACGAACAGAATGGCGTGCGTGCCCGGATCGACGGACACACTCTTGGGCGTTTGCCCGATCGGACGACCATCGAGAAGCACGTTCGACGGCGGCGTCGACTGCAACGTCAGGCTAGCCTTGCCGCTTGCTTTCGAAGTGGAAGCAACTGGTGAGCGCTCTCCCGACGACTCTTGCTTTCCTCGTTCTGCCTCACTCGGCAACGAGGAAGGCTGTTTGTCCTTCGTGCTGTCTTTCGTGCTTTCGCTACTCGCCGCCTTGGGTACGAGCTGAATGTCCAGCTCCTTGCGGCGTGACTTGCCGTCGAACTCCACGTAGGTCTCGAACTCTTCGAAACCGGGACGCTTGGCAACCACGTGGTAACGCCTCGACGCGTCGATCTCCCGCTCGAAGGGAAGCTGGATCTGTTCACCATCGAGGCTCACGAGCGCCTGAGCGAGGTCGGGGCTGTCCCCGATGACGAGGGTGCCGGCTTTGGGCCGCAGCTTGACGTCGTCGACCACCATCATCTCGTCAGCTTGGAGAGTGACCTTGCGCTCTTCGGCGTAGTAGTCTTCGCCTCCGCTGATGAGAATCGTGTGCTCACCAGAGCTCAACCCGCTGACTCGCTGAGGCAGCTCACCCACGAGCTTGCCGTCGAGATACAAAGAGTAGCCCTTCAGGTCGGAGCGGACCTCGATACCCGTCTTCGAACTCGAGCCGAACTGCACCCGATGCAGTGTGGGCATCGCCGGGTCGACCATGACCGCCTCCGGCCCGGTGCGTTCGTAGCCCGTCGCCTCGGCTTGAACGACGTGGCCACCTTTGCTCACGCGGAGCGCACAGGGTGATGTCGTGCAGACGAGCTTCTCGTCCACGAAAACCTTGACGTCTTCGACGGCACCGCACTGTTGATCCGCCACGTCAACCACCAGATCGCCCTGCTCTTCGTCGACGATGAAGACCGCCGCAGCCGCGACCGTGCCAGCCCCAAGCACGCCGGCGAGCGCCAGCGCCAGCCACGGCGGCCGCCGCGGTGGTTTGCCGCCAGCCCCGAAGGCCCGTCGCGTTTCGATCGAGCTACGCACCTCGACCGGATGCAGCGAGTCCTGCAAGTGTACCATTCTCGAAGGCAGAACGATGGTGTCCACTTCGTCGTCGAAATCGTCGGCACGCGGTGCTGGGGGCAGCTCGCCGGGTACTCTCGGCGGTGGCGGCAGGCGTGCGGACTCCGAACGGACTTCGCCGTCATCGCCCGTCGCCAGGCTGGAAGGCGGGGGTGGCGGATGACCGCTGCGCCCAACCGAAGGCGCCGGCACGAGTCGCAGCGACGGCGCCAACGGGGGACGCTCCGACTGATGAGCGCCGCGAAAGACGACGGACAGTTCGCTCTGTGTGCTGTCGGGAGTGGAGTTGTCGATCTCGAGATCCAGCTCCTCGATCGGCAACGACGCGAGGCCTTCCAACACTTCGTGCTCCTCCTCCTCTTCCAGTAGCTCCTCGTCGTCCACTTCCAAAGGCAAGGCAACACTGTGCCCGGCACCACGGGCGGGAAGAGTGACCGAGGTCGGTGGCGGAACGAGTGGCGGCAACCCCATGCGCAAGGTCTGCTTTCGCTGCGGTTGAGATGCCCGCGAGGTCAGCTGCGTCGCCGTTTCATCGTCGTAATCGTCGAACGTGGGGTACGCGTTGGGGTCGGGACGATCCATGGTCTCTTACCGAAGCAGGAAGGAGCTGGCTGAGCAGCGAGTGGGACGTCGGGACGTCGCACCAATGGTCACAGTATGCCGAAATGGCTTAGGGAGGGATACAGCTATGATTTTTTCCGTCCGACTGCAGCCGTTCACCCGCCCCCTCGTGGTCGCACAGCGAGTTGAACCTCGTATGCTCGCCAAGAGAGCAGTGTTCTACGCCAGCAACCCACTCGCGATCGCACCAATTGATCGCACCAGTTGATCGCACGAGCACGACGGCGACAAGCATTGCAGCGCCCGAATTGCGCCCCGGCCGGAATCCCTCGAGTGAAACACGCTCAAACGCTTGACGCCACAGCAGCCCCCGGGCTGCCGGCAGTTCGATAACCTCCCTAGGTGATTGCCCAATTGAAAATCGAGGGGTTAACTCCCGTCCCGGAGTCGTCGTTGTGGGGCGTGAGGTGCTCCGCATATTCAGCATAAGGCCCCCGAAGGCCCCCCCACCCGAACGCAGCGGTCTTCGCTCTCGGGTGCTGATGACGCACCTACCGGCGCTGCTCCTGGCGCTCTCAGCAGCCGTCGTCCTGAGCGTGGGACTACACACGAGCTTCGAGAAACACAGGACGGCGTCCGCCGCAAAATACGAGAGCCAACTCGCTCTCGAGCTCGGCTCTGCAATGACGGAGGTGGAAAGCGCATTTCGGGGCTTCATGATTTCCGCCACGGATGAACGCTCCGAAGCCTATCAGCAGGGAGTGCGACAGGTCTGGGCAACGTACGGAGAGCTGCGACACTTCAGCGCCGACCAATCGGACCGCCAGCAACAACTAGCCGAGTTGATCCAGCTATTCCAACGCTGGCAAGCTACGGTCGCTGATCCGACCCTGGAAAGCCGCCGTCGACATGAAGCGCTTTCCGCTGATGACGCTCTGACCCGCAGTGCCCTGCTGCTCGGCAGCATTCGCGAGAAGGTCGCTTGGCTGAGAGCGGAAGCAGAGCAACGTTCCGGCGCCGCGGACGAAAGCAGCCAAACCGCGGCCGGCTTGTCTCGGGCTTTGGCCATCGTGGCCCCGCTGCTCGTACTGCTCAGCGTGGTCGGAGCCAGCTTGTGGCTGGCATGGCGAACGGCACGGTCCCTACACAGCCTGCGCGAGGCTGCTGACCGCCTGGCGGAGGGCGATCTGGACGCTCGCGCTGAAGTATCCGGTGGGGCTGAAGCCGGATCGCTGGCGATAGCGTTCAACACCATGGCGGAACAGCTTGCGGAGCGAACCCAGCGCGCTGCGCTGCTGGCGGAGATTGGCGAAACGTTGCAAGCCTGCACCACGTTCGACGAGGCATGCCAGGTCCTCGCCGAGGTCGCCCCCCGGCTCTTGCCCGATACGTCAGGTCGGCTCTCCGTCTTCAACGCATCGCGTAATACCGTTCTCCCGGTAGCGTCGTGGGGCAGCCCCACGGATTCGGGCGAGGGTTTCGCCCCCGACGATTGCTGGTCCCTGCGAAAAGGTCGCGTCCATCTGCACCACCCCCCCGACACAGCATTGCCTGTCACCACGTGCAGGCATCATCGAGCGACAACGCGCGAGTATGCATCCCGATGACGGCACAGGGCGATCCCCTCGGCGTCCTGCATCTGGAGTTCGGCAGCATGCCACTGCACAAAGTAAACAGCAACATCGAGCTTGCCACCACCGCCGCCGAGCGTTTCGCTCTGGCGCTCGCCAATCTGCGGCTGCGCGACTCGCTCCGCGACCGCTCGATTCGAGACCCGCTCACGGGGCTTTTCAATCGGCGCTACCTGGAAGAGACGCTGGATCGCGAGTTTGGTCGCGCAGAGCGAAGCGAGGAGACGTTGAGTGTTCTGGTCATCGACGTCGACCACTTCAAGCGCCTGAACGACCAACACGGCCACGAGGCTGGCGATGCGGTGCTCGCCAACTTCGGGCGCCTACTGAAAGACTTTTTCCGGACTTCCGACATTCCCTGTCGATACGGTGGGGAGGAGTTCGTCATCGTGATGTCTGATGCCGCGCTCGTGGACGCGATCCATCGGGCTGAAACACTGCGGGACCTGGTAGCCAATCAGACCGTCGAACACCGCGGCGCCCTACTGGGACCCGTGACGATTTCCGTCGGCGTGGCGTCCTTCCCGGTGCATGGCTTCGAACCTGCGGAAGTGTTGCGGGCCGCCGACGCGGCACTGTACACCGCGAAGAAGAGCGGGCGCAATCGGGTGGCCGTCGCTGCCGAAAATCATCCTCGCGTGAGCACTGCTCCCGGCAGTTCCAAGAAGCGCCTGGACGCCGCGGACGCTGCTTGAGAGCCTGCAAGGGGGGGTCGCGCTTCAGGGAGTGCCCGATTGCAGCACGGCGGCACGCTCGCCGCCAGCGACTCGTGCTGCGCTCAGTGCCTCCAGCACGATCCAACACTCCAGAGCGAGGATGACGCCTCCTGTCACTAGCAGCAGGTAGTTTCCGGCTGCCAGGTAGTTGGCCAGGTTGAGAAACATGGACACCCCACTGAACGCCAAAACCAAGAACATGGGGATGCCAACGAACTGCCACGCCCGACCAGTGCGATAGAGCCACAGCGTTACCACTATCAGCGACAACCCAGCGAGCAGTTGATTGGTGGCCCCGAACAGCGGCCAAAGTTCACCGTCTTTGCCTGCCAGAAACAGCAACAACGGCAGAACGACGGCGACCATTCCAGCCGTGTATCGATTCTTCAAGGCTCGCACGCCATACACTTCGGCGAGTTCTTGGAGGATGTAACGTTGGATGCGCACCCCCGTGTCCAGACTCGTGGCGGCGAAAGAAATCACCATCACGCCGATGACCACCTGGCCTGGCCCGCGCTCGATACCCAACGGCAAGAGGAAAGTGGAGGCTCCCTTGACGAACGCAGCGATCCCGCCGGACGCTGCCGCCTGGAATGAGTGGTAGTGCTCGGCCCAATCTGCCAAGCCCGCACTGACCGCCAACGTCGCGATCAACGCCAGCAGCCCTTCGCCGAGTGCTCCCCCGTAGCCGATCATGCGCGCGTCCGGAGCGCTGCTGAGCTGCTTACTGGTGGTGCCCGACGACACCAGCCCGTGAAAGCCGCTGATGGCCCCGCACGCGATAGTGACGAACAGAAACGGAATGATGGAAGGCGCATCGTCTGGCGCAGCATTGAACGCCGGTGCCACGATGGTCGGGTTAGCGAGAACGATGCCGAGGACGAGCGCCGCCAAACCGACGAACAACTGGTGACTGTTGATGTAGTCGCGGGGTTGCAGCAGAACCCAAACCGGTAACACGCTGGCCACCAGCGAATAGGCCAACAACAACACGACCCACGTCGTCATTTGGTTGGACTCGCCGACGATGGATCCGAGGCTGAGGGGCACCTCGACGCCGACCCAAACCATCAGATAAAGCGCTACCAACGCCATTAGCGACGGGACCAGCAGACGGATCTTGCGCTTGTAGCAAGCCCAACCGATGAGCAACGCCACGATGATTTGAAAATTGATCGGCAAGACCGTGCCCGGATACGCGACGAACAACTTGGCGATGGCCCGCGCGAAAACGGCAATCACCAACAGCACCAAGAAAAATACCACCAGCAAGAACAACGTGCGCGACCGGGGGCCAATCACCTTGGCTGCGATCTGCCCGACACTCGTCCCGCGGTGGCGCACGGAAACGACCAGCGTAGCGAAGTCGTGCACGGCGCCCATGAAGATGCTGCCCAAGACGACCCAAATCAGCGCGGGCGCCCAGCCCCAGATCACGGCGATGGCTGGCCCGATGATCGGTGCTGCGCCGGCGATCGACGCGTAGTGGTGCCCAAACAGCACACCGCGCGGCGTGGCAACGAAGTCCACGCCGTCGGCGAGCTCCTTGCTGGGCACGGGTTCATCCGCTCGCAAGTCGAACACCCTGTTGGCCAACAACTTGGAATAGAAACGGTAGCCCAACGCAAATAGCGCAAGCCCAACCAAACACACGACACTGGCGCTCATGGCGGCCGCGACTGTAGAGCAGGACGGCGAAATTTTCGAATGTTGCGTTCCACCACGCGAGACGGAGCGAGCCTCTTGCGCGCGACCCGAGCTCAGCTAGGCTTGAACGCAGATGCTTGCTTCAACTTCTCGGGCTGGCGTGTGGTTGGCGCTCGCCGCGACCACTCCGGTCGCACTC
>JBNKZR010000072.1:0-22811 GCA_050301735.1 Polyangiaceae bacterium | reverse complement strand
TGGAGTGTCCTCACCCAACGCCTGCCAGCGCGCAGGAGCGCCACCCGGCGCCAGCGCAGGGACGGGTTGGGGAGGCCAGCTCGGCGCGGTGTCCGGAGGGTGCGCATCGTCCACCGGAGGCGCCTCGCTGACGAGTTCGTCGTCCGCCAGACGTCCTTCGCTGCTGGGCTCTTCACGGATGGTCGACTGTTGCCCCTGGGTCAACCCGAGCCAACGGCGGAGCCGCTCAGCCAAGGACGTTTCGTCCACGGAGGCAGCCGGCTGTACCCAATGTTCTGGTGCGTCAGAGGCCCGCTCTTCGTAGCTCTGAGTCTCGAACACGAAGCGCTGGCTCCGGCCCGAGCCGACGTCGATGCTCAGACCCTTCTCGTCCAAGGTCACTTCCGCTCGGCGGGCGCTCAACGCGAAGTGAACCCGACGCAGGTCCGTCAATTCGGATTCATCGAACACAGCGCCGAGCGAGGCTGGAGTGGACTCGGTGCTACCACTAGCCTCGAGTAGGCTGACGGCGGTCACCGCGCCTTCGGCAATGGTCGAAAAGGTGGCTCGATGTCCCACCGTAACGAGCCCAGTTTCGTCGGCGACACTCGTGGCAGTCAGATTGGCCACACGTCGGGGGCGCAGCACCTGTCCTTCCGGAGTGACCCGCACTTGCGCACGATACACGTCCCTCGGCTCCCCCGAACGCTGACCGATGAACAGTAGATTGCGTCCAACCAGGAGATCCGCGAGCCAGCCGCGACTCGCCTCCCAAGCGAGCCCGCTCTCCTCCACTCGAGCACCCGTCGCCCTCGCCATGGAGGCGGCCAAGCCCTCGGTCGTGGGCTTGGGCAGCGGCCCGGAGGCACACGCTTTGCCAAGCGCCAGGCTGGCGAAGACAGCGAAGATGCGCCAGCGGGAGCCAGCAAAATCGCGAACAGCCGCCAGCATGGCGAGGCTGTAGCCTGCTCTGTCACCGTGACACAAGGACCTCGTGGGCTTGTGCGGCGCTCGCAGCGCTGATAAGTCGGGCCGACACGTGAGCAGCAACCTCACAATCCGGTTGACCACGGCAGCGGTGGTTTCTCCCCTCCTGCTGTGGCTGCTGTTTTTCGGGCCGGCTTGGGGATGGTTCCTTCTGATCGCCGCCGCCACGGGCCTGGCCTCGTTCGAGGTCTTCGCCATGACTCACCCAGACGACGCCGTCTCGAGGGCGGTCGGCGTGCTGAGCAGCGTGGTCGTCTGCGTCGTGCTCTACTTCTTCGCACAGGACGCACGAGCGCTCCTCACGCTCGTGTTGGTGACCAGCGTGGTCAACACGCTGGTCCCGTTGTGGCGCTTGGGCGACATCAAGACCGCTGGCTTCCGCATGATGGCGGGCATTGCTGGGCCCTGGTACTTGGGTCTGCTTTGCTCACTCGCGCTGATTCGGCGGGACATGGGTGAACTGGGCGCCGAATACGTGCTGATGACGCTGATGTTCGCTTGGATGGCGGACACCGGCGGCTATTTCGGAGGACGAGCTTTCGGCAAACACAAGCTGTACCCGAGCGTCAGCCCCAAGAAGACGTGGGAGGGGCTCGCGGGCGCGATGCTGGGCTCCGCGGTGGGAGCGTTGTTGGCGCACTTCTGGTACCTGCCGGAGATACCGCTGGCCCATGCGCTACCGCTCAGCCTGGTCGCAGGTGGGCTCGGACAGTTGGGCGACCTCGCAGAATCGCTCCTCAAACGCTCTACCGACGTCAAGGATTCGGGCACGCTCATCCCTGGCCATGGCGGGTTGCTCGACAGGGTGGACGCTCTGCTGATGGCCGCGACCGTCGTTTACCTCTACATCCTCTGGGTAGGATGACTGGTCCGTCGACCGGCGGTGCGCGCTGGGCACGCCCGCTCCAGGTCAATATCCTTGCGGAAATCCGGAGTGGACCGGTATAGCCCAATGTTCCCCGGGGAGCTCTGCCGAGCGACCTGGGCATGTGTAGGAGGCGTCGGATGAACGAACTGGTTGAATACCTGTTATCAAATCTTCAGTTAGACTTCTCCGGCGACGTGTCTTCGGAACTCATTCGTCAGTTTCTGCGCGAGGACGACGGACGAGAAGCACGCCGCATCCTCGCCAAGCTGATCGAAGACAACGGCGGCGAGGACGAGCTCCTGCTGACGCTGGCGGATTGCCTGAAGGAGCACATCCGAACGGGCATCACCGCCGACAGGATTCGCGATCAGCTGAACCTCTACGCTGAGAGCTGATCTCTCCGTACTTGCTCCTACGCCGCCCCATCGCGAGGGCGACTGTGCGGATGCGTTCCCAGTCTCCGTTCGAAGGAGTCACACGGTGGATGCAGTGGCGCGTGTGCCGCGTGAACCAAAGCCTCCTCGACGGAAAGTTGGCGTCGCACCCGCACGCCTCACGCCAAGACGCCACCTGAGTTGACACAGCACCCGAATCAGCCAGACTGATGCGGGATGAGAGAATCTGGGGTGTCAATTCAGTTGACTCACTCCGATCTCCAGCTGCGAGAGAAGCTGGGTGAAGGGGGTTCCAGCTCGGTCTGGCTGGCTGACTGTGGCGGGGTGGAGGTAGCCCTGAAGGTCGGTACATCGACCCATCGAGAGCACCTCGCGCTGGAAGCCGAGCGCCTGCTGCTTTGCGCCTCGCCGTCGCTGCCTCGCCCGCTCGACGTCGGCGAGCTACCTGCCGGTGTGACCAAGCCGACGGGCGGCGAGCTAGCCACCGGCTCACCCTACGTGTTGCTGACGTTCATGCCGGGGCGTGATTTGCGTCACTGGATGAACGAGGGAGCGGCTCTGGAACTGGCTTGGACGGTCGCGCGCGACGTCGGCCGCGCGCTGGCGGATTTGCATTGTTCGGGTTTCGCCCACGGGGACATCAAACCCGAAAACGTGATCGTCGACCGCAGCGGCGGTGAATTCCGATGCGGCGTCATCGACCTCGGGTTGTCCGAAAGAACCGATGCGCAGGCACCCAGCGGCGGCACGCTTCGCTATCTCGCTCCCGAAACACGCCAGATGGACGCCACCGGGGATGCGAGGTCCCGCGACCTGTGGGCGTTGGGTCTGACCCTACTCGAACTCGCGGTACCCGAAGCCCGCGACGCGGCTCGACCCGTCGACTTGTTAGCCCAATGCCCGTCGCCGCTACGACACCTCGTCGCTCCGCTGCTTCATGAGCACCCGGCGGCGCGCCCCAACGCAGAATGGGTGGTGGGCCGCACGTCGAACTCGCCCTTCGATGCAGCACGGTCACGCGCGACCGTACAACGCAGCTACTTGGCCGCGCGGCGGCGCTCGCTCCGAAACATAGCCCGCGGATACGACTTCCGGGTTCAGGTCGGTGGCAAGCCCGGACAATGGCTCGAGACGACGGCGAGGATGCTGCACCGGGTGGCCCTCTTGCGCAAGACGCGACCGGTGGAAACCGTCGAAGTCCTGACGTCCTTTTCGGAAGCTGCCCAGCGCCGCTGGTTACTGGGTCTCGTCGGCCCGACCATCGTCGACTTTCCACCGTTGCCAGCTCTATCGGACGCGCAGTTGGTGGAACGACTGCTGCAGCTTTGCGAACAGCAGCCCCTGGAAAGCCTCAGCTACGCGGGGATCTGCGAACAGCATGACGAGCTCACGCCTGGCCAACCCGAGAGCGACGATGAACTCGTACTGCACCTGGGGGCAGAGGCCCCCACGACGGCGGTCCTCCGGCGAGCAGAACAACGCGTCTTGGATGGCGCATTCTCGGAACCGATCGCCGTTGCGCTCGCACGCGCACTTCGACGCAGACACGAGATCGCGCGAGCCTTGGCAGTTCTCGAGCATAGCTCGAGCGACGAAGCTCGCGTGGAAGTGGCCTACAACTTCGTGCGACTCGGCGACACGGCACGCGCGCAGGTGATGTTGAAAGAACTGCTCGCCGACAGTGCGCTCGACGCCGGCACCCGGAGTGTGGCACTCGCGCTGAGCTCACGCTTGGCCCTGCTTCGGGGCGACTCGACGCAAGCCGAGGCCCTACTGAGTGATGCCCCGGAAAGCGTCAAGGTTCTCGAAGCCCGTGCCAGCGTCGAACTCACCACGGGTCGACTGGATGCCGCAAAGGAAACGCTCGATCGCGCGCTCTCCTTCGCACATGACGCAGAGGACCGAGCTCGAATCGAGGCTTTGCTCGCCAACTGGGCCCAGCAGAGCGGCGCCGCCGAACAAGCTCTGGATCGCTTCCGCAGGGCAGCGGAGCACGCGGCCCGAGCGGGCGCGTTGCTGGAAGAGGCGACGTACTTGGCTGGAGTCGCCAGCACCGCCACCAACTCCGGTCACCTGCAGAGCGCCATCGCTGCGGCGGAGCGCTCAGCGCTGTTGTTTCGTCATTTGGGTCGACCCGAGGCGGCCTCTCGCGCCGTGCTCTCGAAGGCGAGCGCTCTGGGCGCAGCCGGGGCCAAACGCGAAGCCGCACAAGCAGCCGAAGAGAGCCTGGAACTCTCGAAGCGAGCGGGCGACAAGCGCTGCCAAGCCTTTGCGCACTTCGTGCTCTGCGACGTATCGGAACCGACTGAGGCACGCGAACACGTGGAACGTGCACGTGCGCTCTTGGGCTCTGCTCGCGACGACGACCAGCTGCACGTCTTGGCGCGACAGCTACGCCTGGGCTCGTTGCAGGACCCGAGTAGAGGGGACGAGCTGGCCAGACAGGCGGCGTCGGCAGACGCTCGGGTCGAGTGGTGGGGCACACGCGCGCGCATTGCCATAGAAAGTGAACAACAAGCAGGGCCGATCTTGGTGCAGCTGTCCGCCCTGGCCAATCTGACCGTCGGAGTCAGCGCTCGCGGGCCAGCCTTCGCGTACGGCGCACAGCTGGCGGCCGAGGCAGGCGACGGAGAAACGGCGCGACGCTTGGCACAAGCGGCTGGCGACGCTCTGGCGCAGCTGCGTCGGGGCATCGCAGCAGAGCATCGTCTGAGCTTCGAGCAGCTGGAGTGGACGAAGCTCCTGCGAGCCAAGGAGAGCTCCGCGTTCAACCCCGAGCAGCTGGCGGACATCGAGACACTCATCCACGGTCTGAGCGAACGGGAGAACCTGACGGCGCTGCTCAATCGAGTGCTCGACGCACTCACCCTGTGGACTTCCGTCGAGCGGGGCCTGCTGCTGCTGACGGCACCGGGTGGCAAACTCGTGCCCCGAGCCGCACGCAACCTGGCTCGCTCGGATCTGAAGGGCGACCAATTGAAGCTGAGCACGACTCTCGCGCAGCGAGCCCTGTCGTCGAGGGAGTGCATCGTGGCCGTCGACGCCGCCGGGGAGATGCCCGAGGTGCACGCCAGCGTGCACTCCCTGAAGCTGCGCAGCGTGTTGGCCGTTCCATTGTTGGCTCGAGGTGAGGTGGTCGGTGTCGCCTACCTGGACGACCGCATGCGCCGGGGGGCCTTCGGCAAGCAAGAACTCGCGTGGGTGCGCCTGGTCAGCACGCTGGCCGCGGTCGCCATCGCCGAAACTCGCGATCAGTTGCTGTTGCGTCGAGCGGCGCGCAAGGCACAGCGCGCCGAACGCAAGGTCACTCAACTGCTCGCCAGACGTGAGGCGGAACTGATGGTCGCCGAACGCGAACTCGCCAGAACCCGCGACCGAGCAACCCGCTACGCCTACGACGACATCATCGGCACGAGCCCCTCGATCCAACGCATGCTGGCGCTGGTCGACCGAGTGATCCCTTCGGACATCCCCGTGCTGGTGTTGGGAGAATCGGGAAGCGGCAAGGAGCTCGTCGCGCGCGCGATCCACTTCAACGGCCCGCGCAAGAAGGCGCCGTTCGTCACCGAAAACTGCTCTGCGATTCCGGAGAGCTTGCTCGAATCCACCCTCTTCGGGCACGTCAAGGGCGCTTTCACTGGCGCCGCACGACACCACGCCGGCTTGTTCGAAGTCGCTGATCAGGGCACGCTCTTCCTCGACGAGATCGCTGACATGAGCTTGAGCATGCAGGGCAAGCTGCTGCGCGCCCTGGAGAGCGGCGAGATACGCAGGGTCGGTTCCGAACGAACGACTCAGGTCGATGTGCGCATCATCGGCGCCACTCACAAAGATCTGGAAGCGATGGTGTCGAAAGGTACCTTCCGCCAAGACCTCTACTACCGCTTGAACGTGATCACCGTCGACATTCCGCCACTCCGGGAGCGCCCCGAAGACATCCCTCTGTTGGTCCGCCATTTCATGACCAAGTACGCTGGCGATCGGGAAGTCGAGCTCGCTCCAGAAGTCACGGAGCGATTGCGCGCAGCTCACTGGGCCGGCAACGTTCGCCAACTGGAAAACGAGATCCGTAGGGCGCTCGTGCTGGCAGACCAACGAGTGGAACTGGCGCACCTCTCGCCGAGCATCGCCGGAACCGAAGCCGCCCGCACGACGGGCCTCGATCTACGCAGACACGTCGACGCGCTGGAAGTCGATTTGCTGCAGCGCGCGTTGAAGGAGACTCGGGGCAATCAGACGAAAGCGGCTCAGCTACTCGGGGTCTCGCGCTTCGGCTTGCAGAAGATGATCCGACGGCTGGACATCGACATCGACGCCATCGTACAGCGCAGCTCGCAAGCCTCCACGACGTGAAGCTCGCGTGACGATGGCGGCCCAGGAGCGACGGCTTGAAGACAGCGGATTACTACATCCACGGACGCGGACGCGGCCACGCTAGTCGCAGTCCCGTGGTGCGAGCCGCGCTCGCCCAGGCCGGCTATCGAGTTCAGCTCCACGCTGGCGGTGACGCGATGGACCTGCTGAGCGACGACGACGTGCAACTGCGTTCGCCCCTGCGGCGCAGTCCGCTTTCACCGCTGCGCCTGGGCCTCAGAACCCTCGAAGACGGCCTGAGGTTCGCCTCCCAGCGCCCCGATCTGATCGTCAGTGATGGCGATCACGGAGCCGTGCTCGGAGGGCGTTTGTTGCGGGTGCCCGTATTGGCCATCGGACACGATCTCGTCTTCGATCGACGGGTTCGCCTGCCCAGTTTGCCGCTTGCGCCCCTTCGAGCCCAACGTATCAATGCCCTCCCCTCGCGCGCCGCAAGCCGTTTCGTAGCCGTACACTTTTTGCCAGCGGAAAGTGATCACCCCGGCTTCAGGATCGCGCGCCCCGAAGGCCCGCTGCAGACGCCGTCCCTCGCCGACCCGGAAGCGCCCATCGTGTGCTACTTCCGCGATGGCAACGGGGCGCCGGTAGCGGAGGCTCTGGCCAAAGCGGGTCGGGAGGTTCTGCTGTTCGGACCTGGCGCCAGCCCAGCTCCAGGCGTTCAGGCTCATCCGTTTTCACAGCAGGCGTTTCGCACGGCGATGAATCGTTGCAGCGCCGTGGTGGGTTCCGCGGGCAGCAACATGCTGGCGGAGTGCGTGTTGCTCCGCAAACCAGTGCTCGCCGTTTATCGAGCGGGCGACGCGGAACAGCATCTCAACGCGCTGCTGATCGAACGAGCCTCGGTGGGCATGGCCCGAGCGCTTCACGACGCCCCTCGAGCCGCAGAACGATTCGTGCGGCGAGTGCAAAGACGCGACTTCGCGACCGTTGACCTTCAGAGCGCACTCCCACCGCTTTCTGCGGCCGTCGCGGACACTCTGGCCGAACTCGACCAGACCGCCAGCTAGCAGCGTGAGCGACGCTCGAACCCGCCGTCAGCCTGCCCACCCGCTTCACGACCCACACACCGATTGCGTACGTTCGATGCCGTTCACCGACGTGGAGCTTGCGCGCCGCTGCCTTGCTGCTCGAGGACTTGCATCGTCATCCACAAGCGGTCAGCCACTCGATCCCAGTTGGCCTCTTCCACGACGTGCCGCCGCCCTTCGCGACCCAAGGCGCGCCGGAGCGGCCGATCCCTTCCCAAACGCCCCATCGCAGCGATGAGCGCGTCCAAATCACGAGGAGGAACACGCAAGCCGGTCTGCCCCTCGATGATCGCGTCCACTGGGCCCCCCTCGTCGGGCCCGATCACTGGCAGGCCGCAAGCGCTGGCCTCGAGGTAGACGGTGCCGAAGCCCTCGACCGTCGGTGGCTCACTGCGAGCCGGCAGAACGAAAACGTCAGCAGCGCGATACCATTCGACGAGACGCTCATCATTGACGGCGCCGGTGAACAACACCCGCCGCTCGATCCCCAAGTCACGAGCCAACGCCGTCAAGCGCTCATACTCGGGGCCGTCTCCGACGATCACGAGCTGAGCCTCCGGCAACGCTGGTGAGACCTCTGCGAAAGCGCGGAGCACCATGTCCACGCCCTTGTGCGGCAACAAGCGCGCGACGGAGAGATAGACCGTAGCCTGAGATAGCCCGACCTCCTCCCGAAGCAGCGCACCGTTACCCGGCGAAAACCTATCAGGGTCCGTCCCGTTCGGCTCCACGTGAAGGTTGTGCAGCTCCACGCCGATACGGCGGGCAAGCCCGGCCGTGTAGCGACTCACTGGGAAGACGCCATCGGCGTTGACGAGCGCTTTGGTCCTAGCAGCATCGTATGCGCTCTGGGCGACCCGACTCGTTTGCCACGGACGCAGCAGCAGCTCACGACCGTGAGCCGCAACGTAGACCTTGCCGGTGCGCCCCGCCGCGCGCAGCAACTGAGCCGAACCGGCGCTCGGCCACTGACTGTGAAAGCTCACCGTATCGGGCGCCATGCGCGCCAACTGCGTGGCCGCAGCGGCAAAGAACGTGTCCCCGCTGGCCGAAACTCGCCGCACGTCGACATCGTATTTGGCGTCGAAGTCTTCACACCCCGGCACGTTGGGAGCGATGACCCGAAAGCCCGTGGAGCGCGCGGACCAACGCTGGGCAAGCTCCCAGCAGTAGTTCTGGATCGCTCCGCGGTTCGGTGGGAAGTCTTGGGCTACCAGGACTAGTTTCATCGGCGAAGAACTGCGCCCCTGGACGCTGCACCTCGAAGGCCGTCGTGGGCCAGACCTCCGAGCGAGACCGTCGCAGTATGGAAGTGTCCGCGGATGGGGTCAAACTCATCTGCCGGCCCAGGGGCGGATACGTCTCCCAAGAGGACTCGAACGCATACGCCGGAGCACGAAGCACTCCCAATTCGCCGTTGCTCGGGAACGGCACACGGCGCGGCCGCCGTTACCCCGCAAACGGAACTCACGTTTATTTACGACACGCTAACGTCCAGGTCATGCATCTGTCACCTTCGAGTGGCAGCCTCCGTGCTCGATGAAGTTCGCGGTCATCTCCGATCTGCACCTGGGCCCTGGCGACCGAACGGATCTGTTCGGCCATGACGACACCGAGTTCTTGAAGTTCCTTCGGTTCTTGGAGGGCAATTTCGAGCGCATCGTGCTGCTGGGAGACGTTTGGGAAACGTTGACCAGCAAGGTACCTTGGAGCCCCAGACAAGCACTGACCGCGTGCCGTCAAAGCCACCCCGAAATCGCCCGCCGTTTCGACGGGCCACAGTACCGGTACATCCACGGCAACCACGACTTGGTCGCAGGCTGGATGGGTACCCCGGGGCACTGGGACGTCCATGTCGACGGCGTGCGTCTCCACTTCACCCATGGCCATGACCACGATCTGCTGATCCGCAGGGCTCGCTGGCTGAGCGAGTTCGGCGTCTGTTTCGGTGCCTGGCTCAGGCGCGTCGGACTGGTAGCGTTCTACCGGACTTTCGAGCAGATGGACCGCTGGGCGACGCCCTCGGCCACAGATCCCGATCGCTGCACGTTCCAACGCTGGGCTTTCGACAGGGCAGAGAAGCGTCAAGCCGACGTGATCGTGACAGGCCACACCCACGTGCCGGTGCGATCCGAACGCAATAGCCAGTTGTTCCTCAACAGCGGCACTTGCAGCTACGGCAAGACGACTTTTCTCGCCATGGACACCAAAGCCGGCGACTACCGCATCTGCCACGACTGGTGAGCTGTCAGTCGCCTTTCGCGCTCGCGGCAGGCCCGCAGCGAGCACGAAAGCATCCCGCTCAGACGCGAAGACGGATCCCCCGAAGCACCGTTCACCGGCCGTCGGACCGCACCGCAACCCGGTGCCCCATGCGCCGCACTCGATGGCGCCCGTTCGAGTGCGCGATGCCCCAAGAAACCGGGAGCGGGCGCCACAAGCTGGACACCCCGAGCTCGGAACGGTAACGAGCACTCAATTGCCTGTCGTGCCCCGAGAAGCTCGCCCCCCGATGACATCCGCTTTGGCCTCGCCGCGACCGGTGTTGAAGTGGGCCGGCGGCAAGCGTCGACTGCTCCCCGCCATCCTGAAACGCCTGCCAGAATCGATCGACACCTACTACGAGCCATTCGTCGGTAGCGCTGCGGTCTTCTTCGCGCTCGCCGGCGAACGCCGATTCCGGCGCGCCGTACTCAGCGACCAAAATCGAGAGCTCATCAACGTCTACAAGGAGCTCAAGCGCGACTGCGAATCCGTCATCGGCTGTCTGCAGCGCTACCGCGATAACCACGGCCACGAAACCTACTACGACGTCAGGGCCGTCGACCCCAACACACTCGATCGGGTCGAACGAGCCGCTCGCACCATCTACCTGAACAAGACGGGGTTCAACGGCCTGTACCGAGTCAACCGCGCCGGCCAATTCAACGTTCCCCTGGGTCGCTACAAGAACCCGAACATCTGCGATGAGCCACGACTACGAGCGGCGGCAAAAGCACTCAAGGGAGTGAAGCTCGAGGTGCGCGACTTCGAGAGCGCTTGTCGTGACGCCAAGGAAGGCGACGCCGTTTACTTCGACCCGCCGTACGTGCCGCTTTCGAAAACGTCGAACTTCACGGCGTACCATCACGAGGCCTTCGACGACGAGCAGCAACAACGACTCGCAGAGGTCTTTGCCCGACTCGCAGCGCGCTCCGTGCACGTCGTACTCTCCAACTCGGATACACCTCGCACCCGCGAACTCTACCGGGGCTGGCGTTTCGATCCGATCAGAGTGTCGCGCCCCATCAACTCGAAGACCACCAATCGAGGCACCGTGGGCGAAGTACTGGTACGAAGCGAACGCCGCTGAATCTCAGTCCGAATCGTGGGGAAGGCTGCCCCTCGGGGCTCGCAGGTACACGAACGGGGTATACGCGAGCAAGTTGGACACGCGAGACATGTAGATGTCGGCGTAGCGCTCGATTTGCCGAGCCAGGCGACTCTTGTCGTTGCCGCACCTCATCAGGGGGCCCCATCGCTTGCTCAGCAATTGGCCAGCTTCTTGAGCCAAAGGCGCGATCTGCTCGTCGAGACGTACGAGATCGGAGCGCAGCTCCTGCATCGCCTTGCGCGCTGCTTCCGCGTCCGGATCGCCACGGGAGGCCTTGGAGCGCTGCAACCCCAGCCTCAACAGCGAGAACTGGTGCTCCCACGCCTCTTTCTGTCGCATCCACGCCTCGAGCTGCAACTGCTTGGGTTTGAACGCGTCTTGCTCTTCGAGCTCACGTTCCAATTCCCGCACCACGAGCGCGGTGCGCCAGCGCAACAGGTCCTTCGACACGTGGACATCGGCGAAGATGTGGTCACCGATGTAGAGGATGTCATCGCCCTTGATGGCGAGGCTCTGTTCAATCAAACGCGCGTTGCCTCCGAGGTACACCTCGCCCTCGGCGAGAAGCCCCACGTGGGGCCGGCAGCGCCCTTCGTCGTCCACCAAACGGAAAGCCGGAGCTCGCCCGGAGAAGAAGTCCGGCTTGCGTGCTTGCACCACGACCAGATCGAAGAGATCCCGCCACGTCTGGGTCCCCGGAAGGTACGCATCGAAGGCGTGGCTCATCATCGCCGAGGTGTACTCCCACTCCGAGTTGGTGATGAGCAGTAGCTTCTTTCCCGCCTCTTTCAGATCCGTCAATGCCTGGGGCAGCTCTTCGTCCGGCACGACGTAGCGCTCGGGATCGGCCATGATGTCCGCCTTGAGCTTGCCCTCGAGATGTGCAGCGTCCATCGCGCGCGTGACCTTGCCATACAGCTCGCGGTAACTGAGCCCCAGGTTGAGCTTGCCCGCGTCCAAAAGGTCGACGAGCTGCATGTAGATGCAGGACTCTGACAAGGAGAACAGCGTGTCCATCACCTGCCAACGGCTGTCAGACAGGTCCAAAGGCGCCGTCGTATAGACCTCGCGGCGCTCATCGAAGCTCAGCATCCGGGTCCCGTGACAAGCGTTGCGTACATGACCAAAGCGGTTGGCTTTGACCAGATTACCCAGCTCCGTATCGACGACGAGACCGAGCGACGCCAACTCGGGATCGAATTCCAGATCGTCGACCGGAAAGCCGTCGTCGGACAGCACTTGTTTGACGTACTCGTACGCGCGTGCCTCCCACACTTCGCTGCGATAGTGGACGAGCGTGTAGTCCATGTCGCAGCCCACGGCCTGTATGGAGCGTAGGTTCAGCGTGCGATTGCAGAACACCTGACGCGGCATCGGGGGAAACGGAAACTCGTGGGCTGGGGGAATGCTCATGGCTGTTTTGCTGTGAAATGGTCGTCGAGGGCGTCGAGCAGACCGTCGACGGTGTACACCGAAGCCGTCACATCGACGGCGATACCCCTCGACTGCAAGCTGGCGGTCGTGATGGGCCCGATGCTGGCCACCGTGACATTGCCCAACACGCTCGGCGCCTGCTGTCCGAGCGCATCACACGTATTGTCGACAGTCGAGCTGGACGTGAACATCACCACATCGAGGGCGCCATCGCGAAGCATGTTGGCAAGGGTGGTGGCGCGCTCCGGCTCGATGCCGAGGGTTTGATAGACGGGAACGACGTCCACGTGCGCACCTGCGGCGCACAGCGCAAGCGGAAGTTCCTCGCGCGCGACGAGTGCACGCGGGATGAGAATGCGCTTCGGAGTGGCCCACCGGGCGAGCTCCTCGGCCAAGCCCTCGCCCACGAACTCCTTCGCCACGAGATCGGCCTCGATCCCGAAGGGCTGCAAGGCGAGCTTCGTCTTGGGCCCGATGACACCGACCTTGGCAGCGCCTAGCGACCTCGCGTCCAAGCCGCGCCGTCGCAGAACCTCGAAGAAGCGCTCGACCCCGTTGGCGCTGGTGAAGAGCACCCAATCATAAGTCGCCAGCTCGTCCACCGCCTTTTCGATGGGCGCCGAGTCGGGTGGGTCGTCGATGCGAATGACGGGAAAGAGAACGGGCTCCGCGCCGCGAGACCGAATGGCTTTGGCGGTCGCCCCGGCCTGGTGGGGAGGCCTGGGAACGAGAATGCGTTTACCGAATGCAGGCAGCGAATCGTACCAACTGAGCTTGTCCCGCAATGCGACGACCTCGCCGATGACGATCACGGCGGGGTTCGAGACTCCCTCGCGCCGCACCGCCTCGGCGATGTCCGCCAGCGTCGCAGTGACCACCCGCTGCTCCGGGCGAGCGCCCCAATGGATCACCGCAGCGGGCGTTGCCGGGTCGCGGCCGCCAGCGATCACTGCCTGAGCGATCTCATCGAGCTTGCGCATCCCCATCAGCACGCAAATCGTGTCCGTCGCGGTCGCCAGCTTGCGCCACGCTTCATCTGAACGGCTCTGCCCATTGCGATCCGTGCCCGTAATGAACGTCACGCTCGAGCTGAATTCACGATGGGTGAGCGGTATTCCCGCGTACGCGCTCGTGCCCACCGGGGATGATAGGCCAGGTACCACCTCGAACGGGATCCCAGCCTCCGCCAACGCCTCGGCTTCTTCGGCACCGCGGGCGAACAGGAAGGAGTCCCCTCCTTTGAGCCGCACCACTTCTTTGCCGGCGCGGGCCAGCTCGATGAGCTGATCCGTGATCCAATCCTGACTCGGACTGATGCTCCCTCCCCGTTTGCCCACGTTGCGCACGTCGGCATCGTCTCTGCAGTGCGCGAGAATCCCGGGATGGCTCAAGGCGTCGTACAGCACCGCGTCCGCTCGTTGCAGCAGCTCCTGGCCTCTGACGGTGATCAGGCCGGGATCCCCGGGACCCGCACCCACCAGATAGACTTTTCCTGGCCGAGACACGGGCCGCTTATAGCAGATTCCGAAACCCGCAGCCTTCGGATGCGCGCTTCCCACCAGAACCCCGGAAGGCCGGTCATCAAGCCGTTGCGGTGGAGCCCACGGCGATGCTAGACGCGACGTGATGGTTCAAGCTCGTGGGTTGCTCATCTCCGTGGCGGCGCTATTCGTCGCGGTGAGCGCGAGCGCCTGCGTCGGTTCCGATTGTGACCGAGAGGGGGACAAACCACAGCGTTACTCTGGCGGCAATACCAACGCCGAAGGCTCGTTCTACGAATCGTCGAGTCTGGAAGGTCCACTGTTGTACTTTCCCTCCGGCAGGACGTATCAGCTCGAACACGGGCTGGCTGAAACGCCTGCAGAGTACAGCGTCTTGGTCTCCTTCAGCGAATATCCGTGGAAGGGCGGAGGGGTGGCTGAAAGCGCGGGCAATCAAGCGGTGGTGGAAGACATCAACGACGAATACATCCAGGTGCGCAACGATACCTGTGCCGAGTTCTTCATGCGGCTGACGGCTCGCACGGGCCCCTTCGAACCCGACGCCGCGAGCGACGCTGGCGCCGACGACTGAGTCGGTGCACCATCGGCATCTGCCGGGCGTGGTGCTAGACCAGGGGCATGCGACTCGTCTCCCGGAAGTTCGCCTTCGAAAGTAGCAGCGGTCTAGAGCTCGCCGGCCGCCTGGAGCTGCCCGCCTACCAACCGCGAGCAACGGCGCTCTTTGCGCACTGCTTCACTTGCGGCAAAGACTCGCATGCGGCGCTCAAGATCAGCCGGTCGCTGGCCGCGCGTGGGATTGCCGTCCTGAGGTTCGACTTCACGGGGCTGGGCTCCAGCGAGGGGGACTTCGCCAATACGAACTTCAGCTCCAGCGTGGACGACTTGGTTTCGGCGGCAGCAGCGTTGAAGACGGCCTTCTCCGCTCCCAACATCTTGCTGGGTCACAGCCTCGGAGGCGCCGCCGTCTTGGCCGCCGCCGCCCGGATCCCCGAGCTGCGGGGAGTCGCCACCATCAACGCGCCGAGCGATCCGAGCCACGTGCAGCACTTGTTCGCCGACTCGATGGACGAGATCGAACGCGACGGCGAGGCGACAGTAGAACTCGCTGGGCGGCGCTTTTGCATCCAACGGCACTTCCTGGATGACGTCAGTCAAGCCGCGCTGAGCGCCGAGATCGCCAAGATGCGCACCCCGTTGCTCGTGTTTCACGCACCGCGGGACCAACTGGTAGGCATCGAAAACGCTCGCGCCATCTTCGACGCTGCCAGCCACCCCAAGAGCTTCGTCTCCCTCGACGATGCCGATCACCTGCTGACCAACGAGCGGGACGCCGAATACGTCGCCGGCGTCTTGGTCTCCTGGGCAGAGCGTTTCTTGCCTCCGGCATCTGCCGAATCGCTGCCGCACGGCGAGGTACTGGTGCGCGAAGAGGGTGAAGGTCGTTACTTGCAGCGGGTGATCATGGGTGCGCATAGCGCAATCGCCGACGAACCTCGCGACGCTGGCGGCAACGACGCCGGCCCCTCTCCCTACGAGCTGTTGCTGGCGGCCCTCGGCGCCTGCACTTCGATGACGCTGAGAATGTACGCCGAGCACAAGAAACTTCCGCTCGAACGGGTCAGCGTCAAGCTGAGCCACCAGAAGGTGCACGCCAAGGACTGCGCGAATTGCGAAACACAGGAGGGCAAAATTGACTTGATTGAGCGCGAAATCGCGCTGCACGGCGATCTGGACGAGGCCACCCGCCAGCGCATGCTGCAAATCGCCGATCGCTGTCCGGTTCACCGGACCTTGCACTCGGAAGTCGTGGTCAAGACTCGGCAAGCGGACTAGGAACAGGCGAGTACACTTGGCAAACGCTCTCCTCATGAAACCGCAGATATTCGCCCCGCTCCTCCTGACATTGACGTTCACGGCCACCCTTCGAGCCGAGCCAACTTGGGAGGGGGACTTCGAAACGGGCGACTTGAGCCAATGGAGCTACTTGCTCAACGAGGAAGGCTTGAGCGTGGTCAGCGACCCCGTACAGTCGGGAATGAGTGCCGGGCGCATCGAGATCACCAAAGACAACTTGTGGAGTAACGGACTCAACCGGGTGGAGTTTCAGCACAAGCCCAAGGCGGAGCTGATCGCGGAAGGCGGTTCGGTGTACTTCGGTTGGAGCGTGTTTCTTCCGGAGACACTGACCCAAGACGACCATCAAATCGGCTACTGGGAGACCGACGTCACCTATCAGCAAGTGATGAGTCTGCACGCTCGGGGTGAAGACCTATCCTTCAACAGCAATTCGCCCTTCAACTTGCACTGGCAGGGCGAAGGACTCCTCACGGCGGAGCAATGGCACCGCATCGTTTACCACGTGCAGTGGTCGGGCGACGCGGCTTCCGGTCGCGTCAGCTTGTGGTTCGACGGTCAGAAGGTCGTCGATGAGGCAGCAGCGAAGACGTACCTCGGCAACCCCGCTTTCATCCAACTCGGCATCCTGCGCGACACCATCGACGACGTGGAGGTCATGGTCGTCGACGACGCCTTGGAAGGCTCGACGTTTGAAGATGTCGCGATGCTCGACGACTTCCCGCCGGTCGAAACGCCAGCAGCAGAAGATCCTATGGACACTCCGGAAGCGGAGCCCACTGTGTCGGACTCGCCAAGCACTGTGTCGGACTCGCCGAGCACAGTGTCTGACCCACCGAGCACGGCGTCCGATGCGACAGCACAACCCGCATCTGGGGACGTGACCGATCCGCCAAAGGACTCGACCGCGAGTCCCGCGGCGGACAGCGCGGCCAAAGAAAAGAGCAGCTCGTCTTGCGCCATGTCCACCCGGAGCAGCGGCTCGCTCTCCTGGCTCTCTCTGGCACTCGGCTCGTTGCTGCTCGGCGGCAGACGGCGACTTCGACGAGGGTGAAGCGCCGAGCCCAGTTCCCGGCTGTGTCCAGCTGGGAGCGCGCGCCAGGGAGCGAACAAGGCGCAGGTTTCGCCTCCACCCGTGCCCGTCAGTGTCCGCCGCTGATGCGAGACTCTCCCGTGTAGACGTTGAACGCGTCACCCCGCACGAAACCGACCAGGGTCATGCCGAACTCGGTGGCCGTCTCGATGGCCAAGCTCGTGGGCGCGGACATACAGATGACGACGGGGATCCCCGCGACGCAGGCCTTTTGCACGATCTCGAAGCTCGCCCGACTGGTCACCACCAGAACTCGGTCGTGGGCGGGGAGCCCGGATGAAAGCAGCAAACGACCGATGGCCTTGTCCACGGCGTTGTGGCGCCCGACGTCTTCGGCGGTGCTCACGGCGTGCCCGTCACGGGTCATGATCGCTGCGGCGTGCATGCCACCGGTCTGGGCGAAGTTCGACTGCTCCGCGGCAAGGCTCTCGCAACAGTGAATCACTGCCTCGGGGCTCAGACTCGGTCCGAGTCCCGCCAGCGAAGCGCAGCGCTCGAGGAGCTCCAGAATCTGTTCTCGCCCGCACACTCCGCAGGCTGAAGACACCGCCGCATGCGGCCGAATGCGAGTCAGTGGATCGTGCTCCAGAGTAACACCGGGCGCGAGAGTCACCTCGATGATGTTGCCGAAGTCCGGCGCCGTCGGGCGACCGCAGTGGGCGACGGCCCCGACGTCGCTGACACCACGGATACTACCCTCACTCAGCAGGTAACCGAGAGCCAGCGCGCGGTCGTCGCCCGGGGTGCGCATGGTCGTCGCGACAGCTTCGCCAGCTACGCGGATCTCCAGCGGCTGCTCGACGGCCACCGTGTCGGGAGCACAACTTCCGACACCTGCGTCGAACCTCGTTACGCCGAGACTCGCAACCGCGTCAGCGCGCCTGCCAGCACCCGACATGAGTGACTCGGAGCGTCAGTGCTCGGCGGCTTTGGCGGGGGCTTCCGACTTGGCTTTGTCGTGGGCGCCTTCGCCGTGAGCAGCACTCTCGCCATGGGCGGCACTCTCACCATGGGCGCCGCTCTCACCATGGGCGCCGGCATCGCCGTGATGGGCGCCAGCGACGAGAGCCGAGACGAAGATACCGCCCACGACGACCACCGTTCCAATGACGATCGCGACACCCGTGAACGCGGAGGACAACGGGCCTTTGGTGCTTTCTTGCTCTGACATAGCGCTCCTCGACGAGTTGGCGCGGACCATAGCCGAGTGGCCCCGGCAACGCCAGAGTGCATCGTGCGCGTGCCGAGGTGCGTCGAAACGCCTCACCCGCTCGCACGGCAAGGCCGCTCAGGCGAACGGCTCGGGTTCGATGGTCACCGAAGTTCCGTAGTCCGGCTCCCCCGACTGGGGGTCGTACCTGGGCTCGAGCAGCACGTTGCACTCGGGCCAGAAGGCCTGAACATGCTGCGAGCGGCACGGCCCCGCCTTGACCTGGGCATGCATCTGTCCGTGGTCGCTCTTGACCAACACGTCAGCCCCTGGCGAGATACCCAAGTCCGCAATATCCCTGGGGTCGAGCAAGACGCTCGAGCGCGTTGCGCCCGCCGTCAGTGGGTCGCTATTGCCGTAGGTGATGGAGTTGAACTGCTTGCCTCGTCGCGACGTGAGCATGAAGCGTCCCAGCGGAACGTCGACGCGGGGCAGCTGGACTACACTGAAACGCGCTTTGTCCCCCGGCATGTTGGGAAAGCCGTCGACGCCGAGACTCGGGCCACCCCATTGCAGCTGGTCACCCTCCTCGTTCAACGCGTCGATCCCCTGGTAGAGCGGCATCAGGTCGTTCATCTCGGCGCGGATCTGACGGGTCGAGGTGAAGCCGAAGAGATCCGCTCGCTCGGGCTCGAGCTTCTGACCGATCAGCGCCGGGATCTCCCACTCGGCTTTCGCCTCGGCGATGCGTGGCCCGGGGATTTCGGGAGTGAAGCGGATCCGGCGTTCGGTGGAGGTGGAAGTGCCGCCGGATTTCTGCTCGTAGCGGGTCTGAGCCGGAAGCACCAAGACGGCCTCCTGGGCGGGCAACAGCGTCGAACTGTTCAGCACGATGTCTTGGTGGATCCGCAACTTGACGTTGGAGAGACCGCGTTTGGCGTTCTGCCGGTCGGGCATCGTCTCCAGGTGGTTACCCCCGACGAGGTAGAGCACGTCCAAACCGCGCTCGACGGCCTCGTCGAGCAGATGCGCTGCCCGCAGCCCTTTGCGTCGCGGGATCGGGTGCTGATAGTACTCCTCGAAGCGCTTGCAGTTGTCTTCGTCGATGTCGACGGCCCCGGGGAGCTTGTCCGCATCCGCGCCGCACTCGGCCGATCCTTGAACGCCAGAGTGCCCTCGGATCGGCAAGATGCCCGCACCGCGGCGTCCGATGTTGCCGCGCGCCAACGCCAGGTTGACGACCATCTTCACGTTCTCGACGCCGAAGGTGTACTGAGTCAGTCCCATCGAGTAGATGATCACCGTCGACTTCGCAGCTTGGTAGAGCTGGGCCAGGTGTCGCATCTCCTTCTCGCTGACCCCCGCATCCGCGACCAGCTCGGCCCACGATTGCCGTCGCAAGTGCTCGCGCAATGCCTCGAAGCCAACGGTGTGCTCCCGAACGAACACCTCGTCGAAACCCGAGGCCTCATCCAGCGCCTTGAGCACACCGCTCATGAGCGCGATGTCTCCACCCGGTCGTACGGCGTAGTACTCATCCATCAATCGCGTCCCGAACAACGCCGACGAGGGCACACTCGGGATCCAGTAGCGCTCCAGGGCCGGCTCTTTGAATGGGTTGAGAACGACGACGCGCGCGCCCCGTTTACGAGCTGCACGCAGGTACTTGGTGCTGACGGGTTGGTTGTTGGGCAGGTTGCTTCCGATGACGAAGATCAACTCGGACTCCACGATGTCCCGTAGTGAGATGGTCGGAGCGCCATAGCCGATGGTTTGCTTGAGCCCGACGCCGGATGCCGCGTGACACAGGCGCGCGCAGCTGTCGACATGAGGCGTACCCGAGATGCGCGCGAGCTTCTGCACCATGTAGTACGTCTCGTTGGTGAGCCCGCGACTGGTCAGGAAAAACCCCACGCGATCTGGATCCGCTGCTCGCAGAGCCTCCGCAACCAGCGTCGTCGCTTCGTCCCACGACAGACGCTCGAAACGGTCTTGCCCGGCGCGTTTGATCAGCGGATAGGGCACTCGCCCCAGATGGTGCAGCGCTTCGTTGCTGTAGGCATCGGGCGGCAGCGGTGCGGCCAGTACCTGCTCGGGGATCGGCCCCATCGTGTTCAGGCGCAGCAGCTTGAGGCGCGTGAGGCACAAATGCAGGCCGGGCAGTACGTCGTCGGCGAGCCCCGTCGTGCCCAACGAGCAACCATCGCACACGCCATGCCGCAGGATGCGCAACGCATAGCGCCAGCGACCGCGATTCTCCCACGCGACCTTCAGCATCTCGACGAAGTGCCGCGGCTTGGTCCGAACGAGCAACCCGAACGGCACGAGCCGCTGGAGTAGACGCCAAAGCGAGTTCATGGGTCGATCCTGCCCTTTGAGCTGATGGTTGTCACCGGCGAAAGGGCAGGACCCCCTTTCAAACCGTGCGTGCTTTCGCACCTTTCTCAGATGACGCCACTGAGCCGGCTGCGAAGATCAGCGGGGGCGCTGCTCGGAGATCCATTCGACGCGTCGTTGGAACCAATCGCGTAGGATCTGCACTTCACCTTCGGGTCCGCCATCGGGTGGGTACTCGGGCCAACGTTCGAAGTGTCGCTCGCGCGCCTCGCGCAGCGTCTCCTCGTAGCTGTTGATGCGATCGGTGAGGGCCGAGACGCTATAAGGACCATCGACCAGCTGATCCCAGCGCTCCCAGTAGGCGCGCTCGAACTCGGGATCACGGAACAAGTCGCCCCAAAACATTTGTGTGAGCGGCCTGGTACCGTCGCCGCGCGCCCATTCCTCCGGCTCCACGGCGCGGTCGTCGTAGGGAGTGCCCATGGAGCGATCGAAGTCCCAGATCGGGCCGGCCACGAACGGACCATTGCGCTCTTTGTAGAAGTACGCGCTCAGTCGCAGGCCGTCCACGTTCTTGGTCAACGCGACTAGCAGGTTGTGATCGATCCACCGCGCTCGGTCGATGAGCTCCGCGTAGTGTCGTCCGGTGATGGGGTGGGTGAAGTCGTCGGAGCTGATGGCTTCGAAGAACTCATCGAGATAACCGACGAGATAGTCGCGTTGAGCTGACCGTTGCGGTTGCCGCATGTCCTCGGCATGAGGGTACTCCCACTGAAACCCATAGCCGTGGCTGTTGAAGTCGGACACATCGTGGTCGATGCGCAAGATATACCCGCCGCTGATGGCTGGTTCGGTGATGTCACCGTCATCGAGCTTCGGGACATTCACTCGCTGCTCGTCTCGTTTGATCTTCTCGGTGAACGTGTAAACACCGATGTAGTCATCGAGCGACACGCTATTGGAGCCGCGGCGATCCACCAGGAACACTTCGACGAAGCGGGTGCGTGGGGCGTACACGCCGATGGATCGACTCAAGTCCATCGGCAACATGGTGCGCATCAAACTGCGATCCATCTGCGAGGGTGCCAGCAGCGCCCAATCCGACTCCGTCGGCATGCCGAGGACCGGGACGTGGTAGTCGTCATCCTCAGCGGCTTCCCACAGCTCGAGCGACAACCCTTTCTGCGCGAAGTAGCGCGACGATTCACCTCGCACCTTCACACCGGATCGCGTGCACAGGGTGGCTGGACCATCCATACGAGTGCGGCCGTCGTCACCCGGTTCGAAGAACAGCGCGCTACTGGAGCGATACTCTCGACTGTCGGTATCGATGGGCTCGGCGCCGTGACGCTCAATCAGCACGATGGGCAGGTTGGATGAGAAGTCAGCGGCCGCAAACTCGAGCGCGACGTACGTCTGGGCTCCGTACAGCTGCTCGCCGGTGGTTTCGTCGATCCACAGCGCGCGAACCAGCGTCGTTTGCTCGATAGCAATCGGTTCGGAATACGGCGGTGAGCTCGGAGTGGGCAGACTGCCATCCAGCGTGAAGTACAACGAACCCGCGCCGTCGGGCGCGGCCAAGGACACCAGCTGCTGTGACCGGAAGCCACCGCCGGGCGGCGAGAACCTCGGCGCCGATGCCATGACGACGGGCTCAACCGGGACGTCGAACGCGTCTTTGGGGGTTGAATCTCCGTCCGACCCCGCGTCGTCGGCGCAGCCCATCGCCAGATTCAACGCCACGCAGACTACCAAGCTTTGCGTTTGCCTCCTCCACCCAGTCAGTCGCCTTCCACTCAGCACGATGGGCAAGGTTAGCGCGAAGTCTCGAAAATGCGAAGACTTGCTGCGATGGGCAGCGCGTCAGCGCGCCGCAATTGGCACGAGATGCTTCCCGCCCGGTAGCTCGAGTTGGTCACCCAAACGCCCTGGCAGTGCTATGACCCTGCGCCCATGCGGTGGTGGCCAGATGGCGGCTTGTGGCGAGAAGCCGACTTTCTCAGACTCTGGGGCGCCCAGGCGATCAGCGCGGTCGGCAATCGCATCACCCGCACGACCTTGCCCGTCTTGGCGGTCTTGTTGGTTGGGGGCTCGCCCGTCGAACTCGGCATCCTCTCGGCGATCAGCGTGGCGCCCGGCGCGCTGGTAGCGCTGCTCGGCGGAGGATTCGTGGACCGTTCGGCAAAGCGGCCGATCCTGGTCGCCGCGGACCTCGCCCGCGCAGTGCTGCTGCTGACGATCCCGCTGGCTGCGTGGTGGGGCATGCTGTCGATGACTCAACTCTACGGCGTGGCGGCACTAGCAGGCGTTGGCAGCGCACTGTTTCAGGTTACCGACAATGCCTACCTTCCGGCCTTGCTGAGCAACGAGCAGCTCGTGGAGGGCAACAGCAAGCTGGAGAGCACCGAAGCCATCGCCGAGATCACGGGCCCTGGGC
>JBNKZR010000071.1:0-22814 GCA_050301735.1 Polyangiaceae bacterium | reverse complement strand
CCCTGGGGCGGAGCGCGGGGAGCTACCGGGAGCAGTCGCGGTTCCGGGCGTGGCTCTATCGCATCGCCGCGCGCAAGGCGACCAGCTGGCGGCGGAGGCGCTGGGTGCGCCGCCGCTTCCAGGCGCAGGATCACAACCCCGTGGCGCTCGCCTTCACGCACGAGCACAGCTCGCCCGCGAGCGCCGCCGGCCTGCGCGAGATCGTCGGGCAGGTGCTCTCTCGGCTGCCCGACGGCCAGCGAGAGGTGCTCTGGCTGCACTTCGTCGAGGGGTTCAGTCAACGCGAGGTTGCTGAGGCCTGCGATTGCGCGTTGATCACCATCAAGCGACGAGTCAAAGCAGCGGACAAGCGCTTCCGGCAGTTGGTCGCACACAACCCCGAGTTGCTCCGACTGTTGGAGGATAGGTCGTGAGTGAACCTTCGCGACCCGAGGTCGGCAGCGCCGAGCGGTTCGGACGGCTCTACGCCGAACTGACGGACGCCGAGCCGACGGACGGGCAACTCGCCGCGCAACGCGCGCGGCTGTTGATGCGTGCTCGGCGAGAAGGGTTGGGACCGGCTTCCGGTGCTTGGCTGCCGCGGCTGCGGTCCTGGGTCTGGGCACCTGTGCTGGTGCTCACAGCGGCGATCTTGCTGTCCTTGGGTTCGTCCGTCTGGCGTTCCGAGCCAGTCCCTCTGAGCGCTCAGTGGATGGGTCGCGCGGTGAGCCAGGGTGCGAAGATCGCTGCGTCCGCCGAGGGCACCCCAGCGGAACTGGGCTTCTCCGACGGCAGTCGCATCTTGTTCGAGCCGGAGACGACGGGGCAGATGCTCGCTCTCGAAGAAGAACACACCGAACTGCGCGTGCTCAGGGGGCGGGTCGATGCCGATATCAATCGCGCGACGGGCGCTACCTGGGATGTCATGGCCGGACCGTATCGGGTCTCCGTGATTGGTACTAAGTTTACGGTTGAGTGGGATCCCGCAAGCGAGCGCTTCGCGGTCGACGTGAGCCGAGGCAAGGTGCGCGTGACGGGCGGGGATCTCGGGGCCGCTGGTGTTGCGGTTACTGCCGGACAGAACGTGGTGCGGGAGCCGGCCGTTCGAGCGCCGAAAGCGACCGAAGTGGCCCAAGTCGAACCAACCGCTGAAGAGAACGAAGCAGCGACGCCCGAGGAAGACGCGGTCGAACCGCAACAGCCCGTGGCGCGAGCAGCGGCCAAGCGGCGCCCGAGCACCACAGCCGACGAGACTCCGGCGACGGCGGGAACGGCGCTTCCCTCCGCCGAGTCTCAATGGCGTGAGTTATCCCGCTCGGGGAAGTACGGCCCGGCCTTCGAGCGGATTTCCGCCCTCGGGTTCGAAACCGTGATGGGTCAGGCCAACGCCGAAGACTTGCTGCTGCTGGCCAACACCGCGCGCTATGCCGGTCGTAGCCAGCGGGCACGTCAGGCCTACGAGGCTTTGCGACAGCGGTATCCCGAGAGCGCGGGAGCGCGCATTGCGGCTTTCTATCTCGCCCGGCTGGCTCAAGATGCCAACGGACAACCTCGAGAGGCCGTTAGTTGGCTCAGGATCTACCTGCGCGAAGATCCCGGTGGACACCTGGCCGCGACCGCGCGAGCGCGCCTGATCGATACGCTGCTACAACTGGGCGATCGCTCCGGGGCACGCGACGTCGCGCGCGATTACATTCGGCTGCACCCCGACGGGCCCCACATCGGTTTGGCTCGGTCCCTCGTTCGCAGCTCGGGTCGGCACTGAGTCTGCCGGCAGGCAATCGCAACACTCCGGTGGAATCACGCGGCGCACTCCTGGAACACAGGGGGCGGGAGTCACAGTGACGCTGCACGCGCACGCATGCGCCTTGACCGCGATGGTCATGTGCCTCATGGTCCGACGGCGAAAGCGAGCTAACCGTGATGTGTCAACACCCAGCCCGATTGCACCAGCGCCGCTGCGGAGCGGATCGGAGGCCGTGTTTGGGTGGGCAAGCGACGTCGCGTCCCGCAGATAGCGGCGCTGCCAACACGCCCCATCTCCGGGTCGATGGCGCGGGCAAGTGGGTCGACGTGATCTGCGCCCATCCGGATCAGTCGCTGCGGAGGTGAGTCCTTCTCGCTCTTCACCAAGCCGCGGCACCTTCCTGGTCTCGCGGCTTTTTTGGTTTGTTCCCTTCATCCCAGTTCGTCATGTCTTACTTCGTGTTTCTTCGCCAGCTCGGCCGCATCGCCGTGCCGCTTGCAGTTCAGATGACGCTGTTCACTTCGGTCGCGATGATCGACGTGGTGATGCTCGGGCAACTCGGGGACCACGACGTCGGAGCGTCGGGTCTGGCGGAACGCGCCGTGTTCCTGTTCCTGTTGATTCTGTTCGGTGCAGGCAACGCTGGGGGCGTTTTGGCGGCACAGTATTGGGGCGCCAACGACGGGAAGGGGTTGCGTCGCGTCACGGCACTCGCGACGTTGGTGACGAGCGGCATCGGCTTGTTGGGCACTCTGGTGTTTTCCCTCTGCTCGCACTGGGTCATCGCACTGGGGACGAACGATGCCCAGGTGGTCGACCACGGAGCGCGCTACCTGAGCATCGTTGGTCTCACGATGTTCGGGGCCGGAATCATCGTGCCCCTCGAAGCCGCGCTGCGCACGGTGGACCGCGCTTCGGTTCCGACGCGCTACGGCGTGATCGAGGCCGCGCTGAACTTCGGTCTGAACTACGCGCTGATCTTCGGCAATTTCGGCATGCCTGCCATGGGCATCGAAGGAGCGGCGTGGGGCACCTTCGTCGCGAGGACGGTGCGGCTGCTGCTCATGGTGCTGCACGTTCGTCTGTTTGAGCCGCAAGTTGCCTACACATTCTCGGACTTGGTCGATGCGCTCAACTGGGAGGAGTTGCGGCGCTTTTGGCGGTTGGCGACGCCGCTCATCGTCAATCACTTCATCTGGGCGGGAGGTGTGTTCACGCTGCACCTGATCTACGGCCGACTCGGGGTCGCGGAGTTGGCTGTGGCGACGGTTTTATCCAACCTGCAGCGGGTCGTCTTGACGCTGGCCATCGCGACGGCCGTCGCGAGCGGCATCCTGGTGGGTCGTGCCATCGGTGCCAGCCAGCCGGGCGAGGCGATGGCAATGGCAGCTCGAAGTGCGCGCACGGGGGCAGCGTTGGGACTGGGGTTGGCCCTACTCTTGGGGCTGACTCAGGATCTCGCCCTCGGCCTCTTTGGCGCGCTCGACACGACCACGCAGCAGTTGGCACACAGTGCGGTATGGTTGCTCATGTTCGACATCGTGCTGCGGTCCATCAACGTGATGGTGATCGTGGGTGCGTTGAAGGCGGGTGGTGACGTCCGCTTCTGTCTCGGAATGGATTTCACGGCAGCCTGGATGATCGGCATTCCATTGGCGGCTCTGGGCGCCTTCGAGTGGCACGTCGGTTTCCTCGCCGTGTACGGGCTTTCGATGACGGAAGAGACGTCGAAGTTCCTGCTCAGCTCCTGGCGTCTGCGCCGCGGGAGCTGGATGAAGAAGCTCATCGGTGAGGCGCCACCGAGTGGCGTCGCACCGGTTGTGCGAGCCGCGGCCTGAGCCCGCGCTGCAGGCACGCTCGTCTCGCCCAGGCTGGGGCGAGTGTGGGCGGTGGGGCATGGTGATTGTTGGGAATTGGTGAACGCACCCCAAAGAACTGGATTTTGTGCTTGGAGCTCGACGGAAGCGTTCTAGACTACGCGGGTTTCGTGCGGTTCTTGTTTCTCTTCAGCCGAGCGCTCTGGTGTTTGCTGGCGTTCGCCCTGCCTCTATCTGCGGCGGAAGCGGAGCCGACCGTCGTCGTGCTGCGAGGCAGCGAACTCGAGTGGCAAGAGGCGAGTCTGGTGCTGGAGGCAGAGCTTCACGCCACCGGCTTTTCAGTCGAAACGCGCACCACCTCCGCTTCGACTCCGGGTCAGTTGATCGACGAGCTGCGGGCGGCCGGCAGCGGCGGTGTGCGGGGTGCCGTCGCCGTGTTTCGCGGTCAGTCTGGACCACGTGCCTACGTCTGGCTGCCAGGGCGTGACGACTTGGTGCAGTTGGAGGCGCCGTTCGACGCTGCCAACGTTGCGCACGAGGTGTTGGCGCTGCGCATCGTGGAGTTGCTTCGCACGCGTTGGGCACCCGTACCCCGGCCCGCTCCTCCGCCGCGCGTTGCGCCAGCGCCGGAGCCGAAAGCGGTGCGATCCGTTGCTTGGCTGGCACTGGGTCCCGCGTTCTCGCTGTCCACCGGTCAAGGGCCGGTCCAATTCGCGGCGGGTGGCAACCTGCGCCTCTTTCCACATGGCCTGTTGGAGCTGAGTGGCGCAACCAGTCTGATGGCGGACGAACCCCGTTCGGATCTCGGCACGATCGAAGTTCGCAGGACGCAACTGAGCTTGCACCCGCTATTCGAGTTCGAGCCCAGTGAGTCTCTGGATGCTGCCATCGGGCCAGGGGTGGGTGCAGTGTTCTTGGCTGCACGCGGATTGGCGGAGAGTCCCAGCGTCAGTGGCCTCGAGAGCAACCCGCTGCTATTCCAATCGTCGCTCCGTGCGCGGGCTAGCCTTCGCAGTGGACCTCTCGCTGCCATGCTGATGGCGGAGTTTTCGTGGCTGTTTTCACGAGTCACCTTTCAGGCTGGCGACGAGCAAGTCCTGAAGTACTCTGGTGCAGCCGTCTTCGTCGCAGGAGGTCTGGCGTGGGCTCATTGACTACCGCTCCCCGAACCATCGCCGCCACCCAACGTCGCGCTCCGTGGTGGGCGGCGGCTCTGGCTTGCGGGCTTGCGGCGTGTGGTGAGCGAGAGGTGGACGTCTTCTCAGTCGGGGTCGTCACCGCGGCGCCGCCTCCGACGCAAATGACCGAGCCGGGACCTGTCGAGCCAGGACCCACCCAGGCGGGCCCCAGCGATCCGGGGCCCGCGGACGACGAAGCCGGTGAGTCGCCAATGAGCACGGACTCGACCGCAGCCGACGCTGGACCAGCCCCAGTGCCCATGCCGTCCGGCGACATCGAGATCGACAACTTCGAGGACGGCGACCTGCACGGGTTGGCGACCGACGGTTGGTGGTACGTCACGAACGACGGCACGTCGCAGCAGGTGTTGGAGACCGTGGTAACTCCCGATCGAGTGGGCAGCGAGTATGCGCTGCACTCGTCGGGCGACGGCTTTCGACTTTGGGGTGCCTTCATCGGGTTGGATTTGGGCTCGACCGAGGGCTTCTACGACGCGGGTTGGACGGATGCCGTGAGCTTTTGGGCAAAGTCCAGCGTCGAACGGGAGGCCGTTGCTCGCTTTCTCTTGCAGGATAACAGCTCGCTGGAAACGACATTCACCCTGCGCGCCGAATGGACGCGGCACGTGATCGACTTCGACGATTTTCGCTTCGAAGGAGATCCGGAGTTGCGCATCGACCCGACTCGATTGCGCCACTTCCAACTCTACTTCGACCTCGACCCGTTCGACGTGCAGCTGGACGATCTGCGACTGCTCGATCTGTGAGCGCGCGTCGGCGGGCCTGAGCCTTCTTCTGAAGAGGGATGGAATACTGCGCGCGAGTATGGCGGTGGTGGGCACATTCCTCCTGGCGAAAAAGAACGGCACGGCATTTCGAAGCTGTAGGAGAAAAGTCCCGCTAATGGCCGGCGCTCACCAGAACCGCCGAAGTGCTCGTGGTAGAGTTTCAACCCCCCTTGGACTTGGAGTGTGTGCATTGAATACATCGTTTCGCCTCGGTTGGGCGCTGTTGACCGTCTGCGGTGCGCTCTTCGGATGCGCCGGGGAAGAGTTCTCCTCGAGCACGACGGACGCTGAGAGTTCCGCTGCGGCGACCGATTCGTCGGGCGCTGCCGACGAGCCTGGGTCGGGGGGTGCAGACGAATGTGCGGTCGTTCAATGTCCGCTGCCGTCCTGTCCACCTCAACGTCAGGTGTGGCCAGAAGATGAATGCTGTGCCGTGTGCGAGACGCCCACTTCGTGTGAGGTTGGCGCGCGCTGCGACGTGCTGGAGTGTCCTGCGGGGGTGACGGAGGTCAGTACCGGGTGCTGCATTTGCGAGGACTTGACGTGTGGCGGGGATTCGCTTCCGTGTTCGGACTCCGCCTGCGTCGGCGCGGAGCAAGAGTACGTCGGGGACGGCTGCTGCGTCTGTGGCCAGCGGTTGGATTGTCCGAGTGGGCAGGCGGCGTGCGATGCGATTCTGTGTGAGGGGGTCGTGCTGTATCGGCAGGATGGCTGCTGCGAGTGTGACATCGAGGAAAGCTGCGGTGCGGGCTCGGTCGAGTGCACCACCGCGTCGTGCGACGGCGAGCTCGTCGAGGTGGGGGGCGGCTGTTGTCGCTGTGAATCGCCGGCGCCGGAGCCGGGCGGGAACGAGTGTGCCGCTGGCGGTGCTCCCTGCACTCTGATCGACTGCGCGGCGGGCGTGGTCGATCTCGGCGATGGGTGCTGCGAGTGCGTCCTCGGCTGCGACGAGGCGGACGACGAGTATGATTGTTCGACGATCACTTGCGACGGAGAAGTGCTGACCAAGAGCAACGGCTGTTGTGTGTGTGAGCAAGCCGAATGCGGTCCAGGGGAAGCGGCTTGCGACCGTCTGAGCTGTCCGGGCGCGGAGCTCGTCGATGTGGGCGGGGGCTGCTGCGCTTGCTCGACGTGCTCCGACGGGCTCATCAACTGCACGAACATCGTATGTCAAGGTGAGGCGGTCGAAGTTGCTGCAGGCTGCTGCGAATGCATGGCGGTCGTCGAGGAGTGTGGCGTCGAGACCCAGCAACGGTACGATGATACGCTCGACGACATCTTGGATGCGGCGCCCCAATGTGAGGTCAACGAGGATTGCACGCTCGTGGCGTTGGAGACCGCCTGCCGTACCGACTGCCAATACCCGCTCCCGCGCGAGGCTGCGGAGCAGGTGATGGAGGCTGCCAAAGCGTGGGCGGCCGACAATTGTCAGCAGTGCCCACAACCCGACGTGCTTTGCGAAGAGATGCCGCTTCCCGCGGAGACCCTCATCGAGTGCAAGGGGGGGCGTTGCGAGCTACCAAGCTGAGCGTTTGTCGAAGCCGATAGCGCACGAGCGCTGTAACGGCGCCAGCCTCCAGCGACTTAAGAACGTCCCCCAAAAAAAGCGAATTGGGACGCTCAGCCGTCGTCGTCCTCGATGGGCCTTCGCATGCGCGTGATCATCCCGGCGGCTTCGGGGTATCGGTGCGCCAGATCGGAAGTGGATCCCAACTCGAAGTCGTCGAAGTCGAAGCCGGGCGCGACGGTGCAGCCGATCAGACAGTGGCTGGCTTCGGGCGCGAGTTCGGTTCCAAACCAAGTTCCCGCCCGCATCACCAGTTGCGGGCGCTCGCCAATCTCGAGATCCAGACCCAGGCGGGCAACGTCCGATTTCCCATCGGGAAAAAGCCGGAGCACCGACAGCGGGCCCCCCTCGTAGAGATGGAATACCTCGTCGGAGCACAGCCGGTGCAGGTAGGTACTCGGTTGCTCTCGAGTGACGAGAAAGTAGATTGCCGTCGACGCGGCCCTGGCGCCAGGGTGGGTCGACGCGTGCACCTGGGTGCTCGCCCGGTAGGTTTCCGTGAAGTAGCCCCGTTCCGGGTGCGGCTCGAGCTGCAGGGTTTCGATCAGCGTTCGGATCCGCGGTGTCGGGGCTTGCATGGCAGACCCATAGGTCTGGAGCGCTCCCGATGCAAACGTTCCGGCGCGGCCCGGTGGTTGTCGTTCCGCGGGGCCGACACACTGGGGCGTACACGCGGGACGACTAAGGCGCTATAACCACACGGCAGGGAGCACACAGCGAGCAAGTGGCAAAAGACCCCAACACATCGGGCGCGCGAGGAACACCCAGGGCACGCGAGTCCACACTGCTCGACGTCGGCGAGCGGATCAGCATGGTGGAGGGGCGCTCCACCGAGAAGGACCGCTACCTGTTGACCATCCTGACGGGTCCAGCAAAGGGTTCCGTGTTCAAGTTGGAGAAGGACATCGTGACCGTGGGTCGCTCCGATGACGCCGACATCCCGCTGCCCGATCCCAGTCTCTCGCGGGTGCACGCTCGCTTCCTGGCGGCACGTGGCGCGGGGGCAGACGGCTACTTGTTGGAAGACTGCGACAGCACGAACGGCACCTACGTGGCCGGCAAGCGCATCGACCAACCCACCCCACTGAAAGACGGCGTTCGCCTCGGACTCGGCAAACGAACCCTGGCGCGCTTCGGTCTTCAGGACGAGCTCGAAGAAGAGGCGATCGTGCGAGTTCACGAGTCAGCTCTGCGTGATGCGTTGACTGGGGCGTACAACCGGCGCGTCTTCGAGGACCGTTTGCAAAGCGAGCTGGCGTTTTCGGTACGTCATGGGCAACCACTGGCGCTCTTGCTGCTCGACGTCGACCACTTCAAGACCTTCAACGACACCCACGGGCATCAGGCGGGGGACTTGGTGCTGCAGAGCGTGGCTCGTTCGGTGCAGGAGGCCCTGCGCATAGAAGACCTCTTCGCTCGCTACGGCGGGGAAGAGTTCGCGGTGCTCGTGCGGGACACGGCGCCAGTGGCCGGCAAGATCGTTGGAGAGCGCATTCGTTCACTGATCGAGCGCACTCCGGTCGTGTGGGAAGGCAAGGAGCTCTCCGTCACGGTCAGCATCGGGTTGGCGTGCAACGGCGCGAGTCCCGTCGAACCCGAAGAGCTCATCCGGCAGGCGGACGGCGCGCTGTATCGAGCCAAAGAAAACGGCCGCAACTGCGTCGTCTTCTCCGGCTAGAGCCACCGTTTCGCAGACTCACTCGCGCGTCTTCGTCGCGCGCCTAGTCCAGCTTGCAGTTCGTGCAACCGTCGTTGTTGGTCGTGTTCGCGTCGTCGCACTCTTCGCCGCCCGTGGCAAAGACGATGCCGTCACCACAAACCGCAGTTGCGCACGCCGTCGTGCACACGTCGGTGGCAATCGCGTTGCCGTCGTCGCACACCTCTGGCGGCTGGATGAAGCCATCGCCGCAACGCGCTGAGCGACAGCTCGTGGTGCAGCTGTCGTCGTTACGCTGATTGCCGTCGTCGCACTCTTCGCCGGGTTGCACGAAGCCATCACCGCAACGGGCGAGCACGCAACCTACGATGCAGCCGTCCGTGTTCGAGCTGTTGCCGTCATCGCAGGCTTCGTTGCACTCCAGGATGCCGTTGCCGCACACCGGGCCCGGCGTGCAGGCGTTGGTGCAGCTATCGTCGCAGATGTCGTTGCCGTCGTCGCACAGCTCGTCCCACTGGACGATGCCATCTCCACAGAAAGGTAAGCGGCAAGCGACCGTACAGCCATCGGTGCTGGTGTCGTTGCCATCGTCGCACTGCTCGCCGGCTTGCACGATGCCGTCCCCACAGCGAGGCTGTCGGCAGGTGTTGGTGCACGCGTCGTCGTTGGTTTCGTTGGCGTCGTCACATTGCTCGCCCGTTTGAACGAAGCCGTCGCCGCACGTAGGAAGGCGACAAGCGTTGGTGCAGCCATCGTCGTTGCGCTGGTTGCCATCATCGCAGGCCTCGCTGCACTGCACGATGCCGTCGCCACACGTCTGCAGCCGACAGTCGTTGGTACAACCGTCGTCGCAGACGTCGTTGCCGTCGTCACACTGCTCGTCGAACTGGACGACGCCGTCACCGCAACGCGGGATGCGGCAACCGTTGGAGCACAAGTCCGTGTCGTCGTCGTTGCCGTCATCGCATTGCTCGTTGCGCGCGGGCTGCACGATGCCATCGCCGCAGAAGGGCCAGGTGCACAGGTTGGTGCACTCGTCGTTGTCGATGATGTCCCCGTCGTCACACTGCTCGTCGCCCTGCACGAAGCCATCGCCGCAGCGGGCCTTGGTACAGAGCGTGGTGCAGTCGTCGGAGTTGTTGGAGTTCTGGTCGTCGCACTCCTCGCCGGGTTGCACGAAGCCGTCACCGCAGCGGGCATTCCAGCACCGATTCGTGCACGAGTCCTCGTTGTCGTCGTTGCCGTCGTCGCACTGCTCGTTTCGGTGCGCGTGGGTGATGCCGTCGCCGCACACGGGCAGTAGGCAAGCATTGGTGCACTCGTCCTCGTCGACGTCGTTCATGTCGTCGCACAGCTCACCGTCTTGCACGATGCCGTCACCGCAGAGATCCGGTCCTGCGTCGGGCTCCTCTTTGGGCCCGATGGAGGTGGAGGCGTCCGCGCCCAGAAGTGGCCCGTTGGATCCACACGCCAGGGCCATGGGCAGTGCGACCCACCCGGCAAGCAGTTCCCGCCATCCGATTCTGAGTCCCATGCGTAGCCCAGGCATAACACGGAACTCCCGACACTTCGCTAGCGGGATGCCGCAAGAACCGCGCGTAGCCGGCGCCGCGTCCGAGCAGGCAGCGCGCTCTGGTGGAACATCCAGAGGAACCTGGCACACTGGGGCCCATGGCTCCACCCACGCCCGCCCCCCGCCGGGAGCTCTCGACGGTACGACGCCGGCTGCGCGGTTTCAGCGCTGCGTTTCGTGGCCTGGTCGTCGTGTTGGCGGAAGTGCACAGCCGCGTTCATTTGGCGGCGACGTTGGTGGTGCTGGCTGCCGGCTGGTGGTTCCACCTCAGCACTTCCGAATGGTGTGCGGTGATTGTTGCCGTGGGCATGGTGTGGGTCGCTGAGGCACTGAATACCGCCCTCGAACACCTCGCGGACGCGGCCGTGCCGGAGCAACACCCCTTGGTCGGCGCCGCCAAAGACAGTGCTGCCGCGGGGGTGCTGATCGCCGCCCTGACCAGCGTGGCCATCGGTGCGCTCGTCTTTCTACCCAAGCTGCACTGACCGCCCGAGCTGCGACGACTGCCCGAGCCGCAGAAGAAGGGGTCGTCTCGGCGGTCAATCCAGGCCCACGACACGACGAACCTCCGCGATGCTGGGAGCCAGCTGCGTGGCGTATCGCCGCAGCAAGCGCTCATACACGGAGAAACTGATGCCCGCATCCATGAGCAGTCGCTCCAGCATTTCGACAGCGTCACTCTGACGCCGCAAGTTCGCCCCCCCGGCGAGATCGGTCGTCTCGGCCACGGCGGCGAGAAGGCCCGAAAGCTCTGCGGTGTGTACCGCGTCTCGAGCCGAAGCCTCCAACTGAAGCGCGCCGCGCCCCGTCTGTTCGTTCGCGCGGGGAAACCAGCGTTCGAACCTTCGTTGCAGAGTCTCAGCGTCACGACTCAAGGCCAGGATACGAACGCGCTCGGTCTCCGGCAGGTCGTCGAGGGCCAGGCCGACGTCCTGAAGAGCCGACATTTCGTCCCTGACTGCGGCTAGCGCGTCCTCGTCGCGTTGGCGCTGCATCAATTCGATTTCCCGAACGAGTGATCGCAGCTCGTCGTCGACTTGGGTCGCGGTGCGGGAGTTGGGCAGGTGCAATGGCAACATCACCTCGTGTCCACGCACCAAGTCACGGATCAGCGAGTCTGGAACGAACTGGTAGAAGACGCGTTCGCCCCGTTTTCGCTGATGCGCTGCCAGTTTGCGCAAGGTCGGGTTCTCTTCGCCCAGCGCGATGATGCTGACGCCGATGGGGACGTCGCCGACGCCCTCCCGCGCTTTCGTCACTGCCGCTTCGTCGATCTCGGCCTCACCATCGGTGACCAGGACGATCTGAGCGTGGGCGAGTTCGTTCCCTTGGGCCTTGGCCTGACGCACGGTTTCGAAGCTCTCCACGAGCGCCCCTTCGATGTCCGTACCGCCCCAGCGCACTTCGCCCAACACATGCTCGACCGCCGCCACCGCCTGCTCGCTGTCGGCAACCTCGTGCACCGGCCCCAGCTCGTCGTTGAAGTAGCGATAGTAGAGTGTGGGGGTCAGCCAACGATCGCGTTGATTGAGCCGAGCGATCATCGTCGACAGCTCAGCGACCAAGATGGCATCCCGCATGCGAGCACGATTGCCGAGCATCGAACCCGAGCCGTCCATGAGGAAGATGCGGGCCTCGCTGGCCATCACGTTGCGCGGGACTGCATGCCGCTCCTGGCCCAGATAGCGGCGCGTGAGCAACCGGCCGGTGGCGAGATCGAGCATCAGAGTACGCGGATCGCTGATCACAGCGCTAGGGAGATCTTGGACGTCTTCGGCTGTGCGCAGGGAGAGCTTCTGCGTGGGGTAGCGCACCTCGCGGATTTTCGTCTCGACATCGTAGATGCGGTGTGGACTGAGCACACCACCGACGTCTACACAGGAGTCGACGTACAAGCTCGCGTGGATCAAGTCCGTCGAAGCGGACTCGTTCAAGTAGCGTTCGACGTGCCCGTGAAGGGCTCGAGAGCCCTGCGCGTGTTCGTTCTTGTAGGCTTCCCAGCTGTCCGCGGCAGCGCGGTAGCCGCGGGTGATCGCAGCGCTGACTTCGCTTTGCAGCGTCTCGCCACCCGAAAGCGCGACCGAGCGCTGGCGGTGGGCCGGGCTACTGCGGTCGTGGTCTCCCCACAAATGTTCCAGCGCCCGACTCGACAACTCTTCCACGCGAGCGCTGCCTTCGGAGGGGGTGGAAAGCGCCGTGTGTTCGACGGCGGAGAGCAACGTCGATAGGCGCGCCGTCGAACTGGCGGCCACTGCTGACGAAAGTTGATGGGAAAGAGCAACGTCCATGCGCACGCCGCCAGCTTCGAGCCGGGTGAGTTCCCCCAATTCGTTGGTGATGTGATTGAGACGGGTCTGTATGCCCGCATCGCCCACCACACTCTCCGAGGCGACCAGCAAGAGTTCGCGCGCTCCCTCGAGCAGCTTGCGACGCCGTCCCAGGAAGTTGTTCTCCGCATCGGCAGCTCCGAGTAGCGTGTCGATGCCTGAAAGTCGGTGAGCGCTTTCCGTCGACGGCTCCTTGGGCTGCAGCGGTTTCAGAGCGCGTCGTCGCAACGCCTGCAGGCGGCGTCGGGCACGCCACTGCTCGATGTTGCTTGCAGAGTTGTCCGATTCCAAGGTTTGCGAGCGTTCGGCGGCGAGCAGCACCGCGTAGGTGCGCTCCAGCCAGTTGAGGTTCTGCGGCGCGTTGTGGCCGTAGACGATGTAGTTCTGCTCCAGCTCCGAGAGGTTTTCGCCGAACTCCTTCCAGGCTTCCTCAAGCAACGGCGCCGTGCGCAGCAAGCTCTCCCGCCCGCAGAAGGCCTCGAGCGCTTTGGTTTCGAGTTTCGGCTCCGAGTCGAGCCAGCGCAGAATTGGGCTGCGTAGCTCCGTCCACAGCGACTCGATGTCGTCGGGGTCGTGGAGCAGACGATGCAAACGATCTGCGTACTCCGAGCGCATGGGTTTCTACTCGTGCTGCTGGCTACCCGACCGTGACGATTTCGTTCCAGCCACCATTCGAACGTTGCTCCCAAAGCCGCTGCAGGTCACTTCGCACGCGCTCGTTGAGCCGAACGAGCTCGTCGTGCAATGCCTGGCATCCCTCTGCGGCTGCGGGGATCAAATCGCCGAGGAGACGTGCTTCCAGCGAGAAACGCAGCAGCACGCTTTCCTCCTCCAACAGCACCACGATGCGGCTATCCAACAGTCGCTGAAGGCGTGCGGTAGGTGTGCCTTCGTCGTGTGCGTTGAGCGAGTCCCACCACTTGCCGATGAAGTCGAAGGCGGCCGTGATGCGCTTGATGTCGCGGCTGGCAATTTGCTCGAGCGCCGAGGCGTCCAGCGTCGTCAGCAGATCCCTCACTGCGTCGACCCCCCCTTCGGTCAGCGAGCGCGACTCGGCCGAGCGGGTTGCGATCTGGGTGCAGATTTCGACCAGCGCGTAGCACAGTGCCACCTTCGGCTGCGCTTCTCTCAGGGCGCGGTAACCTTCGTAGCTGAGTCCTGGCGTGTCGCCAGCAGATTGCTCTTCCGCCTGCAGCAGCGCCTGCGTTGCCCAGGCGATCAGTGACTCGGGGGCGATGGCCCAATGCAGGCCTGCGTCGTCGACTTTGGTGAGCAGCTCCTCGACAGCTTGCGCGACCTCCATGCGCCCCTGCGGCGCACTCTTCGTGAATGCGCGCTTCATCAGGGGGAGCAATCGGTGCCCCAAGACGAGCTGGCTCACTCGGCTGCGACGCCCGCCGATCCACGTCAGTCGGGCTCCGGTCTTGTTCATCAATTCCAGCGGTCGACTCAGCAGCGCGAGGGTGACGTCGAGATCGTCTCCCACCGTGGTGCCCTGTTCGCGTTGCCGTTGCAGGTGTTGACGCAAGCCTTCGTCCCAGAGCTGTACCAAAGTCTTTTCTAGATCGGATACGGCGCGGTCCCAGCGTGGTTCGGAGTGCTCGGTCGGCGTTGCTCCACCAGCGACCAGCGCGTCGCGCGTACGCCAGCGTTGGTAGAGGCGATCGACCAGCTCCTCAGCATGCTGCTCCGTCTGCTCCAACGAGCGATCTTCGGCCAAGCTCTGGCGCGCGGTCTGCCCCACGTCCACCGGTGACAACTCGAGGTGTGCTTCGAGTACATCCAGCGCCCGCGTACGGACCCACGGTGCCAGTCGCCGCGCAGCCGGGTGGGCCTTGTCCAGCTTGTTCGCTAGCTGACTCAAGTTACCCACCGCGAACTCGCCCTCTTGTCGACTGATGCCGGCTTGCAGGGCCGAGCTGACCGCCCGATGCACGAGGAAGGCCGTCGCCTCTTCCAGCAACGAGCGTGCTTCGATGCCTCGGGTACCGCCCACCCGCGTGGCCTCCACGAGCTGTTCACAGAGTGCGATTTGCTGTTCGACGCTCTTGTCGTGCATGCCGAACAACGTCGGCAGAGCTCGTGCAGGTCCTTCCTCGGCGACCGCTGGTTCCGACGGCATCTCCGCCACGACCCGGTCGAACACCTGTCGCTCCGTCTGCACGATCGAAAGCTGTCGGCGCTCTCGCGGGTCCGTCTCTCGTTCAATCAAGGCGGGCAAGTGCGCCGCGGCCGGTCCCGAGAGCAACAACGTCAGGCGCAGCTTCTGGAAATCTCGATAAGACACCCGCAGCGGGCGCGCGGTGTCACCCATGATCCAATCGTGGGCACAGATGGCGCGCAGCAGGCGAGCGGTGCGTACCACGGTGCGTGTCGAGATGTAACGCGTCGGGATGAAGGAAGGGTCGGCGCGAGTTGCGGCGGCAGTCTCGTGTTCCAGTCGCTGCAGGAAGTCGACCAGGGTTGCGTTGCAGTGGTCGGGAAACTGAACTGACTCTGTCACGTTCTGCAGAATGTCCAGATCCTGGATCGTCAGCAGCGGCATGGGGCCCCCCAGTCGCCCTTCGACTTGCCGCTCCAAGATGGAGACTAGATTCTTCGGTTCACCAAAGCCCTTGGGGATGAAGCAGACGAAGGCGATGCGGTCCACGAAGGCGAGCAACGTCTCCTTCGATTGCTCGAGCACCTCTGCCAGGTAGCGGTTGGTCGTCATCAATGCGCACTCGATGTCACCCTTGGTCGTTTTGGTTCCTTGTTTGAGCTCGCGCTCGTGGAGCATGTTCAGGGTCGAGCGCAGAAGCATGTCGCGTCCATCGAGAACTTCGTCGAGGAAGGCGTGCACGGCTCCCAGCATGCCTTCATCGGTGAAGTGCTCACTGCGGCCGGACTCCATCAGCGTTTTGAAGTTGAGTGGCCCCACCAGATCGGTTTGAACGGTGCTCTCCGTCAGCTGTCTGGAGAAGACACTAGGAGCACCCGTCGAGCGGTCGATGATGTTGTCGAGCACGCTCTTACACAGCGCGCTCTTGGCGGTACCCGGAGGACCCGTCAACAGGACGTGCTGCCGGGCAAGTAGCGCCAGCGCGATTTGCTCGATGGCGTCCGTGCGTTCGAGGAAGCGCTGCTCCAGCTCGCCAAAGAAGGCCCGGAAGCGCTCGCGCGCTCCGTCCATCAGAGCTGCTGCTGGTTCCTGTCGGGCTGGCCTCGCCCCTGGGTTCGACGTCTGCATCTTGCTCTCTCTCTCCAAGGGACAGACTAGACCACCTCCATGGGGACGGCTAGATGCTGTGGGCTCGTAGTGGCTACCAGCCAACTCGGGTGAGCTCGTTGTCAACGGATGACGAGACGGCACTCGACGCAACTGGGTTGGTCGATGTCACACTGCTCTTCCGGATCCTCGATTCCGTCGCCACAGTGGGAGGCGCGGCGACACTCGGCGGTGCAACCCCCATACTGGCCAGTGTTGCGGTCAGCGCCGAGATCACACTCTTCACCTGCGAAGGCGTCGGCAACGCCGTCCCCGCACGAACCGGGAGCTCGACAACCCGGAGCGCAACCGTCGCCATAAGTCGTGGCGTTCACTCCATCATCGCACACCTCTTGCCCCGTCACGATGCCATCACCGCAGTACGCGTAGCCAAGGTCGAACGCCAAGCACTGCCCAGCCGTCGCGACGCTCGCGGTACCCGCGTCCATTGCGACGGGGGCTCCTGCTGCGACGGGGGCTCCTGCATCGGCCTGCACACTCGTCTCATCGGGAGCTAGGTCATCACTGCAAATGGGCGCACACGGGTGGCCAGGAGGGCAACGGTAGCCGGCTTCGACCTGGCACTCGGCGGAGCAACCGTCGCCGTCCGTTCGGCTGCCGTCATCGCACGTCTCTCCAGCCTCGATCAGTTGATTGCCGCATGCGCCCTGGGCCGCACAGCCGCCTCCCCTGGGCGGGCAGGTGAAGTAGCGCTCCACCTGGCACAAGCCATTGCAGCCGTCGAAGGGTTCTCGGTTGCCATCATCGCAGCGTTCATCTCCCTGCACTACCAGATCGCCGCACCGGGTGGCTTGGCAGGGACTGCCAGGTTGCGGACAGACCCAGCCGGGATCGATGCTGCTACAGTCGGGGGCGCAACCGTCCTCCGAGCGTTCGTTGCCATCGTCGCAGCTTTCGCCCTCTTGAAGTAGGCCGTCACCACAGCGTTCGACCTGACACAGAGCGGAGCAGCCGTCCCCAGCTTCTCGGTTGCCGTCGTCGCAGCCTTCCGTCGCTTCGAGGATGCCGTTACCGCAGGCCGTTGCTGCGCGAGGCGCGTTCTGGACTCCGGCCGGTATCGGTCCGGCGCTAACGGGCGTGGGCTGCGTGGGGGTGATGAATGAGGGGGCCGGACTCGTTTCGACGCCGATGATTGGGTCGTCGTGGCTTTCGTCCGGTGGATCGTCGAAGGCGTTGCAGGCGACGAGGCACGCCCCGACTTGCAGACACCCCGCCCACCGTACTGATTGGTGAAACAACCCTGAGAGCGTGTCAGTCGATTCCCGCACCCACTGCACTTAGCACAATGAACCCAAGTCCGGCAGTCTTCGCCGCAGCAGGCGTCAACACTGCCGGTTCTAGTATCCGGCGGCGTTCAGCGCTCGCAGCCCATGTACTCGTAGTCTTTCACCATGCGCTCGTTGCGCCGCTCGATCAGGTGCCCGTGGAGCCAAAACGGTTCGAAGCGATAGCGCGTCGAGGCGGTGTTGACGGTGGTCAACACCGCAAGACCAGCGCGGTTGAGCACGTTACGTACCCGGACTTCGCCGACGACGTCGCCGTCGTCCATCACCTCGACGGTATCTTCGGAGCGCACCACGAATGTGCCGCTGTCCGAGACGTCAATGTAGCGCACGGCGATGTCTTCGAGGAGCTCGCGGTACTGTCGGTCGAAAGCGCTTCCGGCGCCTGGTCGGTTGTGACTGCCGACGTTGCGCACCACGATGTCGTCGAAGAGACCGGCTTTCAAGTCCTGTTCCGTCTCGGCTAAGGCGTTGCCGGTTTGGTCGATGACGACGTTGCCAACCGCCAGGTTCCCGAGGGAGTACGAAAGGAAGCCGTGAGCAGCCACGGCCTCTTCGAATCTTTCCAGGTAGCCCTCCAGCGCGTCCTCCGCTTCGAGTCCGTCCAGCTGATCGCTGAACGCCAAGTAGCCACGCGCCCGAAACTCCAAGTCGCCCCGGGTCATGTAGCGGGGGGCTGATAGATCGAAGCGCTGCACGAGATTGGAGTTGTCCTCGCTCCGCCCGGGATCGGTCAGCCAAGAGGAGAAGCCGCCAGGTCTGCCCGCGACGACCACGTGAAAGAAGTCGCTCTTGATGTCGTCATTGCCCAGCGCCAAGCGATCGATGGATCTCAAGATCGCGTGGGAGGTCTCGTCGTGGAGTTCGTCCAGTCCGTCGACGACGATCAAAGGCGGCAGCTTGCCGTTCACCACGCAGTCGTAGGCTCGAAACAGGCTCTCCAAGTCGAAGTCGCCCAAATCTGAGATGCTCGGCAACTCGTTGAAGACGATCTCGCCGTCCAGCGTCTGAAGATCCGGCTTGTCTTCGACGTCGAAGGCGAGCTGCCCCCGGAGTTCGGTGAAGAGCTCGGGTAGATCGATCTCGCAGCGCTCCTCTTCGGCGAAGAGGTCCAAGCTGTTGTTCATGACGAACGACTTGCCGACGCCGGCGGCGCCTGTGACGTAGGTCACGCCGGTGTGCTCGTCCCCGGCACGAAGTTGTCGTTCGAGGTTCGACAGGTGTTCGACGAACTCGGGGTTGGCGCGCTCGTAGTAGGTCTCGAGATCCGGCTCGCTCGCGCTGGACTCCAAGTCCACGTCGAAGATGAACCTATCCCTCTCGACCTCGCACAGCCTGTCGATGGATATGGCCGCTTCCGTCTCTTCGGCGACGCTGTAGTCCCCGACGTAGCTCTGGCAACTAGCGTTCACGAGTAGCAGGGCGGGCAGTGCCCGCAATCTCAGTCGACCCACCTCAGAAGCTCCCCGTGGCGTGAACGAATCCCGGGGACAGTCGCAAGGCCACGGCTGGAGTCTCCGAGGTCGCCTCGTCGCCACTCAGAATGAAGGTGACACCGAGGGCGGCAGTGACGATGCCAGCACCGACGAGAATGTCCGTCGCCAGCGCCATGTGGTCGAGCCGCTCGATGTCGGTCTGTCGCCAGCGTGGGCACACGCCGTCGTCACACTCGCGTTCGAGCTCCCCATCGATCGACAACGCCCAAGTGCCGGTTACTGCGCCTCCCGCGAGCAACAACGCACCCGTGCCAGCGAGCGCCCAGCCAACGGCCGTCGAGGACGTGCCCTCATCGTCCGCAATGGGTGGCGGGCGGGGAGGGGCCGGCGCTGCAGGGGCTACGGGTTGGGCAGGCTGGGTGTCCTGTACGGGCTCCGTCGTCGCGAGGGGCACACTGGGTTCGGCGACGAGTTCGACAGACTCCACGGCTTTTTGTCCCGACAGCAAGTTGATGCGTTTGCTCGCGGACTGGTAACCAGAGAGTTGCACTTCGACGCTGTGTTCTCCCAGCTTGACGCGCACCGCATCCTGCATCGGGCTTTGGCCGATCGGGGTTCCGTCGATGCGGATGCTGGCGCCCTCGAGCGGAACGCCATCGGCGACGACGTCGATGCGTACCTCTGCGGTCAAGGCGCGGAGCTCCTGCAGCTGTCGTGCGGCCGCGGACTTCATCGGTTCCTCCAGCTCCGCGCCGTACCGGTCTTGGAGCTGCTCCAAGGTTTCCAAGGCCTGGGGATAGCGATGCGTCGCTCGCAAGCAGTTGGCCAGGTTGAACAGTGCGCTCTTGGTCGGGTAGAGCCGAATCGATGCGCGGTAGGCGTCGATCGCCGCCTCGAAGTCGTCCACCTTCTGCAACGAGAGCCCCGCCTTGAATTGCGTTTCCGCGGCGGCCTTGTCGTTCTCGGAAGGAGCTGCCGGCGTAGCGACGTCGGTCGTCGCCGCAGGGGTGGAGGTAGCCCCCGTCGCGGTCTCGGCGCGAGCTGTTGCCACCACTGCACAGCTTCCGAGCGCAGCGGCTAGTGTCCAGAGCCAGCGACTCATGTTCCCGCAGTGTAGTCGGGGCGCGGTGCGGTCTCTACTCGAACTTCTCGTAATAGAGCGAGTCCCGGCCGCTCTTGCCGATCGTGTTCGCGCCTGGTGCGGGCTTCGGCCGGTGCTGGGGTTTGGGGTCGGTCTGCTCCGGGGCGTCGCTGGCGCTGGCCTTTGCGGGCCGCGCTGACAAACGGATCGGCAAGGTGACGTCTTGGGAAGGCACCAGGTTGGTGGTGAAGGGCAAAAACCCGTCCGCTTCCACCTCGATCGTCACCAACTCGTCACTTCTAGGCCATCCCAACGGGTTGCCGGCCACCGGAGTGCCGTCGATTCGCACGACGGCCGATTCAGGAATGCCGAGCAGAGTGATCTGGATGGGCTGGCTGGGCGCGGCGCTCGTTGCGGGCTCGACGTCTACCCGCTGCGCGGGAGCCGTGGGCTCTTCCCCTTTGGGCCAAAACAGCCAGAGTAGCCCAACTAGGGCACCTAGCGTAGCTGGTACGAGCCAGCGGCGATGTGCTCGGGTGTCGGACTCGGAGCTTGGGGGCAGCTGCGTCTTGCTGTCCGTGTCGCCAGTATCGAGAGGCCGCAGGCTTGGCGGGGTCGCGGCTGAGTCGGGGGGCAGGTTGGGGACGGATGCCCGTGTGGGCGGCAGGTTCTCGGTGGCCAGGATGTCGCGACTCTTTGCGCTCTGCTCGGAGCTGTCCTGGCGGTTGCCGTGGCTCTCGTTCCAGTCCTCTGGGGTCTCGATGATGATTTCTTCTCGTCGGTCCCCGCCTTCGAACTGCGGGGAGACGACGGTCGACGGCGTCTGCGCGACGTCGATGGTCGCATCCGCAACGCTGACCGCGCGCGGCTGCAGTCGGGTGGCGAGCGCCGCCATAGCGTCTTCCCGCGCCGACCAAGCCCACAGCAGCTGCATCGCTCGCAGCATCTTCTCGGCGCTCTGGTAGCGCTCCGCGGGATCCTTGGCGATGGCCTTCTCGATGAACGCCAGTGCGTCGGCAGGCAACCCGCTGACGACGGAGTCCGGCTGTTCCGGCGCCTCGTTGATGATCTTGAACAGCGTCTCGTTGTAGTTTGCCCCATCGAACGGCAGCCGACCGGTGAGCATCTGATAGAAGACGATGCCTACCGCGTACAGATCGGCTCGTTCGTCGACTGTCGTGGAGCCCCGCGCTTGTTCCGGCGACATGTAGGAGGGGGTTCCGAGCAGTGCGCCACCGACGGTGATGGGTGGTTCGCCGCGTCTGCCCAGGGTCTTGGCGATCCCGAAGTCGATTAACTTGACGATGGGTGGGTAACCCGGGCGCTCTACCAGGAAGATGTTCGCCGGCTTGATGTCGCGGTGCACGATGCCCTTGGCGTGCGCGGCGTTCAGTGCCTCCAAGATCGGACCCAAGACGGCGCACGCGGCGCCGCAGGTCATGGGCGTTTCGCGTTGGGCGTAGCTGGCCAGATCTTCGCCCTGGAGGTACTCCATGACGAGGTACGGATCGCCGAAAGGCGAGGTGCCGACGTCGATGACGTCGATGATGTTCTGGTGTCCGATGGCGGCGGCAGCCCGCGCTTCCCGAAACAGCCGCTCCTCACCGTGCTGGTCCGCGAGGTAACGCGAATCGAGCACCTTGACCGCGAGTGGCTTGCCGAGCTGCGTGTGCTCGGCGAAGTAGACGGAGCCCATGCCACCATGGCCCAGCGGGCGCACCAGGCGATAGCGATCGCCGAGCACGATGCCGATGTAGGCGGAACGCCCGGTCCCCGTCGTCGGTGCGGGTGGTTCTCCTGGATCGGTCGATTTGTCCACCTCGGCGGCCACGGCTTGCTGGTCTAGCTGGCCCGCTGACTCGGTGCAAGACCACCAAGCAGCCCCGAACCCAATCGATACCCCGAGCTCAGCTGGCCTTCTGAAGGTGGGTGGCCGACCTTAGCCCTTGATTGAGTATCTTCTGGATCAGTGCGCTGTACTCCACACCCGCGCCTGCCGCGGACAAGGCGAAGTCGTCATCGGCAGCGATGTCCGGGTTGGGGTTGGCTTCCAAGAAATACAAGCGGTGGTCTTTCGTCAGGCGGAAGTCGATGCGAGCGTAGCCGCTCAGTCGCAGCGCCCGATAGATGCGTTTGCTGAGCGCCTTGATGTGAGCTTCCAGGTGCTCCCCGATGCCCTCGGCTCGCTTGAGGCGCACCCCGTGGCGCTCTTGATAGGACAGATCCCACTTCACCTTGTAGGTCGCGATGCGCTGCGCCGTGTCGGGCAAGCCGGAGATGTCGAGCTCCCAAGGGGGGAAGGTGACCAGGCGCTCGTCGCCCATCAAAGACAGAGTGATCTCTCGCCCTTCGATGTATTCCTCGGCGATCGCGTCTGTGCCGATGCTTTCGTGCATGAAACGCACGCGCTCCAGAAACTTTTCGTCGCTGGTTACCACTGACGACTGGGAAAGGCCGAGCGAGGCTTCCTCTGCCAACGACTTGACGATCACCGGGTACGACAGTTGCCGCGGTGGACGCACCTTGCGTCCGATGGGGAAGACTTCAAACGCCGCCGACGGCACCTCGTGGTAGGACAAGACTTGCTTGGCGAGCGCCTTGTCTCGAGCCAGAAGCAACCCTGCCGGGTTGCACCCCGTGTACGGCACGCCCATCAACTCCAGGTAGCTGACGACTCCCTGATCTCGGGAGGCGACGTCTTGAAACTCGGCGAGCAGGTTGAAAGCGATGTCTGGCGAGTACTCGGCGATGGCCTCGCGCAGGGGGGCGAGGTTCTCGCGGACCCCCACCGGGATGACGACATGACCCAGCGCGGCAATTGCGTCGCACACGTTGCGCTCGGTTTTGATCTCCGCCAGCTCCGCCGCGGACAGCTGGCTCGTATCCTCGGGCGGGATCAAGTCGGGGTGCATCAGCACCAGAACGCGTAGCTTTCTCGCAGACATGGTGTGGGGCGCGGCCCCACCTGACAGTCTCGGACAGATGGTCGTCGAGCGCAAACTCCGACCGGGCGGCGATCCAGACCGTGCGGGCTGAAAAACACTGCCACTGTTAACGGTTTATTGGAGTGTTTTCCAGTGTTTATCTGTTTTGGGTGAATAGCTGCATCGAAT
>JBNKZR010000070.1:0-22895 GCA_050301735.1 Polyangiaceae bacterium | reverse complement strand
CGCGCACCAATGGCTACGGGAGTTTCGCAGCGCGTCGGGTGTGGAGCCGCGCCCGACGGCCGAAGGGGACGCGCTGTACGGTAGTCTCAATTTGTACGACGGCCCGCTGTCGTTCACGTTGGAGGGCAAGCACTATCGCAGTTTCTACCCACTGCGGGCCAACGTGGACATCGGCAAGGCTCGGGAGTTCATTCCCGTTCAGTACAGCACTCCCCCGACCACGATGCCGGTGTGGAACGACACCGAGTTCGAAGGTTTCAACACGTGTGTCACTGGCGCCCGCGGCAAGTTGGACGCCAGGCTCAGCCCTTACGCAAGCGTCTTCGGTTGGGTGGGGCGCTACGATTCGTGGGCGGAAAGTGTCGGAGCGACGACCTGCGATACGGTAGATGCCAATCTCAACCGCGTGTGGGACTTCGCCGAAGGCGTCGCGCTTTCATCGACGGATCGTCGTACCCATGCTGACGCCTCCGTGGGCACGCGTTTCGACTCGACGGATCGGCTCTTGACCGATGCCTACGGCAACGAAACCCACGCGTTCTACCGCGAGGTGTACACTCGCTACGACATCGTGCAGGAGCTGCCAGGCAACAACTCCTTGCAGTTTCAAGGCTGGCATCGCCGACGACATCAAACCGTGGGTGGCCCTAGCGAGCCCTGGTTGCAGGGCATCACCACCACCGCGTTTCAGTGGGGACCCAGACTCAATCTCGCGTTCGGCTTCGAGTACGACGAAAACCCAGCCTTCCCGGATTTGTACTTCAATGGTCAGGTTCGCTACGAGCTCGACGGCGAAGGCTCATTTTTGCCTTGGAAAGCCGGACCCAGCCACATCGCGCTCTTCGCCGGACAACGGCAGGGCGGTTTGCGATGCGTCTCGGGGGTGTGCCGAGTGTTCCCGCCCTTCGAGGGCGCACGGCTGGACGTGACCTTGGGTTTTTGACGGGAGGGCTTCTGAGGGCCCCAGTGAAACGTTCGAGCTTGGAGTCTTCGCGAAGAAGAAGTCGGAGGTGGCCTCGCGAGAGGTGAACGAAGCTTTGGGTAGCGCCCTTGGGCTACTCCGCGCTGCAGCGCACGGTGGTGCGCGGGTCCGTTTTACAGGCGTATGTCGCCTTGTGACCACAACCCTCGGTGACGAAGCGATCGTCGTCGAGATCGTAGGTGCCGACGTCTTGTGGCAGGCAGCCGTGCTCCTTGGCGTGCCGCCGTCGCGCTTCGAACTCCGGGCTGCGGCACTTGCCATCGATGCAGTAGAAATGTGTGCGCTTGCCACAACCGCGGACCTGGTAGAGCTCCGCCAGCCGTGACGGCATTTCGACGACCTCGACGTCATCGTAGCAGCGTGTCTCTTGCGAGTACTTGCTTTCCATTTGAGCTGTGACGCCGCTGCATGCTGCGCTCGTTGCCAGCAGGAGCCAGGGAAGCGCTCGACGGGCAGCCCGTTCGGAGAGCCGTCGCCTCGGGGTGGGCGGGTCAGGCTTCAAGACGTATCGTCGATTCATTGCCATCTTCTGCTCATCATCTCCGTGGCACTCCAAGTGCGCACCCATCAGCGCTCGCCTCAGCGTTCGGGGATTTGCCGGATCTGAACGCCGGCATGGGATACTTCCTTGGAGCCGGAGTTGAGGAACGCGGGATTGTCGAACACGACGCCACCTTTGTCCCGCAAGACGCAATCCGAACGATGCACCTTGGCGCTGCGTTTGTAGTTGCAATAGGGCGCGCTGCGCCATTCCGCCTCGAGCTCCTTCTCGGACTCCAACTCGACCACGAGCTCGTAGCGGCCCGGTTCGAGGGAGAAGTGGATGCGCTGGTTGTCGTTCATCGGCAGCGCTTCGGGCTGGATGGCCCGCACGATGTCGACCTCCACGTCTTGGCTGACGCTGCCGGTCTTCAGCGTCAGCTTGGCGCGGCCGACGCTGAGCGGCTCGAGTTTCGAGCCTGACGGGCGTGCCACTTTCGTGTTGCGAGTCGTGATGGAGAGCGGGACGTCGGACAGAGCATTGCCCTGCTTGTCGTAGGGCGTGGCGTTGAGCTCGACGGCGCCTTTGCCGAGGTCAATTTCTTTGATGTTTGCGGTGTCGATTCGATCGACCAGGCGGCAACGCAGCTTCGCCTTTCCTGCCACGCCTGAGACGTCCACGGTGACCGTGCCATCGCCCGACGACTGACACGTGAGCTGACCGTGCTCGTCGACGCTGGCCAGCGCCGGCGGATCTACCAAAAACGGATACGCACCCTTGCCGACGCTCTTCTCGTTCCGCTCACCGAACTTCCAAACCAAGACTTTGACGGGGTCGGCGGACAGTACGATGTCGGGGAGCTCCAACTGCACGCGCGCGGGGGCTGGCTCGTTGCATCCCGTTGCGCTGGCGAGCAGAAATGTGAGCGCCAGGCACAGAAGGGTCGAAGGGCGGGTCGTGCGCTGAGGGCGGAGTACGCTCATGGCCGGCAGGATACGCGCATCCTTGCTCGAGCCACAACCTGTGTGTGGCAGGACCGAGCAAGGCAGAAAACCCGCGTCCGCGTGAGGAGCGAACCCACGCGCGCAGGCGAGCGGCGCAAGCCTTGCGCTGCTGCAGGTGCACGTCCGGCGCCGCCGGACACACTTGACAACGCGCCGCTGCTGGCCTCATCTTCGACTGGCTCGCCGACGGGAAACCAGTTACGACCGCTGCGAGGGTTCTTGCGTGATGATCCGACGCACCAGCGGCAAGAGCTCGACGTTGAAGATCGTCGCTCGTGATGTTGGAGCCCTGCAGATGTTACTCGCGGGCAGCATGTTGCTTCCGGCGATCGTGTCGCTGCTTTACGGTGAGTTCTACACCGCCGCCAGCTTCGTCGGTGCAGCTGGTGCTACGGGCGGATGTGGTGCGGCGGCGTACTTCACGTGCCGAAACGCCGGAGAGCCCGAGCGGCTTCACGCCATGCTCGTGGCTGGCGCCGGTTGGTTGACGAGTGCGGTCTTCGGGGCACTGCCGTTCTATCTAGCAGCGACTATCACGCCACCCTCGGTGGCGGCCAGTTTCGTCCCTGCAGGGGAGAACTACTCCTCCAGCCTTGTTGCGTTCGAAAACCCCCTGCACGCATTCTTCGAAAGCATGAGTGCGTACACGACGACGGGACTCACCGTCGCGATTCACGAGCCGTCACTCGGTCATGGGCTCTTGTTCTATCGCTCGTTGGCGCAGTGGGTCGGTGGTGCTGGGGTGATCGTGCTGTCGCTTGCGATCATCCCCAGGGCCAACGTGGCCGGTGAATTGGAGTTGTATCAGTCGGAAGCCAGCGGCGCGAAGCTGCGCCCGACGATCATCGGTACGGCGCGGGCGATCTGGAAGACATATACTGGATTGACCGCGATCGTCGTCGTCTACCTCGTGCTCGGAACCGTGCTCCTGCTGCCGGGCTATGGGGTCGCCAACGCGCTGTTCGATGCGTTCAACCATGCCATGGCGGGTCAATCCACCGGTGGCTTCAGTCCGCTCGACGACAGCATCGCCCAGTATCGCTCGGCATCGATGGAGGCATTGTACTTGCCGCCCATGGTCTTGGGTGCCATCTCGCTGCCCTTGTACTACGCTTTCCTGCGCACCAAGTCCTTGTTGGTGTTCTTCAAAGACCCACAGTTTCGAGCGATGCTTGGCTTTCTGGCGTTGGGCAGCGTCGTGTTGGTCTCGTTGCTGGTCAGTGCCGGTGATGTGGCGCGGCCAGTTCGGGAGGGGGTCTTCCAAGTCGTCAGCGCGCTTTCGACCACTGGCTGGCAGACTTCTGCGGTGGGCGATTGGAGCGATGCGGCGGGGTTGTTCCTTGCGCTGGGGCCTATGCTCGTCGGCGGCGCCGCTGGGGCGACGGTTGGTGGCGTCAAGCTGGTCCGTGTCTGTTTGCTGCTCCTTGCTGTGGAGTGGCGCATCAAGAAGATGTTGCTGCCCAGCCGAGCGTTGGTGTCCTTTCGCTTCGGGGCGCGCCATCTTTCGATGCGGGAGATGCAACGCGAGGTGGCGGACGCCGGCGTGTTCTTCTTTCTCTACGTGGCGCTCCTCGCCGTTGCGGTCCTCGTTGTCTCCCAGACGGTAGGTCCTGCCTTCACTCTGGCCGACGTCATCTTGGAGTGCGTCTCCGCCCAGAGCACGGTGGGCCTTTCTGCGGGGATCACCGGTCCCGAGATGTCGCCGCTGGTGGAGTGGACGTTCATCGTTCAAATGTGGCTCGGGCGTTTGGAAATATTCCCGGTCATCGTCCTGCTCCAGACGCTGGTCTGGTGGCCTTCGGCAAGGAGTTGAGAGTTCATGTACGTCGTGATCGCGGGCGCAGGGGAGGTGGGAAGCTACGTCGGGCGGATCCTGGTGGAGGAGGGGCACGAGGTAGCGCTGATCGAGCGTGACGAAGACGTTGCGCGCCGCATCGACTCGACCTTGGAAGCATTGGTCGTCACGGGTCCGAGCACCAGCCCGCAAACCCTCGAGCAGGCAGGCGTGCGTGACGCGGATTTGCTCTTGGCCGTGACAGGCATCGACGAGGTCAACCTCATCACGTGTATGACGGCGCGCAAGTATGGTGGTTCTCGTCTCAGGGTCGTGGCCCGCGTTCGACAGTCCCAGGGTATGGCGGGGCTGGCTTTGAGTGCAGATGATCTGGGACTGGATGCGCTCGTGAGCCCGCAGCAAGCCGTCGCTCAGACCGCGCTGGAGGACTTGCGCTATCGTGGAAGCGGAGAGATGCACGAACTGGCCGATGGCCGACTCGTGCTCATCGGTATGATGTTGCCCGAAGGTTCGTCCTGGACCACGGGAACCCTGGCCGCGGTGCGCAACGAGCTACCCGAGCAGTCGCTGGTCGTCGCCGTTCAGAACGACCAGGGTTTTCGCATCCCCGTTGGAACGGATCGCCTGCGACCCGGTGAGCGAGCGTTCATCGTCACGACACCTGTGCACGTCGACGAGCTCGCCGCCCATTCGATGGAAGCCGAGCGCCCCGTGCGCCGCGTGCTTGTCATCGGTTGCGGAAACACCGGACTGGTGCTCGCCGAGCGCCTCCATCGCCAGCGTTGGATCGCCACCACCATCATCGAGCGACAAGAGCGCCGCGCCGAGGAAGTCGCCAATCGCCTACCCAGAGCGCTCGTACTCCAAGGTGACGGCTCCGATCCCGACTTGCTGCAGGATCAGGTTGCCAGCGGGCGTGCCGAAGCCGTACTGGTGCTGCTCAAAGATTCGGAAAAGGCGCTTCTGGCTGGGATTTTTGCCAAATCGCTGGGTGCGCGAAAGGTGATCGTTCGTTGTGACAGGCCTGCCTACGACCACCTGGCTCACCAACTGGGGGTCGATGCCGTCATCAGTCCTAGGCGGGCGATGACGAACGCCATCTTGCGCTACGTGCGAGCGGGCAACGTGAGGGCGACGTTGGCGCTGGGAGAGCACGACGTGGAGTTGACCGATTTCAGGATACCTGCGGAACCACGTTGGGAACAACTCGTGACGCAGCCCATCAGCGAACTCGAGTTCCCGGCGGGCTTGTTGATTGCGGGGCTCGTGCGAAAGGGCGAGGTCATCATTCCGTCCGGTCCCACGCGGCTCCAGCCGGGGGACGAAGTGTTGGTTGCGTGCCGTCCCGACGCACTGGGGGAGTTGGAAAGACTGCTTTCGTGAGCGCTTGGTTGCTCGATGGTCTGTCGCTCGTCGAATCGATGTTCGAAAACGGAGCGTCGGAGGTTGCGCCCCAGTGGCACGTTTCCGCCGAAGGCGGTGGAGGGCGGAGATTGTCGGCCCCTTCACTCTCGGCTGAGGCATTACTACGCTAGTGACGCTTCTCGAAGCCGCAGAGCCCAGCCCGATGTCGCCACCCGATAGCCTGAGGACCGCCCATCGACCTTCGAGCGTGCGACGCGTGCCGCGGGCGTGTCTGGCAGCGAACCCTTGGCGCCCGATTTGGAGCCTCGGTACCTGCCTCTTGACGTCGCTGGGCGTGGTGGCGTGTGCGGGTGAACGCTTCGGACACAGTGGTGGGGACGCGGGCGTGGAGGCATCCTCGGCACCAACGCAGACGCAGCAGGCTTACCAACAACCCGACGTGCCCATGCCCATCAGCGCCGTAGGAGTCGCGAGCGACGATGCCGGAACCGCTGCGGTCGACTCGCAGCCCGCGAGCGGCAGCGTGTCGGAGGCCCCCCCTTCGCCGACGGTCGCTGCGCCTGGCGAGGTCGTTGCGGTGGACCCCACGCCGACAGCGGTGGACACTCCAGACGACGGCGAGCCGTCCGACGACTCCTCTGGCGAGCCGGCGGCACTGGACGAGAGCGACGGTACCTCGGACGCCGGCAGCCACCAAAGCACGGACGCCGGAGTTGCAGGGGCGGGCGAGCACCCTGACTCGGGTAGCAGCGCCGTCGAGCCGGTCGAGGAGGCTGGCCCTCCGCCGCTGGTTGAGCCCGAATGTGGCGGGCTGTCGTATGAAGGTGTGTGCTGGTATCTCGGCGAGCGCGGAGAGAGTTGCAGGGACGTGTGCGAGGAACGCGGGGGGTTCGACGAGAACACTCGCGACTTGGTCGGTACGGCTCAACAAGGAGGCAGTCTGGAGCACTGCGCACGGCTGCTCGAGCTGCTCGGTGCTTCACAGCCAGCGCGCGAAGGGCGGCGCGCCGACGGTGCCGGGGTGGGCTGCCACCTCTACGGTTCGGAGGAGGCGTGGTGGCTGGCATCGCCTGCCTTCGATGCGAATGATTCTCTGCCCACTGCGCGTCGTGTTTGCGCTTGCCTCGAGTGAAACAACCTGCGGCGGTGTTGGCAGACGGCCAAGGCCGGCCGATACCGCGCGGCGGGGCGCTCGACGGATTGGCACCCACCACACGTTGCGCTAAGAACCAATCCGTGAGGCGACGACGATGGTGTTCGCGGGGTTGGCCGGGGGTGTGGGTGTGGGTTGTGGCCACGGCATGCTCGACGCTGCCCGACTATGCGGCCCCACGCGGGGGCATGGTGGATCCCGATCAGGTTGACCGCTCCGACACCATCGCTTACCGCCCGTTGACTCGGGAGGACTTTCGCGCGGAGGCCCCCCCTGCACATCTCGTCGAGCACGCGAACAAGCTCGGTGCTCTGACGTGCGCCAATGTCGTGACGACTCCTGACACCGGCTATCAGGTACAAGAGGTGCGCGATGAGAAGGGGCAATCGACCTTCAGTGGTCGGCTGACGAAACTCGCCTTCGTCGCGGAGATGGACCGCAAGTGTTCTTGGTGGAATCCGGAACAGAAAAGCACCTCCGACGAGTACGTCCTGCAGCACGAGCAGATCCACTTCGCGTTGGCTGAGCTGGCGGCTCGCCGCCAGAACGAGAAGGCAGTGCAGCTCGTCGCCCAGTTCGAAATCAAGGCGGCATCTGCGGAGGAGGCCAAGGCCAAGATCGAACGTGAGGTGACCGACATGGTCGAAGAGGCGATGGAAGAGCTCTTGGACGAGAACCAAGACTTCGACGAGGAGACCTCCGTCAAACACGATCCCGAGCGCCAACAGGCCTGGTTCGATCGGGTCTCGCGAGAGCTCTCCGAAACCCAGTGAAGCAAGTTTGGCGCGTGGCGTCGGGCTGCCGCATACTCGGCACCGATGTCGAGCTACGATCAAGTGATTGAGCGAGCGGCCTCCGTCTGCTCTTTGCTGACGGGAGAGGCAGTCGAACAAGGCCGACGTGTGGTGGAGATCTGTCAGGGCCTCGGCATACGACCGCGGCAGGACGGGCGCCTGGTGCCAGAAGACTCCGATGCCGGTTTGCGCGTCGAACTCGGAAGGCTGGTGGAGTACTTGGCGCGCCGGGGTGCCAAAGCCATTCCTCTGGCGACCCTGGGTCGCGCGGCGTTGGCGGATCTGGCGGGTGATGTGAGCGCGCATCGGAGCGCTTGCAAAGAATGCGACATGAACCTCGCGCTGAGCGGTATGTAGCCCTATCTAGGTGACATGATCTCGTCCCGTCCCTCGTGGCGCCGGTCCATCGCTGGGCTCCGGGTAGGCTGCGCCGCCCTGCGCCCAGGCCGCTCACGCTCGAAAGCGCGGTGCTCGTGTGCGGCGCTGTGTGGGCTATGGCATCTCGCGGGCTGCAGTGCGGAGGCGCCGCTCCGAACTCCACCCGAGCCGCCTCGGGTCGATGCGGTTTCGGCGGGGCGACCCGCAGCGACTGCTCCGGCCGCTCCGCCTTCGGTAACGGTGGACGCTGGGACGTCAGATCTACCGTGTGTGGCTTTCGACGCAGGGCGCAGTCTCGGCCGCGTCGATCGACCGGAGTTGAACGAGATTTCCGGGCTGGTCGCGAGTCGCCGACATTCCGAGACCTTCTACGTCCACAACGACTCTGGAGATGGTGCTCGCTTCTTCGTCATCGACGGTCAGGCAGCGGTCCGCGGTGAGTTCCTCCTGGACGGCGTCGCGGCGTTCGACTGGGAAGACATCGCTCTCGGTCCAGGTCCCGATCCGAACCTCGACTGGATCTACCTCGGGGACGTGGGCGACAATTTCGCGCGTCTCGTGGGGCAAGGGCGCCAAACGATCGAGGTCTTGCGGGTGGCAGAGCCACCGCCGATGGCGACTCCCATGCGCACCAAGCTCACGTCGTGGCAGCGCTTGGTGTTTACCTATCCTGATCAGCCGCACGACTGCGAAGCGATCGCTGTCGAGACGTCGAGTGGCGATCTCTACTTCGCCACCAAGGAAGACGACGGCCACAGTCATCTGCTGGTCGCTCGGGCGCCCCACCTGGAGGGTCCGCGGGTCTTGGAAGAGGTGGCGCAGATCGATCTCTCCACCGCGCCGAACCTTTCCGGTCGCTATGCCACCGCGATGGACATCGACACGACTGGGTCGGCGTTGATCGTGCGCACCTATTCCGGCGCGCGGCTCTACAGGCGGGAGCCGGGGACGACCTGGGCGGCGGCGATGACAACTACGCCCCAGATCCTTCCGGTGCGTACCGAGATGCAAGGGGAGTCCGTTGCCTTCCTACCCGGCTCGCTCGGATACTTCACGGTCAGCGAGGGCGAGACCCCGGACTTGTGGTACTTCGAGCAGGTGCCTTGCCCGTAGCGGCTGGCTACCGCGGTTGGGTGTGCCGCTCAGTTGCGTCCAGCGCAGAGTTCAGCTGCCGCTCACGGCCGAACTCAGTGTAGCCGCGCCGCTTTACCGGCGAACACCTCCACCGCTCCCCGTTCACCGATGCGCCGCAGTGCGAAGGTTTCGTCGCTCGGCCGCGCCGCTGCCAATTCGTCGGAGCGCGTCGTGAGGATCCACTGTACGTCCGGTAGCCCACGAGTCAGAACCTCGATCAACGCTTCGGCTGCACTGTCGCTCTGGTGCAGTTCGAATTGGTCGATCGCGACCACGCCTTGGGCCCGCGTGGGGTCCATGCCAGGGTACGCCGCCCACAGCGCTCGCAGAGGGAGCACGCCGAAGGCGATCGCGTGCTTGGTCGCCGTCGGCAGCGCATCGAACCTCATTCGACGGCCACTCTGGTGAGTGAACACTGGTTCGAGCGAGCGCGGCTCGAGGCCATCGAACGAGAAGCCATAGACAGCGCAGAGTTGCCCCACCAACTTGGCCATGGCCTCGCCAAGGAGGCGCTCCCGCTCTCGTTCGCCGTGCGGTAGGACGCGCACGATGGACGCGTAGCAGAGAGCTTGCTTGACTTCTCGTCCCAAGTCGTTGCGCCCAGCGTCGTCCAGAGGCTCTGCCGCACGGACGTCGTAGCGCGCGACGGTTCGCTCCGGGGTGGAGAGCACCAGTGGCGCTTTGGAAAACCAACGCATCGCCGATAGTGCGATGAAGACGAAGCCGCCTTGGCGCGCCAGGCGTTCGAAGAATGCCGCCTCGCGCCGAGCATCCACCGCGTTGGGGATCTCGAGGGCATTGGGGCTGTGGAGTAACAGTGGGGTCGAACGATCGGGGTCGTCCATTCCCAGCCACCAGCTGCAGCTCGCCGTGCAGGGCGCATCCGACGGGCGAAACCCCATCGCGGTGACGTGCCCGGGGCGCGTGCTGGCGATTGCCGTGACCAGCGTGGTCTTGCCCGAGCCCGGGCCGCCCACGATCAGCGTGAGATTGCGCGGCCCGCGATCTTCCGTGATGAACGGCACCTCGAGTTCTCCCAGGGCATCGGGAGACGAAACGCGGACGGAGAGTAGCTTCATGGCGGACAGGAAAGGGAGGAGTGCGAGTCTAGCCCGATCGGCGGCGGGGTGCACTTCGGGGGCGCGCCGAGCGGGGGCTCATTCGCCCAGCGTCGTCAGTAGCGCGCTGTCGATCTTCGAGTTGGTGCCCAACTCCTGAGCTCGCGGTTCCCCGTCGTACAGAACGCGCCAAGCACCGCCCGCGCCGAGGATGATGGCAACTCCCGCCGTCGTATCCCAGGGACTCAGGCGCCGCTGCCAATAGGCCTCGTAGGTCCCGTCGGCCACCATACACAGATCGATCGCGGCGGAGCCACAGCGGCGAATGTCTCGGGCCGAGGCGAGCAGCCGCGCGTACTGGGCCAAGCGCAAGTCGCGCTCCGCCTGACTGGCGCCGGAGCGCGATGGGAAGCCCGTTGCGATGAGCGCACTAGACAGTTCAGCGGTACTGCTGACGGATATCGCTTCACCATTGCGCGTCGAGCCGCTGGCAGTGCCCGACCAAGTCAAGCGGAGCGCTGGGGCGACCACGGCTCCGGCGATGGGTCGGCCGCGCCGTTGCAGTCCGAGACTGACGGCAAAGTAGGGGTGCCCCGCGACGAAGTTGATCGTGCCGTCGATGGGGTCGATGTACCAGGTCAGGTCCTCGCCGGCGTCGCCGCCTCTTTCCTCCCCGACGATTGGTATCTCAGGGGTTTGGCGCGTGAGCCGCTCGCGCACGAGCTCTTCGCTGCGCACGTCGTATTCCGTGAAGAGCTCCGCGTCGGGGCCTTTGGTGGAAACGGCGAATTGCTTCGAGAACCCCTCGAGGATCAGTGCGCCCGCTTCGGTGGCCACCTGCAGCGCGATGCGCTCGAGTTCCTTTTCGTCGGTCGTCATGGCGCGTGCATAGCCCATTTGACCAACGCGGGCACCCGTTTGCCACTGGTGTGAGTGCGCGGGTTCTCTCTTCGATTGCTTCAATTCAGCGGCGAGATGCCGAGGTGCAGATGGTCGCGGTGATCGGCGTTGTGATCGGGCGTGATCAATTCGCGGAACAGATGCAAGGAGCGCAACTGGCACTCGACGCGATTGAGCGCTGGCTCACTGCCGTCACAGTGTCCCGTGCGCCCCCGGGCAAAGTGTTTGTCGACCCAGTGGGTGTGTGGCCCGAATTGCACTCCGTGCACGTCGATGGCCAGGCCTCGCGCGTGCAAGCTCGGGCGCCCACTCCGCGTCGTGCGATAGACGTAGGCGCCGGAATGGCGGATCGCCGTGACCCCGAGCGGAGCCAGCGCCCTCGCGCTCCAGTCCAGGGCCAACGCCATGCGGCAATCGCAGGTCACCCCCCGCTGTCCCGCGCTGAGGAATTCGATGCCACCAATCGGCCCGGTCACGCGGATGGGATCGGACATGCCGGCGGTTTCTGGCAGGCGTTCGTAAGGAATGCCGAGCCACTGCAACCAGGCGTAGCAGCTGTCGCCTCCAAGCAGGCGCAGGCTTTGGTCGGCGGAAGCATCGTAGGCCGGCGCGACCGCGGAAGCTCCTGGTTGATTGGCGCCGTAAGGTTGAGGCCCGCAGCAAACAAGCATGGCCGCGACCAACGAGGCGCCGCACAGCCTTCCGAGGGTTGCGTTCGTCATGGACCGCGATCGTCGCTCGCCGGGACCCCGGTCTCCAAAAAAGCTGCGATCCGGGCGACTGAGCCGTTGGGCTTTCGTTTCCTCTGCCGTTGCGCTAGGTCCAAACCGGCATGCAATCCTTTGATTTCATCGTGATCGGTGGGGGTAGTGGTGGCATCGCGGCCGCGCGGCGGGCAGCCTCCTACGGCGCTCGCGTGGTCGTGATCGAGGCCCGCAAGATGGGTGGGACTTGCGTGAACGTCGGCTGCGTTCCGAAGAAGATCATGTTCAACGCCGCTACGGTCGGGGAGGTCCTGCACGACGCCCAAGGCTTCGGATTCCGCGCCGAACGCGGCAAGTTCGACTGGCCAGCAGTGAAGAAACGCCGCGATGCGTACGTGCAGAAGCTCAATCGCATTTATGAATCCAACCTCGACAACGACGGTATCGAGCGTTTGTCTGGGCGAGCGCGCATCGTCGGGTCAGGTATCGTCGAGGTGGACGGCTTGAGCCTAAAGGCCCCCCACATCCTCGTCGCGACGGGCGGCTACCCCAAGGTACCGGACATCCCTGGCGCGCAACTCGGGATGACGTCGAACGGCTTCTTCGAATTGACCGAGCAACCGCGGCACGTGGCCGTGGTCGGCACGGGCTACATCGGGGTCGAACTGGCGGGGATCTTCAGTCTCTTGGGCGCCAAGGTGTGTCTTTTCTCGCGCTATGACGACGTGATCCATCACTTCGACCCCTTCTTGCGTGAGCATCTGATGGCGCGGCTGCAGGAGATCGGGGTGCAGGTGTATCCCAACTCCGAGCCGAGACGCATCAGCCGCACGGAAGCGGGGCAGCTACGTGTCACGACCCTCGAGGGCAAGGACGTGGACGGTTTCGATACCTTGCTTTGGGCCATCGGACGCCGCCCGGCCAGCGAAAGCTTGGGGCTGGAGAAGCTCGGGGTTGCGATGGACGATGCCGGACACGTGCTGGTCGACCAGTACCAGAATACGAATGTGGCAGGCGTGTACGCCGTGGGAGACGTGACTGGCCGTTTCCCGCTGACACCCGTCGCGATTGCTGCGGGGCGTTGCTTGTCTGATCGATTGTTTGGCGGTCGACCCGACGCCCACCTGGAGTACGAGCAGATCCCCACGGTCGTCTTCAGTCATCCTCCAGTCGGCACGGTGGGTCTGACCGAAGACGAAGCGCGAGCCAAATACGGACAGGACGAGGTGAAAGTCTATACGACTCGTTTCGTCAATCTCTACTACGCTCTTTCGGAGCGCAAGCCTCGCAGCGCCATGAAACTCGTGACCGCGGGTGCTGACGAGAAGGTCGTGGGTATTCACGTTCTCGGCATGGGAGCTGACGAGATGATCCAGGGCTTTGCGGTCGCCATGCGCGCTGGGGCGACCAAGCGCGACTTCGACCGGACCGTGGCGGTTCACCCCACGGCAGCAGAGGAACTCGTGACGTTGCGTTGAGTGGAGACGGGTTTGGTGGTGGGTTGGAGAGGAAAACAGCGGCGTTCGAGCTGGTTGCTTTGGCTGGCGATGGCAGGAGTTGGCGTTGCTTGTGAACAACCGGCTGATATTTGTGCGCCGATCGACGATCGTATCGGTTTCTTCTCTCAGGGCGACTGTGTGTTCACTCGGGCCCCATTCTTCCGAGGGCACGAGTGGATCACGTACTTTGGCAACCAGCAGCTCGGCGATGCGGACCAATTCGGGCCGGAGCAGGTTCAGTGGATGGCGTTGGGGAATCGTCGAGTCGACTACCCGAAGGAACTGCTCGTTCATCTCGACAACGGCGTTCTCGCATACGTGCATTCTCTCACGGCCCACACCGCGCGCCCGGAGGTCCAACCGCACCACTTCCTGTTGAGTGTCAGGGATTCGGAGAAGGAGGCCGCCGACACTTCACGCAAACACATCTTGGAGCGGACCCGAGAAGCGATGGAGCTCTGGCCGACGAATCGGACTCGCGCATTGACGCTGCTGGGGCAGGCTCAACACGCCGTTCAAGACTCTTTCAGCGCCGCGCATACGGTGCGTCGCAGCGACAGCCCGCTGTTCGGCGCAACGCCGACCGAAGCTCTCGTGCTGGCCGACGCCGGGGAAACGGGAACTCCTGCTTCGGGGGTTGCGCCCTGCCGCGGCGAGTGCTCTTGCATCGAGCGAGTCAAGGCGTACATTCGTCGCGATCCTGAACACCGCAAAGGCGTGCTCTACCACGGCACAGACGACGACACCGTCGGCCACATCACCTCCCAAGACTCCATCTACCGCGCGGGACGCGACTGCCACCGCCCAGAGAGCGCCGAAGAGGTCTGGGATTGCCTCGACCAGCACGCACGTCAGGGGGTTCAGGGTACGGCTGCCTACCTGCTGTTCGTGCGTCGCATGCTTCAGGAAGGCAACGTCGGTGGTGGGCTCGATCAAGAGCGGTTCGACTTGGCGTTCGAGGCCTTCGCTAGTGAGCATCTGACCTTCTGCGACGAACTCGTGCCGTGAGTTGCTGGCGCTCGCTTTTGATTGCGGGAGGCATCGCGACGTTGGCCTGCCGGCAAGAGGGGCGCCCCTGCCAGCTGGGCGAGACGCGCCTGGAGTTCGTCACCGGTTCGGAACTCGAGTCGAGCGCCCCCTACCAACTTGCGTTGCAGCCGGGGCGCACCGCCGACTGCAACGCGTCCGAGTTCGCAGCGGCGCGAACGAGCATCACCCGGGCACTGCAGAGATTTCCGGTGCGAATCGAGCGGTTGGTCGTGCACGTCGAGCCACGTCTTCCACAGGACCAAGCGGCAGTGAACGGGATCGAAGTTCACGTCGGGAGTCGCCAGGTACTCGTCACTACCGACGCGCTGTCCACTCTTCCGGCGAGGGCTTGGGTTCACGAGCTTGCCCACGTGGTTGCCCAAGAGCCTCCAAGCAAGCGCATCAGCGCTCGGATTGCACTCACCGTGGAGGAAGCCTTTGCTCAGGCTGTCGAGGAGCGACTGCTCGATCGCCGAACGGGCCACGAGACTCCAAACTACGACGCGGAGTCCGCCCCTTGGGAGTTGCTTGCCGAAACCGGCTACGATCCCCACGTGCTGGCTGCACCCCTGGCGGCGGCGCTTCGTCAGGACACCCGTCTGGGAGTCGCCGACTTGCTGTCGTGCCTGAAGGGAAGCGGCAGGAGCGCTCACTCGGAGCCGACGACCGTGGGCGCTACGCTCGTGCACTTCGTCCAGGGATGTGACGAAGCCGCGCGTCCGGTGGTTCATCGCGTGCTGGTGAATTGGGTGCCTGCGTCGCTGGTTCCTGAATTGTAGCCGGTCTGTCACGCTCGTATCGCGACCGAGCTTGGGATCGGGTGTGGGCCGGCTCGGTCCGGCTGTATCGTCGTAGGTTTTGGGTTGCCCGCGACGGGCGGTTCCCTCAGCGCGCATTACGCACTACAGTTCGGCGCGTGACGCTGCGGCCCGCCTTGTTGTCGTTCTCCTTCGTGTTGTTGCATTTGATGTGTGGTTGCACCGTGCATCACAGCCGCCAGGCGGCGTTTCTGCACCCCCAGTCCGGCTACGAAACGCCGTCGCCCCAAGCTCGATTCATAACGGAGGAGGACAGTGGGCTCTCGATCCTCGGGCTGTTCGTGCTCGCCGAGCCCGACCACTACGCCGTATTGCTCGAACGAGCCCGTCGCGATCATCGGTGCCGTCGCCTGATGTACCCCCAGTTCGACTTCTACACGGACCATTGGCTACTCATCGCGTTCCCCATCAGCCGAGTGACGCTCGTCTGCGAGCCGGAGGTCGCGGTGCCGAGCGAGCACACGGTGGCGCCGACGAAACAAACCCCGACCGCGCCACCCGTCGCGCTCGAAGCGGCAACTTCCCCGAAGGACGTGCTGGCGTCCGCGGGCGCAGAGCACTCCCAGCAAGAAGAGGCAGCTGGTGCGAGCGAGTCGCGCTAGGAGGCTCGGCCTCGCTCTCGCGCTGTTCTTGGTTGCGGGAACGCCGTCAGCAGCGGCACAGGCAGAGGCCGCTTCAGAGCTAACGCCCGACAAGCCGCGGCCGTTTCTGTCGCCGCGGTGGGGCTTGCGCTCCAGTAGCTTCTGGTGGCCGAGTGTCATCCTCGAACGCAACAGTGGGCGGTTCTCGGGGACACGGACTCTGGACGAAACGCGTTTGGGCTTGGCGTTGGCTTATCGTCATGGCGTGCTAGGACCTCACATCCGCGTTGCGATGAGTCCCAACGTCGAGAACTATCAGAACCTCGTCGCGATGGCAGGTGCCGGGTTCAGGGCCCACTTCGAGCTGCTCGGCTTGCCACTGAGTTACGGCGTCGGCGCCCACGTCGAGACGCGTTTGCGCGACAGCCTGTGGCTCGTTTATGCTACCCCCATCGAGCTCGGTGCGCCTATCTATCGGGGCGAGAGCGCGGAGTTTCATGCCTTTGTCGGAGCTCGTCGTGCCATGCACGGTCAGCTCATCAACTCCTTCCTGCTCGATCCCAACGGCTTCGACAACGAAAACTCCCAAGACGAGTTGGATCGACTCCGCTATGAGCGGCCGTGGCAAGTGTTTGTCACCTTCGCTTTTGGACGGAGGATCGAATGAGAGCGTGGTTGGTGCGCGCGGCCGTGGTGCTGTCCGTGGGCATGCTTTGGAGTAGCGCCGCAAGAGCCAAGGACTTCGGCATCCAGACGCCTTCCGGGCGACGCACCTATTTGACGGACGAGCACTTTTCGGAGTTGGTGGACCACAAGCAGCGCATTCTGGTGTCGGAGGTGGCGATCGGGTCGGGGCCTGAGGGCAACCTCGCGATCTTGCTCGGATGGCTCAACATCCCCGTGCGCCGTCTCGATCTTTTTGCGGGTTTTGGCGTCGAGGCCAACCCCGCCATGCAGTGGACGTTGGCGGGTAGGTACGGTTTCAATTTCGGTGGCTTCCGGCCCTATGCCTCTTTGGGCTACTTGTACAAGGATACCTACGCGGTGGGCGTCGTGTCTCACAACGCTTTCCTCGAGTTGGGGCATACCTGGGTATTGCATCGCACCTACAGGCTTTCGGTCGGCGTAGGGTTGCGTCGAGTGCTGTCTCGCGGTGTGTCATCAGATTCGTTGCTGGATGCACCGGATACGGATCGGGCACTGCTCGCGCAAGAACTCGACGCCGCTGACGTTTGGATCCCGTTGGTAGCGTTGCGCTTCAGTCGCGCTTTCTAGCTTGGGGGGTGTTCACCCACTGGCAGGGGTAAGTGGGGCAGTGACCTACTAGGCTGCTCGTGTTTGGTGCAGTGCATGCCGCGTGCACACGCCGCATCAACGATTGATGCGGTGTGTGCCAAAGAGGGTCAGAGGGGTTTTCCTCGTCTCTTCTTACGATTCTGTGGGGGGAGCCGCTCTGTCATGTGCAAGTGACCGAAAAACTGTTCAGCTCATCTCAGGTCAGAACGGTGCTGCTGGTGGACGACAACGTCTATTGGACGGACACGCTGGCAGCTGTCTTGAGAAAGGCTGGCTATGCCGTCAGCGCCGTGAGCGACGGGCTCGAGGCCGTAGAGCGTTTGCGGACGAGTCTGCCGGACATCCTCATCACAGATTACTTCCTGCCCAACCTCGATGGCGGCAAGCTCTGCCAGCTGGCGAAACGGCTGGCTGCAGACCTGCACATCACGACCATCATTCTCACCGGCGGAGCGGATTCGAAGCTGTCGCGGCGCCCGTCGCCCCATGCGGACGCAGTGATCGCGAAGAACACGACCGACGTGGTCAGCAAAGACTTGCTCGGCACGCTTGCCGCACAGCAAGACACGTCGACGCCATCCGAAAGTTCAGCGGAGGTCATCGGCCATCAGCGGCTACGCCCGCGGGCGCTATCCACCAAGCTACACGCGCTCAAACAGCACCTAGACGCACTGCACGAAGGGATCGGCGATGCCGTCATCGGAGTGGACGCGGACCGCCGTATCTACTTCATCAACTCGATGGCGGTCGACCTCTTGGGGGTGCCCGAAGAGGCGGTTATTGCACGCAAGATAGACTTGGCGCTCGGGGTCGACGCCAAGCATCCAGTCATGAGGCGCATCCACGAGGCATTCGAGAAGACGGTCAATGTCATTCGCCCCCTCACCGTCGAGCTTCGGTCGTCCACTCTGCGGGTGACCGTTTCTTGTCTGCGCAATCCCTTGGGTGAGGACTCCGTGCTGCTCATCGCTCGCGATATTTCCGACCTGGTTGCCGCGGAAGCAGAACGAGTTTCACTGAATGCGCAGCTTCACGCAGCGGACAAGATGCGCAGTCTGGGCCAGATGACGGCGGGTGTCTCCCACGAGATCAACAACCCATTGGCCGCATTGCTGCCGTGTTTGGAGCTGCTGTCCGAGCGTTTTGGGGACCTGCGGCAACACATTGCCAAGGGCAACGGCAGCGCCGCCTATCAGATGTCGGAGCTGGACGAGCGTGTTCAGCGTGCCCTGGTCGACATCCCCGACTTGCTCCAGGATGCTCAGGTGGCGGGCAGGCAGATCAAGGCGGTGGTTGCCGAGATGCGCTTTTTCGCTCACCCAGGCGAAAGCAAAGGCGAGCGTGCACAACTCGACTCTGTGTTGAACGAGGCTATGGGGCTCATCGCGCGTGAGGTACGCTTCAAAGCGCGTTTGGAGCAGGACATCGACTATGCCCCGACGCTTGTCGTCGATCGGGCGCTGCTCAGCCAAGCCGTGCTCAACATTCTGATCAACGCCAGTCAGGCCGTCGATTTCGGCGGCAAAGGCGACGATTGGATCCGCATCAAGACCTACCGATCCGAGGGTGGGGTTGCCGTCGAGATCAGCAACAGCGGACCCCCCATCCCCGACGAGCTCGCGCTGAAAGTCTTCGAACCGTTCTACACCACGAAAGAGCCCGGAGCAGGTGTCGGGCTCGGCCTCAGCATCGCGTACGAGACCGTACGGCGTCACGGTGGCTTCATCGAGGTCTGCAAGGGTACGCCGACGACATTCAAGATATGGTTGCCGCTCGACACCGGCAAAGCGCTGGTGAGTATTCCGCCGTTGAGCGTGCCGAGGTCCGAGGACCCGGTTCAGTCCGTACGGGGCCGCGCACCACCGCGCATCCTGATCGTGGACGACGAGCGATTGGTGCGCAACGGCTTCCGCCGCGTCTTGGATCGACGCTACGAGGTGGCTTTGGCGTCCGGTGGGGAGGAGGCCTATCACATGATCGCCGAGAAGGACTACGACGTGATTCTCTGTGACTTATTGATGCCTAAAGTTACCGGTATGCAACTCTACCAGCGGGTGCTCAGCGCAAAACCGGTCGCGGCGGAACGCTTCGCGTTCCTCACGGGAGGTACCGCCTGTGTCGAGGCGCGGGACTTCCTGCAGCATGTCGGTAATCCGCGAGCGTTCAAGCCTCTCGACAACGACGAGCTACTGACCTTCGTCGGTCGCGCGGTTCGACGTGCTCGCATGGACCGCGGTCCGGGCGTTTCTGAGGCTGCGAACGGGCGTGGATGACAGGCCAGCTACCCTGAACTCTGGGCGAATCGTGCTCCACCACACAAGCGCGCCGTCGCGAATGGCGACGGCGCGAGGGACGTTGCAGTCCTGAATTGGGCTTTACTGGCAAGCCTGCACGACGGTGATGTACCAGGGAGCAGGATTGCCGCAGTAGCCGCACACCAGAGCAACGATCCACGTGCCGTCTGCACTGATTCCCGTGAATGGCATGCCGTTTTCGTCCGATAGATCGGACAGCACCAGCTCCTCGCCGGCCACGACCGGACCGCGATACATTTCGTCGTAGACGTACTCCAAGTCGAGGAACTCGCCTTGCAGCTGCTCCGGGGTCAGGGAGTATTTCGCGACCATGACCTCTTCGATCGAGCGGTCCTCGAATTCTCTGCCGAGGGCGTTGGTTTCGATCTCTTCCCAATTGACGAGGATGTTCGACACGCCTGCTGGCATCATGACCGGAGTCAGCGACGTCAAATCCGCGTCGTAGGTCAGCGTCGAAGACGCGGGCGTGATAGCGACCTGAGTGTTGGTTTCCGTCTCGCTCAGCGTGAAGGCTTGGACCATGCGTACACCTTCGCCGAGTACGTACCCCTCTTGCGCCATGATGGTGTACGTGTGCGTTGCGGGATCGATTTCTGCTGGGTTGAGTCGCCCTAGCACCTGGTTTTGGAACTCGAGTTTGGCGTCTTCTGGTTCGTCAGCGGGTCGGGGGCCCGAGCCCGGGATGTTGAAGTCGAAGATGCTTCCGTCCGTGCGCGCCTTCTCCGTGTAGAGAGCGATGACGCTGCCGCCGAGAGTGTCGCTGGCGCCGAGCTGATCAGAATTGAGCTTCTCCTGCATCTCAGCGTGGTTCAGCTTCCAAATGATGAGGGACAACATGTCGATGTTGGTCATCGGATCGAGACCATGGCCCATGAAGTCCGTCGTCAGAGCCGACCAATCGAAGAACAGCTCACTGTTGGCGGCGACGGTCGTCGTGGCTACCTCGATGGTGCTGGAGAAGGAATAGTTGTTGGCCTCTTTTGCCAGCAGAACCCAGTTTCCGTCCTCGTCCATGCTCGACAGACACTGCCCCGCCACGGGGGGTTGAATCACGGGCACCTCGGGCATCGCGGTAGAGGCTGGCATCGGTGTGGTTCCGCCTGCCGCGGGAGCCGTCCCGCTCGGGGTCGGCGTTCCCACGACCAAGCCGCTCGGAGGAGGGGCGGTCCCTGTCACGCCCGTGCCGTCTCCCGTGGCGGCTGGGTTGGTCATATCGGGATTTTCTGTGCTCGTTTCGCCGCAGGCCAGGCATGCCACCAGCGCCGTCGAGGAGACGAGCGCCTGGTAGCCGCGCCAGGAAACTGAGGAGTGGGATTTGGTCGAGTCAGCGGTCGAGGGAGCCGGTTGAGTCATTTTCTGCTTGGTCCTGTTGGAGTCTTGGCACCGGCAGTCAGCACCGCGCGGCGTTCCTCACTCAGGCGCTCGAGGGGGGCCAGGTGGGTGTGGGTATCATAGCAGCCCAAACGGAGAGCGCACTAGCTAAGGGGTCGCTGCGCGCGCTCCTGGTCGGTACCGGTGACTTGGTTACTTGGGGGGCGGGCCGTACAGCGATTCACGAAATACGACGTAGCCCAGCGAGTCCGTCGAAAACTCCTGAAGCACGTTCTTACCAGGATCCACCTCGATCACCGTGCCGCCGTTCGAATACGTGATGACGGTGTTGCCGTTGGCCAGGCGTTGCACGTCACCCAATGTCGCGCTGCCGCCGTTGCCGCTGTACTCCCACACCAGGTTTGCTGTGCCGCCGTTTTCGTCGAGAGCGAACTCCTTGACGGGTGATGGGTTACCGCCCTCGTTGTTGAAGAAGAGGAATGTGCCGTCGGGTAACAGGTGGTGCCCGTGGTTGACGTTCCAACTCCCTTGAATGTGCTTGGCACCAGCGACTGGATTGTTGCCGCCGAATTGCCACAGCAAATTGCCTTGGCGGTCGAACTTGACGAACAGGTTCGGATTTCGGTCCGAAAGAACGTAGGTATCCGTCTCGGGCTGGTAGGTGATGGCGTTGCCATGGCACTCGAAGCCACCGCCTCCTAGGCCTCCCGCCGGCTGATACAGCGACTCGACGCTTTGCACGATGGTCTTGATCGAGCCGTCCGGCGAGCGTTCCACGATCGAGTTGCAGCCCCCGGACCAGAGCACCGCGGTCAGGACGCCATTGGGCGCCACCGTGAAGTCGTGATGTGCCGTGCCGAGTCCCATGACATTGCCATCGACATCCAACCCGTCCATCGACACACGGCGGATCTGCCCTCCACTCTCCGGGTAGTTGAGGGCCATGACGTACATGTTCTTGCCCTCCCAGTCCATCCGCGCGCGGCTGGCGTTACTCGGAGATTCCGCCCACCATACGATGTCGCCGTCAGTGTCAAAGATGAACATGGTGGAGCCGCCGCCGCCGCCGCCGCCGCCGAAGTTGCCCAGGCCGGCGCTGGTCACGAAGAACCCCTTCGAAGCGGCGCCTTCGTTGCCCTTGTTCACGTTGATGCGGGGTGCGCTGTTCGGCACGGGGTCAGTCGTCAGCGAAAACGTCTCGCTGGTGCACGTTTGGCCACCGCCATTCGCAACGATGTGGAACTCGTAGTCGCTCGAGCCCTTCATGCCCAAAAGCAAGGTGCGGTACTCCGGCTCAGTCAAATCCACCGGTGCCGAGAGCGTCGCATCTTGACCCGCCATGCCGAACTCGATGGTGGCGCTATCGACGGTGATGTCCGTGGACCAGGTGACGATGCCGACCGTACCGATGGCGCTGCTGAGTTCATAGTTGACGTCGAAGGCACAATTTCCGGCAGGCAACTCAGGGCTCGGCATGTCGGGGCTCGGCGCGTCGGGGCTCGGCGCGTCGGGCGTCGGCGTGTCCACTACCGGTGTGTCGGAAGGGGGTTCCGGTTGCGTAGGTACGCCCGGCGTGGGGTCGGGAGAGATGCCACCAGGCATGGTCGTCGTGTCTGCGGGCTGGGTGGTGTCTGCCGGAGTACCACCAGGGCCTGCTACCGGGGGGGTTCCAGGTACCTGCGGGGTAGCGGCTGGCGTGCCCGGGGCCGGGGTACCGGTACTGCCGGTTGCTGCAGCAGTTCCCGTGCCCGCGACTGGTCCTGCGGCGGCCGGGTTGCTACTGGCAGTGCTCGCCGGCATGCCAGTGAGTCCGCCGTTGACCGGTGTATCGGCTTCGTCGGTGCTGCCACCCGTGTCACCACAGGCGCTTCCGACGAGCGCCAAGAGCGCACTGGCTGCGAAGAGTCGGCGGGTGGACCCAACATGGCCGCGCACCGCGCGCAGGTTCGAGATTGCAAAGGTTGGGTACTTCTTACTCATTGATTGCATCTTCCTCTCGCGTCTGTGCCTCTGATTCGGCGGGACACCAGGCGACGCCGCGACACCACCGGCGCGCGTCGACAGGGGTCAAAACACGCACTTGCAGATGACTCAAGGTGAGCATTCCCTGCACAAATTGCCCATCGGTTTTGACCTTTTCGAGTCAAGCCTGGAAAATTCGCCAGCCCGTGTCGACTCCCTGCCAGCGAACGAAGTTCTCCCAGGTAAGTGTTCGCGTGTCTTGCCGCGAGAGCGTCGAACTCGGCGAAACCGCGATCGCTGCCGTCACCTGACCCA
>JBNKZR010000069.1:13521-23001 GCA_050301735.1 Polyangiaceae bacterium | reverse complement strand
AACGGTCTTTCGAGCGACCGGCGAGGTGTCGGCCTGAGCCGATGTGGAGCTCCTTCAGTTTTCTGCTCGCACAAGTGCTCGTACCAAGCGCTCGTTTTGGGGGGCCGCGACGTTGCGACTCTCGGAGGAGCGGGCTAGCGTTCGGGCGATGGGACATCCGGACGACGCATTCCAGGGCGCGCTCAGGCAGGTTGCCGACGTCTTGATGTACACCTTCGATTTCGAACCCCTCGCGTCGGCGCAACGCACGGCGGGTATCAGCGTGCCGGGGGCGGCTTGTCGGGTGTTCGCTTGCGACGCGACTGGCGGTCAGTACGTCTCGTGTCAGCTGCCGGGCGAGCAGTACGTCTTGCACGTCGAGGACCGCGGCGTGTACCGGGTGTTGGCGACGTCCGTACCGCGGGCGCTGCGCATGATCGTGGAGCTGCCGTACTTTCGCGAGTTGTTGGCTGAGGCTGCCCACGGCGGCCTGTCTCGCCTGCGCGTGACGGCACGTCGTTTGGAGCAAGAGGTGCTAGACGACATCGGTGCGCTGCCCGAAGCCCGCGCGTTCATCGTGCGTGAGCTCGAACTGCCGGAGCTCGACGACCCGGTTCAGGAGCTCTACCGAGTGGGGCTCACGAGCCCCATCAGCGTCTCGAGTGAGGACGGCTTCGAGTACCGCTCCGGATTGCGCCCGCCGGCGCGACGCACCGCCTGAGGTTCGTCGCGCCCGTTGCGCTCACTGCCAGCGCGCCACGTGCCAGGCTTTGCGACCGCGCCGCAACAGAGCCAGCTTGCCGTGCAAGAGGGTGGCGGGAGTCAGTCGGTCTTCGACCTGCGCTTTGTCGCCGTTGACACTGATGGCGCCGTTGCCGAGGAATTCGCGCGCCTCGCGTTTGCTCTTCGCCAGCGTGGTCTGCGGCAACAGCTCCACCAGGGGCAGGCCGTCACCTTCCAACGCAGACAGGGAGTGTTCACTCGATGGCGCCGCGGCGAAAGCCTCATTCAGCGTTGCCTCGTCCAAGTTCTTGACGTCGCCGGAAAAGAGGGCGGCGGTGGCAGCGAGCGCCCGTTGCAGGCCGTCTTCGCCATGCAAGAAGCGCGTCGCCTCCTCCGCCAGGCGGCGCTGGGCTTGGCGCTTTCCGGGATCGGATTGGTGCGCTTCGAGCAAGCTCTCGAGCTCCGCGCGATCGAGCAAGGTGTAGATCTTGAGGAACTGCTCCACGTCCGCATCCGCCGAGTTGAGCCAGAATTGGTAGTAGGCGTACGGCGAGGTGCGTTCGGGTGTTAGCCAGATGGCGCCACTCTCCGTCTTGCCGAACTTTCCGCCATCGGCCTTGGTGATGAGCGGTGCGGTCAGGCCGAAGACCTCAGCTTGCTGCAGCCGGCGCACCAAATCCACCCCGGCGACGATGTTGCCCCACTGGTCGGAGCCGCCGACCTGAACGCTGACTTCTTCGTTCTTGCGCAGGTAGTGAAAGTCGTACGCTTGCAGGATCATGTAGCTGAACTCGGTGTAGCTGATGCCCTGCTCGCGGTTGTGCAAGCGCTCCCGAACGCTGTCCTTTTGGATCATCATGTTGACGGCGAAGTGTTTGCCGATATCCCGCAGGACTTCGACGAAGCTCAGCTGGGAGATCCAGTTCCCATTGTCGACGAGCTTGGCCGCGCTCGGTCCGTCGAAAGCGAGCGCGCGCTCGAAGATGGGCCGGATCTTGGCGACGTTGTCGGCAATGACCGTCTCGTCCAGCAGCTGGCGCTCGGAGCTCTTGCCGGACGGATCGCCGATCAGGCCCGTTCCGCCACCCATCAGTGCGACGGGGATGTGACCGGCGCGCTGAAAGTGCACGAGCAACATGATGGGTACGAGGTTGCCGATGGTCAGCGAGTCCGCCGTTGGATCGAAGCCGGCATACACCCGGCGCGGTTGCGCCAGGTGTTGCTTCAGGGCATCGAGGTCCGTGGACTGGTGAACCAATCCACGCCAACTCAGATCGGAGAGAAGGTCAGTCATGGTGGCGGGGAACATACATGCCGCTGCGGACGCACACACTGGAATAATCTGTCTGCTTTCGATTGACCGGCGGGGTAGCGCATTCCGTGCGCCGACCAGTCCGGGCAAGCGTTTCGGCCGTGTGTTTCCTCTCGAATCGGGACGGTCGTGGGCGAGAATGCAAGGGGCGAAAAATGCGATCCAGCCCTGGGCGAGTCCTCGATTTGACCTTACGCTTACGGGGATGTCGCGACCGTGGCGCAACGTGGGCTCAGCCGAACCTCGGGTAGCGACCCGCGCCAATGCCGGATGGCTCGTCGCGGTCCTCGTCCCGGCCCTGCTCTCGGGCGCCTGCGCCGGTGCCGATGCGTTGGAGACGGGCACCACCCAGCAAGCCGTTCTCGATGGCTACGTCGATGATGCGACGTCGGGTGTCGTCGGCCTCGGCGTCTCCTTGCGTCGCAACGTCTTTGCCGGTCACTGCACGGGTGCGTTGATCGCGCCCAATCTCGTGCTCACGGCGCGCCACTGTGTGACTGAGATCGGCTTCGATGACCCGTCGGACATCGTGTGCGGGGAAGCCGACTTCAACGCCACGCGCGAGGCCACGGAGCTGAGCGTCAGCCCCAACACGGAGCGGCCCGCGAGCCCCACCGATCCGAGCTTCGTGCAGGGGCGACGCGTGTTCGTCGCTCCCGGTGGGCGCGATATCTGTGGCTTCGATGTCGCATTGATCGAGTTGCAGCGTTCCTTCAGCCCGAGTGAAGCAACCCCACTCATCCCGCGCATTGATCAGGAGGCGCACGCGAGTGAGCTCTTTTCCGCTGCGGGCTACGGCTTGACGGGGGTCTCGCCCGCGTCGTCTTCGGGCACGCGCATGCGCACCGACGAGCGCTCCATCATCTGCACCGGAGAGAGCTGCAACGCGTTCGCCGCCGCACCGATCGCGACTGACGGGGAGTGGCTCAGCAACGATGCCAACATTTGCCAAGGCGACTCCGGGGGGCCCGCTCTCGACGATGAGGGGCGAGTGATAGGCGTCGCATCGCGCGGGCCTGCCGACTGCGCGGCGGCGGTCTACGGAGACGTGGCCGCTTGGGGTGAGTTCATCATCGACGTTGCCTTGCAGGCCGCAGAAAGTGGCGGCTACGAGCCTCCGTTCTGGACGAACGGAAGCAGCGATGCGCCGGAGCAAGCCTCCGAGTTGGCGGTGGAGGACATGCGTCTCGATGACGCCGAGGCCGTCGACGTCGAGCCCGTGCAGGAAGAGGAAGAGATCGTCGAAGTCGCGGACACGTCGAGCGAGCAGGAGGATCCGGCGGCCCTCGCCGCGGAGGGCGCGTGCAGCGTTCAGCCTCGGCCCGCTAATGCCGGCGGGGCCGGAATTTGGGTTGGTTTGCTGCTCGCAGTGGGCGGGTTTTGGCGGCGCAGACGACGTTGAGTGCCGCAGGCCGTCGTGACAGCAGTGTCACGCGCTGTGGGAAATTTCCGTGCTCGTAGTGCGATCTCGCGACGGACGCGCCAAGTGCCTCAGGAGTCCGTCGAACTGCGTTGGGCGACAGCAATGGAGTGCGTCATCGCGCGACGAGCCATTGACACGTCGACGGCCGTGACGGCTAGGGTGGCAGTGTGACGACCACTTCCAGTGACCTGCCCGGCGACTGCCCCCATCGGCCGCCGTGTCCGGGCTGCCCGCGCTGGGGTGAGGTCGGGCTGCCCGCGGAATTGCTGGGACGTATCAAGGCCTGCACCGATCGTCTGGGGGTCGCTGTCGAGCCCGTTCGGCAGGGACGTGTCGCGGGTTATCGAAAGCGCTCGCGTCTCGCGGTGCGAGGGAGCTCCCGCAGACCGCAGATCGGTATCTTCGAACGCGGCACGCACCAGGTCGTCGACGTGCCCGAGTGCGTCGTGCACGACGCGCTGATCAACCAAGTCGTCGACGCGTTTCGTCGCAGCATCGTGAGCACCGCCACGCCCGTTTATCAGGAGGCTGCACACGTCGGCTTCGTGCGGTACCTGCAAGTGGTGGTCGAGCGCGCTTCGCGCCGGGCTCAAGTGGTCGTGGTTGCCAACAGTCGCAGCGCCGACGCCATCGCCCCGCTCTTGTCCGACTTTGCCCAACGGCTGGGCCCGTCGTTGCACAGCCTGTGGTTCAACGGTCAACCCGAGCAAGCCAATCACATCCTCGGCCCGCATTGGGAGCGAATGCAAGGTCCGGCCGCCGTCGAGGAAGCGATCGGCGGCGCTCGCGTCTTCTTTCCTCCCGGTGCGTTTGGGCAGGCGAATCTGGACTTGGCCGACGAGATCGTGGAGCAGATCCACTCTTGGGTGGTGCCCGAGGCCCCGGTGGTCGAACTATACTCAGGCGTCGGAGCGATCGGCTTGGGCCTGCTGGCGTCGGGTCGCAACGTCGTATTCAACGAGGTCAACGCCGACTCTCTGCTCGGATTACGGCTGGGGCTGGAGCATCTCGAGCCAGCGGCACGAGAGCGAGCGCGCGTGGTGAAGGGACCCGCGGAGGTGGCTCTCGACGCCATCGATACGTTGGGTGCTCAAGTGATCGTCGACCCGCCGCGCAAAGGTTTGCACCCGGACGTGGTCAGTCACCTGCTGCGCGCCCCGCCGCGAAGTCTGATCTATCTGAGCTGCGGCTTTCCGTCGTTCGAGCGAGACGCGGGGGCTCTGGTCCAAGGCGGATTCCGTTGTCAGGAGTTGCTTTGCTACGATCTGTTCCCGCTCTCGGATCACGTCGAGACACTGGCTCGTTTCGTACTGGCCTGAAGGGCCGCGTCGGTCGAGGCGGACAACGAGTGCGGCGGGAGGATTACGGCTCGAGCCTCCCAAGGCTTGAGTGGGTAACGACTATTCGCGTTTGCGTCCTGGCATTTTCCCGTAGTTCTCGACGGTTGCCCACGCCGCGCTGCGTAGCAGGAGGGCGCTATCAAAGGAAAAATCCAAGCCGCCCGGCTTTTGTGTCGTCTCAGAACACGGACCCAATTGAGCCGCGCACAAAAAGCAAATAGCCAGGCATCTCGGTGTGCGTCCGGTGAAAAGGCAGTTTACGCTTCCGGCCAACCCTGAAGGAGACCAACACACATGTCGCAAGATCACACAGCTGAGAGCGAGACCTGGCAAGTGGCCATTGCGCCCAACAACGTGCAAACGATGACGTTGGAGCAGTTGGATGCCGCCTACCAGGCGGGCACGATCACGGAGCAAACATTGGTGTGGACGGACGGCATGGACCAGTGGGCTCCACTCGCCGATGTGGCCGGTGGAGATGAAGAGGAAGCCCCCGCGGCTGCTCCCTCCGAGGCGACTCAGCCGGTGCAACAAGCCCCGGTCGCCCAGGCGTTGGGTTCTCAGGCTGTGGGTTCTCAGGCTGTGGCTTCTCAGGCGCCTGCACCCGTCGCGGGGTCCTTCCCCCCTGTCGCTCCGGTTGCTTCCGTGGCGCCGTTCGCGGGCGCCGCACCCGTCGGCGTCAGTGCTCCGCCAGGCGTCTCCCAGGCTCCGGCGGCAGTGGGCATGGCCCCCGCCGCTCTGAGCTCAGCTCCGGTCAGCACGGCTCCGGTGGCGATGAATCTGGACGGGCTGGATCTGGACGATCCGAGCTTCGGCAAAAGCGGTAAGTCCAAGCTGCCGTGGGTTGCGGCGGCGGCAGTGGTGCTGCTCGGTGGTGGAATCACGGTTGCAAACATGGGTGGCGGTGGCGAGGATGCCAAAGCGCCGGTGGCAGCCGCGGCTGCTGCAGCGCCCGCAGCAGAAGAAGGCGCGTACATCCCGCCCCAGAAAGCCGATCCCAACGCTCCGTTGGACCTCGGCAAGGCGGGTTACGAGGTGACGGCTGCGGAACAGAAAGCCTTCGCCAACGAAGAGGCCAAAGAGAAAGAGATGCGCGAGAAGATGGCGGAAGCGCTCGCTGGCCAAAAGGACGCCGAAGAGACCAAAGAAAGCGCCAAAGCCAAGGTCCGCAAAGCCAACTGGCGTCCGCCAAAGGCCAAGGGTGGCGGCGGCTCGGCCGTGAAGGCGGGTGGTTCGGCATACGATCCGCTCAACGCGTCACTCCCCTGAGCCGGGCTCCAAGAGCCCCCAACGAACGAGGTCCCGAAGCACTGCTTCGCGGACCTCGTTTTGCGTCCAGCGGCGCCATGTTTCCGAGTCGTGAGTGCGGCGATGGCAGAGCTCTCGGGCGAACGAGGCTTCGCTCGAGCAGTCGAACTCCAGCTCGTTGACGTACAGATAGGCGCGCTCGTCCGTCGGGAGGTAGAGCCAACGGCTGCCCTTGCGGCGCACGAGCTCGGCGTTGCCTCGTAGCACTGATTCGATTTCTTCCGTCTCGAGTTCGTCCAGCGCCAATTCGGAGGCGAAGAGCGCTTTGGGTCGAGTCACGAGCTTGCCGAAGCTGCGCGCCAACTCCTCCTCGTCCAGTGCGAGGGCGCGGGACAAGGCTTGCTGAGCCCGACGAACCGCGTCGAGGGACAAGCGATGACGGTGCTCGTCCAGTTGCAGGTCGGGATCCGCATATGCAGCACGCGCATCGAGCCGCTCGACGACTTCGCCAGCGACGTGAGTGACGAGTTCACGCAGGCTCGGGGCGCGACAGCCGAGCGAGACCGTCATGCACGGGCGGGTGGCGCGTCCGAAGTGGGCCACGTGGGGCGGCAGGTAGAGCATGTCCCCCGGCTCCAGCTCCCACTCTTCCTCGGCTTCGAAGTGAGAAAGGATGCACAGCTCCGTGTCCGTGCGCAGCTGGTCCGCGTCGAAATGAGTGCTGAGCTGCCATAGGCGTGTGCCGTACACCTGCACCAGGAAGACGTCGTACGAATCGTAGTGGGGACCGACGGAGCCTCCAATGGTTGCGTAGCTCGCCATCACGTCGTCCACGCGCCAGCTCGGCAAGAAGTCCAGCTCCGTCAGTAGCTCTACCGCTTCGGGCAGATGTTCCTCCAAGTCGGAGACCAGCACCGTCCAGTCGCGTGTTCCCAACCGGCGCAGGTCTTCTTCGCGAAAGGGGCCGGGCGTCAACGACCAAGTGCCTGCTTCGTATTGGACGAGACGCGACTCGACCTCGCTTTCACAAGCGAGGCCGAGTAACTCCTCCGGATTAATGGGACAGCGTTGGGGTGCGAGGGCTCCTCGCACGAGCAGAGGCTTCTTCTGCCAGTAGTTGACCAAGAAGTCCTCGGCACTTCGTCCACCGAGAAACGGGCGCAGCTTCTCCACTCCCGGACTCTTGCCGCGGTGCGCTGGGTCGCGTCAAGCTCCCCGACCCACAGACCCCCGAATGCGGGGGGCCTCGACCCTCGCAGCCCCGAGCAGGTGCTCGAATCGCCTTCCTGCTAGTTGACGAGGTCGCGCATGACGCGCAACACGTCTCGTCGGCTGACGATGCCGGCGAGCTCGCCATACTCGAGCACCGGCACTCGCCGGATCCGATGCGCGATGAAGATGTGCGCGATCGTGTACAGATCCGTGTCCGGACTGATTCCGTGCAAGTCACGCGTCATCAGCTCCTTGACGAGCCGTTCACCGGGACGCCCCTCTTGATGGAACGAGCTGGCGACGACGACCTTCATGCAATCGAACTCCGAGATGATGCCCACGAGCTTGCCGCGACCATCGAGCACCGGCGCACCGCTGAGCTTCTTGCTCACCAGCACGTCGAGCGCCTCGGAAAGGGTTTGGGTTTCGCGCAGCACCACGACGTCTTCCGTCATGAAGCTACGAGCTTTGACCGCCATGCGACGGCTGGGTGCGGGACGAGAGCTGGCGTTGCCGGCCTCGATCCCCTCCTTGAGAGACCTCATTGCAACCTCCTCCAAAGGCTGCAGTATCACACGTTCCGAAGACGCGCGCCAGATGCCTCGAGCGAGAATTCGTCGTTGGTAGTAACGTCCGAAAACGGCTGGACACACCACGGGGGGACATCAACAATCGTCCGGTATTTCCGTCGTCTTGCTCACGATCGGACACACGGCATGGCTAGCTACAATCGTCACATCTTCTCGCAAACCGCCGGATTCGCAGCGCTTGCGAGGTTGTTGGTGTCAGGTAAACATGCTGCGGCAGCAGTGTCCGCGCCTGGGCCAGTCGTGAAGAAACGGCTTGCACCACCGTCCTCCGCGTTGATCGACGATTTCGTTCGCTTTTCCGGAGGTGACCCCGGAGCGTATCGACAATTCCTTCCGGCACCGCTGTTCTGCCAGTGGGCGCTGCCTCTGATGCTCGAGGTGGCATCAACTTTGCCTTACCCGCCGACGAAGGTGATCAACGTTGGTTGCCGACTGCAGAGCCTTCGTCCGTTAGCTCGCGGCACGACGTTGGAGGCTAGTGCTCAGCTGACCGAAATCGATGAGGACGAGCGGCGCGTCAAACTGACCATACGGGTCAATACGCGACCCGTCGGCGGCGAGGACGCGCTGCTGGCGGATCTGCGGATTCTTGTCCCACTCGCTCGCTCCTCGAGTGGCGGGCAACGCAGACCAAACAAGCCCAAACCCTTGGTTCCCTCGTCTGCGAGGGAATTGAGCCGCGCTCGGCTATCGCGCTCGGCTGGCTCGGACTTCGCAAAGCTCACGGGTGACTTCAATCCCATCCATTGGCTCGGCCCCTACGCCCGGGCAGTGGGTTTTCGGGGCGTGATTCTGCACGGCTTCGGCATGTTCGCTCGTGCTCACGAAGCGCTCGTGCGTGGTCTGCTCAGTGGTGACGCCTTGCGCATTTGTTCACTATCTGCGGACTTCACGCGGCCCCTGGTGTTGCCGGCGGATTGCGGGGTGTACTTGCATGGCGACGACGAAGTCATCGTCGGTGATGCTCCCGGGGGGGCGGCCTACATGATGGGCAAGTTCGAACTCAGGAAAGACGCTGGCTGAGGCTCGTCGGGCCTCGACGTTGGGAGTGATGAATGGACTACTTGTTGGAACTCAGTAAGAGTGCTGGTGCTCGCAACCTGGTTCGCACGTTGGGGCTGCCCCTGCCGATGCCACCGGTGCTGCGGCGCGGGAAAGAACCCTGGGCGGAGCGGATCCTGAATGATGAGACGGTCGTCGTCGGGGCGCACGCGCCGACGGCGTTGCTCGAGGCTGTGGCTTCCGTGATTGCACCCGCTGGGGGACGTGTGATCTGGACGGGGGCTCAGGCGTCCGATGGGACCTTCGCCCAGGCCGCGGAGGCTTGGGCAGAGCCGGTGGTCTATCGAGCAGAGCCGGACGATACGACGCGCGTGCGCGCGCTGGTGTACGACGCCAGTGCCGTCACGAACCCGGCCCAACTCGCGAGCCTGTACGAATTTTTCCACGCGTGGGTGGGGGCGGTGGCGAAGAACGGTCGTGTGGTGGTGCTAGCTCGGCCAACGCCCGATGCCCCGGTCGAAGCGGCCGCGCAGGCGGGCATCGAGGGCTTCGTGCGGAGTCTATCGAAAGAACTCGGGAGGAAAGGCACGACAGCCAACCTGCTGCGCGTGGCAAGCGGCGCAGAAGATCGTGTGGCTGGCCCCTTGCGCT
>JBNKZR010000069.1:0-13511 GCA_050301735.1 Polyangiaceae bacterium | reverse complement strand
GTTATCCTCGGGGCCGGGAGCCCGGAGCGCCGCGCCGGATACAGGACCAGTGGGAGATCCTCGATGAACGCAGCCAGCGAAACCTATCTCGGTAGCCTGTTCGGCGTCAGCGGCAAGGTGGCGCTGGTGACGGGGGCGTCGCGCGGCATCGGTGCGCAAACCGCGATTACTCTGGCGCGCGAAGGGGCGCACGTCGTCATTCTCGACCGGCCAGGCGCCGAGACTGAGGCGAGTCAGTTGGCAAGGCGGCTCGGCGCTTCGTCGCTGCTCGTCGACATCACCGAGGAGGGGGCCGGTGACAGGATCGTCGAACTTGCCGAGCAGAAGGGTGGGCTCGACATCGTGGTACACAACGCGGGAGTCACTCGCGACAAGACCTTGCGTCGCATGAGTCGCGAGGCGTGGGACATGGTCATCGACGTCAACTTGCGTGCCGCGCTGGAGACGACCGAACGGGTCTTGGAGGCGGGGGTGCTACGCGACGAGGGTAGGTTGATCGTGCTGTCGTCCGTGGGCGGTATCGCCGGTAACCCAGGGCAGACAAACTATGGCGCGTCCAAAGCGGCGCTGATCGGCTACACGCGTGCGTTGGCGCAGCAGCTTGCCGACCGAGGCATCACCGTCAACGCCATCGCCCCTGGCTTGATCGAAACGAAGATGACTGCCAAGATGCCAGTCGGTGTGCGCGAGGCAGCTCGTCGGCTCAGCTCGCTCAATCAAGGGGGATTGCCGACAGACGTGGCAGAAGCCATCACGTTCTTGGCGTTGCCCGTAGCTCACGGGTGCAGTGGCCAGGTGCTACGCGTGTGCGGAGGAGCGCTGATCGGAGCCTGACGCGCACGGGCGATGGCTGGTGCCTGCCTTCCGGGGGCGCTGTTACTGAGGGATCATGCGGTTTCGGACTGGTCTGGTTTCGTTCGTCCCTCTGTTCGCAGCCGCGTGCGGAGGTGAAACCTTCGACAGTCGCACGGACATGACCGTTGCCGACCCAGCCGCGGTGGCGGAAGAAGTGGAAGTGGTCGGCACTTCTTTGGCTGGCGAAGCTTCGGTTCCCGGTACATCAGGTCAGACGTCAGGTACGACCACTACTGGTAGTGCGGCCATGGGCCCAGGCGAGGCGTCGAGTGAAACACCGAATGATCTGACGGTCGATGACGGCCCAATTGTCGCGGACCAAGCGTCCGTTGCGGATGCGACGACTGATGATACCGCGCCGGGTGGAAGCTCGGAGAGCAGTGTGGCCTCGACCGCTGGGGTCTCGAGTGGAGGGGCCGAGGCTACCACCGGGGATACGGCGGGCGTCGCCACGTCGGTGCCGGCGGAGGACGAGAGCGCGGCTTCCACGCCAACGGACGAAGTGAACGCGGAGGCGCCGGATGACACGTCGGTGGAGGCGCCGGCAGACGTCATGGAAACGCCGGTAACCCCTGAAAATACTGGCGATACGAGTGCAGCGATCGATCCTGAAGCGGCCCGCGATGTGAGCGAGACCGCGCCTGCGCCTCAGGCAGACCCAGAACCAGGGCCCACGCCAGACCCCGTAGCCACGCCAGAACCCGCGCCCGACGTGTCGGACTTCGTCGATTGCGAAGCTGAGCAGCGTGGACTGGTCATCTGCACCACGGAGTACGCTCCGGTGTGCGGCGTGCGTGGGCAATCGGTGCAATGTTTCGCCCCGCCGTGCGAACAGGTCATCGATTTCGGCAACTCTTGCGCGGCTTGCTCAACTTCGGAAATTTCGGGGTATTGGAGCGGTACTTGCGAAGAGAACGGACTCCCTGAGTCGGAGATTGCCGAGCGCTCCCGCTGAAAGCCTCGACCTCGACGAAACGCCGAGACAAGGCGAGCGAGCTCGACCATACTCGATGCATGCTTTCCTTCCGTATTTGGCCCATAGTCATGCTCGCGCTGCCCGCCGCCGTCTCCGCTTGCGGTGAAGACAGCTCGGGTGCAGACGCGGACTCGAACATGGTCATCGGGGCGCCCAGCAGCACGACGCCGACGGGGTCTGCCTCCGCTCAGCCGACGACCCCGGGGCAAACGCCGACTCAGCCGACGACCGCCGCGACGACTCCCATGCCTACCGTTGCGCCTGGCGTCGGGGGAGCACCGAGTACACCGATGGATGGCGCCGGAGGAATGGGTGGCGCGGCAGCTGAAGAGCCGGCCGCTCCTGCGGTGGCTCTTCCGGCGGACGAATCGGAGGCGTCGATGACCGCCTTCATCACCTCCGAGGGCTACAAGGGGGAGGGCTGGGTCGCAGAGACCGAGGCACCGCGCGACCAGTCGATGAGCGTTTCTCCTCACGGCAGAGTGCGCGTTTATCAGACTCAAGTTCTGCTCGACTCACTGGAGGCGGGCAACGGCGGTATCGGGTCGACCAGCGGCGTCCCCCACGCGGCCGGTAGCATGGCTATCAAAGAGATGTACGATGACGCGGACACCCTCGTCGGAGCGGCGGTCCTCTACAAGTACAACGATGAGTCTACGGGCTGGGCGATGTGGTGCTATGGGCCCGCCGAACGCTGCGCGACGGGTGTCGGCGAGACGACTGCGGACGCGCCGTACTACGGGCTCAATCCGATCGACTGTGGCGCCTGCCACGGCGGCAACATCTTCACTAACCCGTTCGCGGCGGAGTGAAGCATGCCTGACCGACCCCAGCCAGCGGGCAGCGGTCAGGTGTTCTATCGCTACGAAACGCAAGACGGACGTCTCGTCATCGTCGATGCGCTGAGCAAGGTGCCGAAGTCGATGCGTGCAGACGCGCAGCGCATCGACTTTGGCGGCAACGGCGCTCCACCCGAAGCCGGGTCGTACAACGTCGTTGCAGCGCTTCCTGTACGAGGTGGTGCGGCGGGTGAGTCGTCGCCTGGCGGCCTGCAAGTTGACCCGGCCTCGTTCGGTATGGGAGCGGGCGCTGGGTTAGTCGGAGCCGGCGTGTTGTACTTGCTGTTCGCCCGTCGGGGTGGGGGGCTCGCCCGGTTGGTTCTCGGTAGCGTGTTGTTGCTCGGCATCGCGGCGCTGGGCATGGGTCTCTACCTGGGCTCGATGCGGCGTGCGACGGGTCTCGGTGACGATGCCGTCGTTTCTCCAAGTCAGCTAGTCGAGGACGCGAAGGCGGCCGTGCGCGAAGTCGAGGCCCACCGGGAGGCCCAGGACCGGGCCATCGAAAGTGCGCAGGAACTCGCGAAATGAGAGCACCAATGCGGCTCCGCTAGCTGCAATTGCAATCGCAGTTGCAATTGGCAGGCGGGTGCCTCATCCTCCCCAAGTGGCACCCGATCCAAGCAACGCTTCGCTCAAGGAGGAGCTGCGAGCGGCGGGTTTGCGTGCGACCGCCTCGCGGATAGCGGTCTTGAGGGAGCTTCGTCAGGCGCCGCGCCCCGTCAGTCACGCGGAGGTCGTCGAGCTCTTGGCTGGGGAGCCTTGGGATAGGGCCACGTTGTATCGCAATTTGGTCGATCTGGCAGGAGCCGGTTTGGCAACGAAGATGGAGTTGGGGGATCGCGTCTGGCGCTTTCACAGCGGGGATACCCAGCACCACGATGCTGCGATTCATCCGCATTTCATCTGCACCGAATGCGGCGACGTGTGTTGCCTGCCCGAGGTATCGGTAAATATCCCACGACGAGGAGTGCCCCGTTCACTCAAAGAGCGTGGTGTTGAGGTTCAGCTTCGTGGCGTCTGTGACACCTGCGCGTGAACACGGCGCGGTGCTTGAGGCGAAGTCCGTGACGGTCTGAACCCCCGCCCGCGGTGAAATACTCTCCCGTCGACGCCCGGGCTGCGATCGAACCTGACGCGCATTCATCGGGTCGCGCAGGCGTTCCGCTGGTTGTCTTTGCTCGCCTGTGGCGGCGCAGACAGAGACGGGGAGGGTTCAGCAGAGCAGGGACAGTCAGGGCATCGTCGGAGGCGGGCCAGACGTCGGAAAGGACGAGCTGCTGGTCGATGACGACGGCACCACCAGCGGTGGCAGCTCGACCCCCTCATCCTCCCTCTGACGAGGAATTCGAGTACGCGTTGCCCGGGTTTGTCAGCGTGCGTTCAGGCGCGGCGCCGACTCATCCGCGGATGCCGGGTAGAATTTCGCCCACCTGGGATAAGTCGTAGTCGGTCGGCCACAGGCTGGGGTCACGGCCGTTGACGCTGGTGGAGCCGTAGCCCGGCTGCCCGTCACGCTCGTAGTCCTCCGGCGACAAGCCCATAGCCTGCATTGCGGTCACCAGAAAGCGATTGTGAGGAATGCCTTTGATCACGTTGCCGTCTTCTTGAGAGAAGTACGATTGGCCATCCCAGTCGATGTAGTCGAGATAGCGCCCGGTTTGGATGTAGCCGCCGGCACTGCCGGCGAGCAGGCACGGCACACTGTGGGCGATGTGATTGAAGCCCAGTTCATTTCCCCAGTACACGAGGGAATTGTCCAGCATCGTGCTGCCGCCCACTTCGGGAACGTCGAGCTTCTCCAGCAACTTTGCGACGACCTCACGAGCGACCCAGGCGTTGATGCCCTCCAGCATGCGCCGCGAGTTGTCGTTGCCCCAGTCGTGCGCCAGGCCATGCCAGGTACCGCCGCTGGCGTCTTCCGAGTGATAGTGACCGGCGAGGGTTGCGTCGTCGGGATCGGGGCCTGGACCGAGGGCTTTGTGTACTCCGATGGTGATGATGCGGGTACGGTCGCAGGCTACTGCCGCCGTGACGATGTCGAGGAAGAGGTCCCACTTGGTGCTGATATCGGAGGGATCCGTTCCGGAGTTGTTCTCGAGTGATTCCGGCTCCAGAGGCGGGGCGCACGACAACGACGAAGTGGTGCCACCCAAACGCGACTCGATCTCGGCGAGCAGGTTGACGTGTTGGTCGACCTTCTGCTTGTCGTCTGCCGACAGTCGTGGGCTGTTGCTCAGCGCGCGGTATTGGTCGATGACTCTGTCGACGAGCAACGCGTCTGGATCGGGACCGGTAGCGGGGGCGTTGCCGTCGGCTGACGGTGCCTCGAAGTCGCCGAAGACGTCGTTGAAGGCGTCGCGGGGGTTGGTTCGTGCTTGCAGTTGCTCCACCGGACCACCCGCCTGGCCGTAGTCGGTGTATGACATGGAGTCGACGACACCCTGGGAGATGTGCAAATAGCGCTGGGCGGGCGTGTTGGGGTAGACTTTGTCGGAGTAGGCCATCACTTGGTCGATGGTGGGCACGCTTTCGAGGCCATCGGCGTCGCATGGTGTGGCCGCGGTGCAGGACGAGAAGTTACCCAGCAGCCCACCGTAGTTGTGGTTGACCGAGGGCAAGAAGTCCAAACCACGAATCAGCGTGAGCTTGTCCAGGAACGGGTTCAGTGCCGGACCCAAGATGGAGGAAATCCCGCTGTCGGTGCGAAGTTCGGAAAGCGGCGCTTGGGTGTACGCCGTTCCGTCGATCGTCTGAGTCAGCAGGGTCGTGCCGTCCGCCTTGCTGCCGCCGTACACTTCGTCTTTGAGGACGTAGCCATTGCCTTCGAAGGCTGGGTACCACTTCTTGATCAGCTGCGTGCTGAAGGTCTTCAGCGTGATGAAGCGTTTGGGGGCCATCGCTTCCTGAGCGGTTGCGCCGCGCGGCAACAAGGATTCGAGGAAAGGCAACGCCAGCGCAGTTCCTCCTGCTCCGCGAAGAAAGAAACGTCTCGTCACTTGGCTGCGTCGCTGGGACTTCATCGGGGGCCAACCTTTCGCTGAAAGAAACCGTCGTACTGCGCGACGCGCCGGAAGGCAGCGCGCAGTCCCTGCTCGGGATCGGCCAGCAGTGCGGCCAGATCACCCACCATGCAACCATCGGCGGAGCCACCGTCCGCCAAGCGCCGGACGGAGTACTCGAAGTAATTCTGCGCCAAGCAGGCTTCCACCTTTTGGCTCTCGACCATACGTTGCGCGAGGTCGACGGCGTCGCTCACCTCCGTCTCGTCGTCGAGGTCGACGCGAGCGACGGCGCTGGTGTCGAGCGGCAGTTCCGCGAGCAGTTCCCCGCTTTGCTCGTCGAAGACGAACTCCGTCGTGCGGTGACGACCCAAGGCATCGAAAGACTCCAAGACGTAGCCGATATCGCTGAACGCACCGTGACAGCCTTCGCACAAGGAGTTGCCTTCCACCTTGGCTTCGAAACGCTGTCGGGTCGTTTGGGCCCCATCGACGGGAGGAGGATCCAGTGAGCCAGGCGGCAGACTGTTGGGATCGGGTTGGGGTAGGTCGTCACACAGCAGAGCACGACGCACGAAGGCCCCGCGATGGAATGGGTTGGTCTGCTCCAGGTTGGAGACGAGAACCGCAGCACGTTGGAACAAGCCCACGCGTGTGCCCTCGGGCAAGCGCGGATAGTCCCCGCTGCCGCTGTAAGGCTCCACGCCGTAGAGCGCGGCCAGATCATCCGATTGGGTGACGGAGATGTCGGTCAGCAGCAAGTCTGCGACGGTGGCGTCTCGCTCGAAGGTGAGCACTTCGGTCAACTCCCGGATCTCCTGCACCATATCGCCGTAGTAGTCGTGCCCATCCTCGCCGACGTTCGTATCTTGCGTCAGCGCGATGAAGGCTGGGCGTGCCGTCTCGAAGCCGGTGAAGCGCTCCAGCTTCATCCACTCGTTCCAGAACTGCCACAAGGTCTGGCGTGTTCTCGGATCATCGAAGATGCGATCGAGCTGCTCTTGGAAGCCCCCCTCGGTCGCGAGCGAGCCGTCGTCTGCTGCGGCGAACAATTCAGCATCCGGCATGGTCTGCCAGAACGTGTACGAAAGCCGCGAGGCAATCTCGTAGGACGTCAGCTGCAAGATGTCCGCGCTCGACGAGGACGCAGTGCCGTCGATCTCGAGATGGTTGACGAAGCGAGGCGAAGATAGGGCCACGACAATCATGGCGCGCACGGCCTCAGCTGGGCTTCGCTGCCCGTCGTTGAGATCCATGTAGGCCGCAATCTCGTCGCTGTCGACTGGACGCCTGTAAACCAGCGGCAAGAAAGCTTCCAAGAAGTCTTGGGCACAGCCGTCGGAGAGCTCCGTGTCCAGCGCGCAGCTACCGATGGCGCTCTCCAAAGCCGAAGGGTCGGCAGCGAGCGCGTCGCCGACTGCCTTGCCGACGTCGAGATAGCCCTGCACGTGCTCCATCGAAACCCGCTCATCCAGACCACGGAAGGAATCGACTAGAGTGTCGGCGGGGATCGAACTCAGAGCGGCCTCCGTGTCGGCAATGACGCCTCCCATGTTCGCGGCCTCCAACAGATCGCGCACCGTGTTTCGGTACTGAACCGTCGACAGCTTCATCAGCGGACTCACCCCAGGTTCGGAAGCATCACAAGCGACGTCGACGCCTCCGGGATCGGTACCTTCGGGCAGTGCACCCGGACCGCTCTCGTCGCCGAGAGCCTGCGAAGTGCCCGGCGAGTCCGCGTCAGGTGTGTTAGGGCTCGGATTGGAGCTGCTACCGGGACTTTCATCCCCCGCACCATCGGCGCCCGAAGGCTCGCCGGTGTCGGAGTTCGGTCCAGAGCCGTCGTCCGCCGGCCCATCGCTCCCGGCGCCGTCGTTGGCGCCGCTCTCGTCCCCTCTGGCGCCGGGGCCCTCATCGTTGGCTCCCACCGTATCGCCACACCCCGCCAAGAGCAGGGCGCCGCCGGCAACGAGCGCGGAGACTCGCACGCATTTCACAGTCAATTTCATAGGAGTTGCGCTCTCTCCCGTTGGTACCCCCAGCCCGCCGAGGAAGCTCAGCAAAGTGCTCGCAGCTTTCCCCCGGCGCCGACCCTGCTGACAGACACATCCGCCCACAAGTACCCCACGGGACTTCGCGGGATCAGGTGTGTTCAGTTCCGGGCTCGGCCCAGCCCTTCGGCGAACGCTGCCTCTAGGTGCGTCAGTCGCGCTTCGAGCTGCTCCACGTGGTGGCTCTCGGGCAAGATGCGCGCTTGCTGCCGTTCCGTCCCGCGCCCGTCGATTGGGACGTCGAAACGATACTGCTCGATAGCTTCGCCGGTTCGCTCCACGTGATCCCGCAAACACTCGAGGTTGACGAAAACGCTGCGAGCATCGGGCTTGCCGCTCAATCGCCTCAGCGCCACCTCGTGACAGCCCTCATCCAGTTCGGCACCGAGTCAACCGCCGAGGCCTTGTTCGAAGGAGTGAGGCTCGGTGGCGCGCTCCCGACAATCTACGCACAGGAGCTGCTCGTATTGGTCTTTGCCCAGGTGCGCATCGGAGCCGCAGCAGGTGCAGACCACTTCCGCCAGGTGACTCCGGCCGTTTGCCGAGCGCGCGAGATCCGCGCGCGTGATGATGCCGGTGATGCCGTCTTGGTCGGTGACGAGCAGTGAGCCCACGACATGCTCGCGCATCAGCTCAGCAGCCTCGCGAATCGTGGCTCGGCATTCGATACTGACGTACGGCCGCGACAACAGGTTGCCCAACTTTTCGGACAGAGGTGCTTCGCGTAGGTCGCAGGTGCACAATACACCCAAGGGAGCCTTGGCGTCGCCGACGGGGAGATGGTGGATCTTGCGCTCTCGCGCGGTGTTGAGCGCCTCCAGTACGCTGGTCTCGCCGGATAGAAAGCTCACCGGTTGCGACATGAGGCCGTCTACCAACTCGAAGTCTTGGAGCAGTGCTTGATTCATGACCCATTCCTTTCCTGCAACATTTGCGCTATGAGAAGAAACACAGGCGCTGCCATCACTTACGGGTGCTGAGGTAACACGCGTGTTTCGCCACGAAGACGGGCTGCGCATTGCAGCCTTTTTGCAGGTTCAGTGTGGTCGAGGTGCCCACCTTTCGCGGCAATGCCCGTGGGCACCTAGCACGGCAAGGACCGGGCCAGACCGCGCGCGTGGCTGGCCTGCTCCAGCGCGCAGCCCCCAATGAGTCTGGGCTCAGTTGCCCGTGGAGCGCCCTTTGAGGAGCTTGGCCAGGAACGCCCCCACACCAACCACCCCCAACAGAACGAGCTTCTTGGCCGCCACGAGCACCTTCAAGAGGCCGGCAAACAAGCCCGCCTTCGCCAACACCTTGCCCGCGATCAAGCCACCGATGCCATAGGCCGCGACTTCATCCAGGTCGGGGTCGAAGTCGGTGTACTTCGAACCCGAGTCGAACTCGGCGCGAGGCAGCACGCGTTCCATCTCCTCACGCACCATCGCGAGCTGATTCATGCCCGCGACTGCATTGAGCTCGAGCACGCCTTTTCGCCCGAGGACCCGAATGGCGTAGTTCAGCGTGTGGTCCGGCGTGGTACCGAAGGCCAACTCTTTGGCCCAATACAGGCGGTGCGTTGCGGCGTCGTAGCGCGGCGGTGCGGCCCAGCCGACGAGCTCGATGCCTTCGTAGCCTTGCGCGACCCGCTGCTTGCTGTCTTCGGCGGTGTCGTCTTTCATCTGCTCGAGGAGTTCGTCGTAGTCGATGTCTTCTGCATCGTCATCGTCGACGTGACCGTCCTCGTTGTAGCTGACGACGACTGCCCAGCCCTTCGTCGCGTGCAAGGGGCTCGAGCCGTTCGGTACGATCATGCCCAACGTCTGCGAACCCGGTGGATTGCCCCAGCCCTCGACCAGCAACTTCTCCGCATCGGCTTCGTTCAAATAGCGAAACTCATCACCCAAGTGCAGCGTCGCCAGGCCATCGCCAATCGGGATGTCCCCCGTCTTGTATTCGAACGAACTCTCGAAGGCCGCCTTCGCGATCGCGTTGCGAATGGACTTCTGCTCTTCGCTGAGCTTGTTTGCGTCCTCCTCGTCCATCAAGGCGCCAACCGCTTCGTTGCCCATGCCTTCGAACGAGGACTTCTCCGCTCCTTCGAGGTGCTCGCTTGCGGCTTTGCGTAGCAGAGCGAATGCCGCCCGACTCGCTTCGGCTTCGGGAGCCGCGTTCGGCTGCCCGCCGGTTCCTTCAGCGAGCACGTTCGCCGTCGTCGGTGGGGACTCGGCGTGCGAATGTGCAGTGCTGAAGAGGAAGAGGGCGGCCGTCGCGACGGCCGCATGTCGGATCGGGTACAGGTACATGTTGCGGATTAAAAGAGCCAGCGTTGCGCGACGCAAGCAGTGTTTGGTCTGGAGTGCCCTCCGGTTCGGATCTGAGCGCAAAACCCGTCACGTTCGACGGCGGGGGGTGTGGCCAGTTGCCGGGTCATGTGGGTGTGTGTTGCGCTGATCGAGCGTCGGTGTCTCACCGGTTCTAACGTTCGGTTGGGCGGGGGCGTGCTGAGTGTTGGTGTGAGGATAATGCAGGCTCGGGGTCTCGGGAGCGTCTTGGTTCGCCTGGGGGTTTTCGGTGCTGAGTTGGCGGTTCACTCGTGGGTGCTACTGGCTCGTGCTGTGTTGGGTAGAGGTTATCGAGCGCTCGGGGGTTGGTTGCTGGTGTCGAGCCGGCGTCTGGCGCTGGCCGATTTGGATGCGCGCTGCCCGTCGATGCTCGTGGCGGGAAGTTCGCGGGCCTCCAGCGCGCGGTACAATTCCCCGCTACGTTACTAGCTTGGGCGGGCGCGACTTGGCAAGAGATGCACTGCGTCAGCGGTGTCACGGGGTTTCAACATTGGTTGGCAGCTTTAGCTGAAAACGGGCATTGGTTCTGACGTCACTGTCCGCGGACGTTTTCTGGACAGTGTCACGCCGGTGCGGCAACGTGTCCCAACACGCCTTCAGGTGCCAAAGAGTGAGCCGCGAATGTGGCTGCCGGGTTACTAGAGGCGTGAGAATTTGCGCCGACCGTAGCACTGCGGAAACACTCCCCGGTCTATCCCCGGTGCCACCCGAAAGGAACGCCTAGAAATGAGAGTAATTGCCGTATCTTGTGTGCCAATCATCGCGTTTGCCGTGGCTCTAGCGGAAGATGCTTCTGCTCAGAGTTACGGGGTCGGAGCATCCGCTGAGGCCGACGCAGAGGGCGTCGACGCTGAGGCCGACGCCGACGCTGATGACGGGGATGAGGAAGAGGACGAAGCCGAAGAAGAAGAAGAGGAGAAGGAGGAAGCCGAAGAAAAGAAGGCTGAGTCCGAGGAACCCGAAGCGCCCAAGGGCGATGGTGCCGTCAAGGTGTCGGCGTTCGTCGATGCCTACCTCGGTCTGCAGACGGCACGCACCGACACACTCGCGCCACCTCATCGGGCGTACGCGTCGAACGTCTTGATCCCGGGGGCGGGAGCCATCAACGAGAACGGTTTCTCGCTTTCGTTCGCAGGCGCGGACATCGTCTACGACGGTGGGGCGGCGGGGGCCACCATCAGTCTGCGCGCGGGGCCGTCAGTGCCGATCTTCTACGGCGCCGACAATGGCCCGTTCGGCATCGACAACATCACCCAAGCGTTCTTGACGTGGAATGCGACGGAAGCTTTGACACTCGACGTTGGGCAGTTCGGGACCATCTACGGGGCGGAAGTCGCGGAGAGCTGGCAGAACCTCAACTACACCCGCGGAGGCCTCTACTACGCGATGCAGCCCTTCTGGCACACGGGGTTACGCGCCGGCTACGAGTTGAACCCGTCGATGGGGTTGAACTTCCTGCTGGTCAACGGCGTCAATACGATCACGGAGGTTGGCGAAGTTCGCTTGGATGACGACGGCATGACGCCGGAGCCGGACCCGGTGTTCCTCCCCAGCTTCGGAGCACAGTTCACTTACGACGATGGGCCCCTGTCGCTGGCGGTTGGTGGCTTGCTCGGGCCGGAGGATGATGCGGACGCTTTCAACATGTTCTTCGACGTGGTGGCCACGGTCGACCTGAATCCCCTCACTTTGGTGTTCAATGCCGACTACAACCAAAACAGCGTTTCGGAGGGCGACGCGACGTCCTTCTGGGGAATCAGTGCCGCAGCGGGGTATTCGCTTACCGACAAGTTCGGGCTCGCGCTGCGTCTGGAACACCTGAGCGACGGCGACAACGCGATCTACGGCGCTGTAGACGACATGGGTGTCCCAGTGGACTCGGTGTCCGTCACGACCGTGACGGGGACGTTCGATCTCAAACCGCTTCCCGACTCCGACATCTTGGTCATCCGTTGGGACAACCGCTACGAGATGGGCAGCGAGGACATCTTCTTCAACAGCGACGGGGATGTCGACGGTAGTTGGTTCCAATCCGTGCTCGGTTTCGTCGTGCACAGCGACTGACGGCGTGCGGCTGCTCCGCGGGTCAGTCGAGCTTCGGGCTCGGCGCGTCCGCGGGGCGGGCGTGGGTCTCAGCCGAAGCGCACGCTGTAGATCGGGGGCAGGTTGTTCGCGATCGTCGCCCAGCTCTGTCCGCGATCCTCACTGACGTAGAGATTGCCGGTGGTGCTGCCGAACGCGACGTGATCACCGCTGACGGATAGGGCGTGACGGTAGACGACGTCGTAGGCGTTGTCCTGTGGCAGACCGCGTCGGAGCTGCTGCCACGATTCGCCGCCGTCTTCCGTACGGGCCACGAAGAGCCCCCCGCCGATTGCCATTCGCTGTTGGTCGGAGATGCCAGGAACTACCCACGCGGTGCGGCCATCGTCGTCTGCCGCGGCGATGGGAAAGCCGAAGTGAACGCCTTGCTCGGGCTGACTCACCTTCTTCCACGTGGCCGCGCCATCCGAGCTGTAGAAGACTCCGCAATGGTTCTGTTGCCAAATGTGCTCCGGCTCAGCCGGGCAGCATTGGATGAAGTGCGCATCGTGGCCCCACTCCGAGTTGGAGTCGGGCAAGTAGTCGTTGGTCATGCCCACGTTTCGACCGTGCCAACTCTGGCCGCCGTCGGTGCTCTCCAGCACGCCTGCCGTGGAGATCGCGACGCGGAGGCGGTTCGGGTCGCGGGGATCGACGTCGATGGAATGGATGCCGGGGGCAAACTCGCCCCCCTCGGACGCTGGGGTTCCAAACCAGTGCGTCTTGCCGCTTCCCGAGCCGGTGAACAGGTCACCACCCCGGCTTTCATGGTTCCACAGAGCGCGATTGAGGTCGAAGTGCTCGCCGCCATCGTCGCTGACGAACAACCCACCCGGGATGGTTCCGACGTAGATGTGACCGGGGCTACCGAAGCCGAGGACCCAGAGCTTCAGCAAGGTTGCCGTGCGCAGAGTGAAGCGTTCGGGCTCGTCGCCTGCGGTCTCCTCGTCGGGATCGGGCGGCGCCAGATAGCGCGCTCCTTCGGGGTACTTGATCTGTGCGGCATCTGCCCAAGTCTTGCCGCCGTCGTCGGAGCGGGAGAGTTTCGCGCCCCAATGACCGAAGCCGAGAGCTGCCCAAAGAACCCCGGTGTTGGGATCTTTGGCCAGGTAGTTGACGCTCACGCCTGCGTGACCGCTGAGGCGAGGCTCGTATCCGCGGCCGGTCTTTTCGGCGATGAAGCTGCCCTTGCGGGTACCGATGAGAAGTCGTTTTGCCACTGGCTACTCTTTCTTGGTGAGGATCGGGCTTGCGCGTGAGGTGAAGGCTCAACCACCGCTGAGTGCCTGCGCGATGAACACGCGCGTGCTTTCAGTGATGCGGTCACTCAGCTCACGGCGGTCGGTCAGCATCTCGTCATCGACGAAGATGTTGACGTGGCGCCG
>JBNKZR010000068.1:0-23014 GCA_050301735.1 Polyangiaceae bacterium | reverse complement strand
GACTCCTTCGTGCCCCAATTCACCAACCTGGTGCGCAACGCCGGCGAGTTCGGCTGCGGCTGGGAGTCCACCCTGGAGGCCTGGAATCGATTCTTGATCGATCCCTATCCCTACACGAGCATCGAGCGTCAACCTTGCATCGCTAGCGATACCAACGAGCTGTGCGCTGGTCCGGCGACGGAGGACAACGGCAACCTGCTCGTCGATGCGACGCTCCTCGAGCAGCGTGCGGACTTCTTGCGCCCCGACTCCTTGCTCGCCATCGTGATGCTTTCGGACGAGAACGATTGCTCGTTCCAAGTCAGCGGTCAGATGTGGCGCCTCGCACAAACAGTCAACGAAGATTTCGGGTTCAATCCGGCCTTCAAGGGCACCGCAGCCTGCAGCGACCCCGCTCTCGGTCCGAACCACGAGTGCTGCCAATCTTGCGGCTCGGTCAGCGTCCCGGCGGGTTGCCCCACGGCGATGATGGAGGATGGAACGGTCGTGGCGGCTGGCTGCGAAGACAGTCGTCGCTACGGAGCCGACGGCCTGCAAGACCACCCCAACCTGCGCTGCTTCCAGCAGAAGGCCCGCTTCGGTGTGGACTACCTCTTCCCGGTGGAACGCTACGCCAACGCCCTGAAGTTGCAGGCAATCTGCCCGTTCGCAAACGACCTGGCCCCCAGTGCGACGGATCCGAGCACTTGCGCCGATGGCACCACCCCAGTCGAAAACCCGCTCTTTCGAGACCTGCAGTACGAACGGCGGCTGGCGGAAGACCCGTCGTTCGAAGGCAACCCCACGCCGGCCAGGCCCAAAGAGCACATCATCCTCGCCGGCATCATCGGGGTCCCGTGGCAAGACGTCGCTGTCTCGGCAGACCCGAAAGACGAGCTCGTCTACCGCGTCAACGACGCGGATGCACCGAGCGCTGAGCGCATCAACTGGAGTTGGTTGATCGGTGAGCGCGACGTCAACGCCACGGGCGGACTCCCCAGGCCCCAGGATCCTCTGATGCTGGAGTCGATCGAACCGCGCACCGGCACCAACCCCGCCACGGGCGACGCGTTGGCCCCCCCCGGCTCCGCTTCCCTGGCAAACGCCATCAACGGGCACGAGTGGACCATCGCCGACAACAGCGACCTGCAATACGCGTGCATCTACCCGCTAGCGGACGCTAGAGAGTGCCTGTCTGCCGAAGAGCAGCGCAACTTGCTCGACAGTGGAGCGGCGGTACCGGCCTGCGACTGCACCGACTTCGGTGGCGACGAGTACCAGAACCCGCTGTGCCAAGCGCCGGACGGAAGCTTCGACCGGACCCAACGTTACGCCAAAGCCTACCCCGGGTTGCGCCAACTGCAGGTGCTGCATGACTTCGGCGACAACTCCATCGTCGCCTCCATCTGCCCCAAGGAATCGCTCGATCCCGACGATCGCGACTTCGGCTATCGACCGTTCGTCAACGCCCTCGTAGGGAGGTTCCGACCGATTCTGGAACCATGACGCGCCGCGGCGCGCGGCCGTTGCAGGCACGCCGCGACCGCTGCGTACCCCTTGCCTGTTCCTTGGCAGCGTCGTTACGTGCCCGAGTCCTGGCGGTTACGCGACGCAGCAAGGAGGTACCTTGGGACGGCTAGAACGGTTCAAAAAAGAATTGGTGCTCATTTTCTGCCTTTGAGCCGCTGTCATTTCACGCTGCCAACAGACGATGTTCCCATTGAGAAACGGCGACAATCGTTGGCACTTGCGCCGCCACACCACTGCCCCGGATACTCGGAGCGTGAAGGCGTATCGGACGAAGAAGGACACGATCCCAGGCCACCGCGCCGCCATGGATCGCAAGTCCGGAGTGCGTTGGGATGCGCCGGCCCCCAGCGAGGCCGACGCGACACCAGCACGCTCCGCTTCCGCGGATGTGGCGCACGCTGAAATGGAGCGGGGCGTCAGCATCGGCGCGTGCACACTGTTGTCGGACATCGTGGGAAGTGACGGCGTGCACATTCAGTGGTCCGCCTGGATGAACGGCGAGCGTCGCTTGGTGTGTCAGGCCTGGTATCAGCGGCCGGGCCAGGCGTGGGCCCTCGGCACGTCCTACGTCGTCGCCGACCAGCAGTTCGAAGCCCTACAGCGGCTGATGAGCGGCGACGCGCAGCAGAAGTGACGTCGCAGCGCCTCGAGCATCGCGTGGAGCGTGGGCGTGCTGGGCTCGTTCGTGACGTGGCGGGTGGAAGCTCTGGGCTCGTTCGTCGCTCTGAGCTGGGCGCGCCAGGCTCATTCGTCGCTTTGAGCCGTCGGACGTGCGCAGCGGGCAAGGGGTGTGCTCTACTCCCTTGGCATGTCTCGAGTTGCGCTGCACCCGGGGATCCTCGCCGCCCTGCTGCTGGCAGTCGCGTGCACGCCAAGCTCCGAGCAAGGTAAGCGAACGCCCCCCGCTGCGACGGCAGCGGCCCACGAAACTCGGCCTGCCTCCTCGCACGCGTCTGCATCGGGAGCTCCCGCCGGGCAAGCCCCTGATCCGCCCCGCACGCACTCGACGAGCACCAACTCCGCACCTGCTCCCGGCGCGGAGGCAGCCCCGCGAACCGAAGCCGCAGCGCCACCGGCGGGCCTGCGCTGCCTGACGAAGTACTACGCGGGCGAGATCCGCCACGACCCGGCGCGGGGCTTCGAGCTCGTGCTACCGAGCGGCAGCTTGTCGTGGGACGACGGCAGGCGCGACAAGGACCTCGAAGCGCTACTCAATTCTCCTGACCTTTCCGACATCTACGCCTTCGATTACCCACGCGGTCCGATCGCGGAAGCGACCGGCGATCCAGGCCGCATTCGGGTCGATGCGGTGCTGTTGGCGGCCTACGGTCCCGAGCAGGCCGACATCCGCAAGCACCTGACGCGCGTCGAGTTGGCGGGGCATGGCGTCAGCATTCACGACAAAGCCGCTGACGCTCTTCGGCGAGTCGACGAGCGTCTGACGAAGGTGCTCGCCGCACATCCCGACTATCGCGTGTACTTCGCCAAGATGGGTGGCACCTTCAACTACCGGAAGATCGCCGGAACCGATCGCCTCAGTGCCCATTCTTTCGGCGTCGCCATCGACCTCAACCCCGCCTACAGCAGCTACTGGCGCTGGGAGAAGGGCAAGCTGCCGACGCGAACCATGCCCGTCGCGATCGTGCACGCCTTCGAGGCGGAGGGCTTCGTCTGGGGCGGACGCTGGCTGCACTTCGACACCATGCACTTCGAATACCGTCCCGAGATTCTCGACCCAACCTGCTACGAGAGCCGGTGAGCCGCCGACGAGTCTGCTATTTGTATTCGCACGATCGCACCGATGCCCAAGTCTCGCTCTCGTATCATCAGCTTCGATTTCACCCCTGGCACAGCCCTCGCGGGCAAGTACGTCGTCGAGGAGAAGCTGGGTGGCGGCTGGGAGGGTGAGGTGTATCGCATCCGCGAACGCCTGACCGGTATCGAACGTGCGGCGAAGTTCTTCTACCCGCAACGCAACGAACGGGACCGTAGCGTCAAGTTCTACGCCAAGAAGCTGCACCAACTCAGAGACTGCCCCATCATCATCCAGTACGTGACCCAAGAGCGCATGGAGGTTCAGGGCGAATGGGTCACCTTCCTCGTGTCGGAGTACGCAGAGGGGCAACCCTTGAGCGACTTCATCAGCCATCAGCCCGGCAAACGACTACCGCCGTTCGAGGCTCTTCACCTACTCCACGCACTGGCAAAAGGCATGGCCACGATCCACGCCAAGCGCGAGTTTCACGGTGATTTACACACCGGCAACGTCCTGGTGCGTCGTCGGGGCCTGGGCTTCGACGTCAAGCTCGTCGACTTCTACAACCTGCACGGCTACAAGAAGCGGGACCAAATCCAGGAGGACGTCATCGGCCTGATCCAGATCCTCCACGCGGCCGTCGGCGGACCCAAGTATTACGCTCGGCAACCGCCTGAGATCAAACGCATCGTGCGTGGGCTGAAGTACTCGTTGATTCAGCAGCGCTTTCGCTCAGCCCTCGACTTGCGGGACTATTTGGAGAGGCTCACCTGGGAAGATGGTGACGGCCGGTAGAGGATGAACGTCAGGTCATCGGGCTTGGACGGCTTGCTGGAGTCCGAGGTGTGCATGCGCTTCGTCGCCAGCTCTGCCAAGTCCTTGGCTGCCGCGTCCAACGGCCCCGAGCGAACGATCTGGACGATCTCTTCTTGGTGAACGTTGTCGAACAGGCCGTCGGTGGCGAGCACGACAGTGTCTCGCTCGGCGAGTTCGAAGGGAGTGCCGAGTTCGATGCGCATGTCAGCAGAGCCCACCACGTTGGACACGATGTTGAGCTCTTCGTGATGCAGCGCTTCGTCAGCGTCGATCAAGCCCGCCTCGACGCCGTAGCCCACCGGAGAATGCGGAACGCTCACGAACTTCGTCTTGCCGCGGGCGCCGCACACGAGGATGCTCGAGTCCCCCGCGTGGTAGGGCCGAAACGAGCGCCCACGGATCTCCACCACGGCGAAGGTCGTGGCAGCCCCTACGGACAGGTCACGGATCGCTCGATTGCCAGACTCGAAGGCATCGAGGATGGCGCCGCGCGCGTCTTGCTCGGTGCCTTCTTCCGTCAAGCAACGCGACAGTTGCTGAACGGCGATCTTGCTCGCCTCTTGCCCCGAAGGAGCTCCCCCGAGGCCGTCGGCGACAGCGAGCACCGTGCCCCAGCTCATGGGCGCGATCAGGGCGCAGTCTTGATTCGGCCAGGTCGCTTCTGGGTAGGGAGCCGAGAACGCGGCAACACTGCCGGTCGAGGTGGTGCCTTGGACGTGGTTCGGCTTGCGTTCATCGACCAGGAGCTGGGGCTCGCGAAGGACCCGCGAAATCATTGTACTTTTTGCCTCATGAGGCGGACCCACCGCGCTCACAACCAGGCCAAAGTACCAGGCCTCCCGCTGGCTTCAAACTTCCTGCACGCCGTATTCCGCGACCGCAGGTGTCGGGCCAGCCCCTCGCTCAGCGACAGCCGCTCACCGGCTGCCCCCGGTCCTTCAGCTGGACATCGATGCCGACGAGGCTGGCCTTCGACCCAGTGAGGCGCACCACGAGCGTGACCGAGTTGTCGATGATGAGTCGCTCCACCCCGGAGCCAAAGGTGGCTTCGCGAACGAGCTGTTCGAGCTGGACGCGAGCCGTGGGTTCAGCGAACACGGGATCCGCTCCGTCGCCTGCGTCCCCCCGCTGCCGGTGAAAGTTCGCTCGCTCTTGCCGCAGGATCTGAGCGGCGCTTTCGAGACGAGTACCCCGTGAGTTGCAGTGGTCACGAGGACCAACCACAGCGTGGTAAGTAAACGCCACCGGAGCGCCCAGCTCGGGCAATTGCTCGGCCTCGTCGGAAGACGGAGGGCTCGTGCCCTTGGTGTTGGAACCGCGCTCCGTCGGGGCCGGCTCGACCGACGGAGATTTGCCGTCAGCAGTGGACACGCTCGTTGGAGCCGGGGCCGTCGAGCGGGACGGACTCGGCTGGCTGGGCGCCACCTCTGCCGACGCCGGAGCTCGCAGCAGGAACCAACCCACGCCCACGGCGGCCAGCGCCAGAGTGCCGAGCACTGCCGCCAGCACCGGCCACGGCGAAGCCTTCGTCGCGCTGGCGACTGCCCCGGCGCTCGCGCCCGTGAAGCCCGCAATACGACGCAGGTACGCCTGGGCCTCCGCGCCGCCAAGGGGTGCCAAACGCTGAGCTAGCGCGGCAACCGACGCAACGCGCGCGGCAGGATCCTTCTGCAAACAGGCGCTCAGAACCTCGTCCACCTTCTGGGGTAGGTTGGCGCGAAAGCTTCGAGCGGGCGTGGGCGGATCGGTGACGATCGACGCGAACAGCCCCGCACTCGTGGTCGCGGTGAACGGCGTGTGCCCAGTCAACAACTCTTGCAGCACGACACCCAGCGCCCAGATGTCCGTGCGCGCATCCACCGAGTTGGGAGTGCGCACCTGTTCCGGCGACATGTAGATGGGCGAACCGATGGCGCTGCCCTGAGTCTGGGTCAGAGCGCTGTCGCCAGCATCACCGCCCGCGAACGCCTTGGCGATGCCGAAGTCCAACACCTTGACCAGGCGCATGCCATCCGCTCGTTGCGCCAGGAACAAGTTCGCGGGTTTCAGATCGCGATGCACGATGCCCTTGGCGTGTGCCTCGGCAATCGCCACCATGGCTTGCATCAAGTAGCCGACGGCCTCCTGCACCGGCAGCGGCCCCCGTTGCTGCAGCACTTGCCGCAAGTCTTGACCCTCCAAGTACTCCATCGCCAAGAACGGGCTGCCGTTGTCGAGCTGGCCGACTTCGAACACACCGACGACGTGCTCGCTCGTGATCTGCGTCGCGGCGCGCGCTTCGCGGAGGAAACGCTCGACCATCCTGGCGTCTTGGGCCAACGCCGGGTGCAGCACCTTCAGCGCGACACGCCGACCGAGGCTCTGGTCCAGAGCGGCCACCACGACGCCCATTCCCCCGGCCCCCAGAATACGCTCCACCCGATACTTGCCAGCCACGACCTGGCCAATGGACACCAAGCCGTCGGCGGAAGCGATGGCACCGGGTGGCGAGGCGGGCGGCGTTGGATGCATCAAGTACCTCGCGTCCATTGGTAGCAGGTTTGACCGCTTGCCCCCAACACCAGACTGCGAAAGTATCAGCGGGTGACGACGCAGTTTTCGGTGGCGCAAGCGGATCTGCGGGTGGTTCCTGAAAACGTGGGCAGCCGCCCCGTCGCCATCGGTATGGGGGGCAGGCGCACTTACTCGGACTTGAGACACGCCGCTGAGCGACTCGCAGAGCGATTGCGGAAAGAGCGCGCCGTCGAGTCGGCGCCTCCGCTCTTGTTGTGCAACGACCGCTTCCACTTCTGCGTCGGGCTGCTCGCGGGTTGGCTCGCCGGAACCGCGGTGGCGCTGCCGCACGCCCGTAACCCAGGTGCCATCGCCACCTTGGCGAGTCAGTTGGGTCCCGTGCTCAGAGACAGCGCCCCCGACGCCGTCACCCCCGACGGCATCGACGTGCGCTGCTTCGACGCACAGCGCACGCCAGCTCGCGACGATGCATTCACCTTGAGCGCTGACACCCCACTGGTCACCGTCTACTCGTCCGGCACGACCGGAGCCCCACGCGGCTTTTCGAAGTCCGCGCGGCAGCTGCTCGGCGAAGCCGCAGTTCTGACTCGGGTCTTCGAACTGACCCCCGACGATCGTTTCCTTTCCACCGTGCCGTGTCAGCACATCTACGGGCTGCTCTTCGGCGTGCTCGCCCCCTTACGAGCTGGCGCGTGCTTCCTACGCGAAACGCCCGGCGCTGCGGCCTCCATCGCGCAGATGGCACGCGACGCCAGCGTGCTCGTCAGTGTGCCACCTCAGTGGGCTGCGTTGCAGCACTACGGGGCCTCGCTCGCGAACCTCAGGCTCGGGGCTTCTTCCGGCGCCAAGCTCGATGTCACGGTCGGCAAGCGGCTTTGCGAGTTCAACCACGTGACGGTGATCGAAGTACTCGGTTCGACGGAGACCGGCGGCATCGCCACCCGACGCTGCGACAGCGACGAGCCGTACTCACCGTTGCCGGGCATCGAGGTGCGCGCCTCGACCGAGGGGCGACTCGTGTTGCGCTCCGCCTTCGTCGATAGCCCCCACGAAGACTACGAGAGCGCCGACCAAATCGAGCTCTTGCCGGACGGCCGCTTCCGTCATCTCGGTCGCAGCGACGGCGTGGTCAAAGTCGGGGCCAAGCGCATCACCTTGCAGGAGATCGAGCAGCACGCGCGACAGCACCCACGCGTGCACGACGCGGCAGCGCTGTCGGCGAAGGTCGAAGGCTTGCGCGGTTCGGAGGTGTGGTTGGCGGTGGCCTCTGGACCAGCTGCCGTTGACAACGCCGCCGCAGCCGGGCATTTGACCCCGGCCGAACTTCGACACTGGCTCTTGCAGCGTCTCGACCAAGTGCTGGTACCGCGCCGCATCCGCGTCCTCGAACGACTACCACGGGAAGACTCGGGCAAATTGCCTCGGGCTCGGCTCGAAGCACTCTTCGCGCAGAGCCCCGGCGCTGACGACGACACCCCCTGCACGCCCCCATCCGCCTGATGCCTCACCCAACTCCTCGAGATCTGCTCACCGTGCTGGTCGGAAGTCGCCCCCTGACGATCGAAGACGTCGTCGTCGTGAGCCAGCGGCGCGCCCGCGTGCGCCTGTCGGAGGACCCAACGTTCCTCGCGCGCCTGAACGCGAGTGAACGTGCCGTCTCGGAGCGCCTGCGCCGCGGTGAGCGCATCTACGGCGTCACCACCGGCGTCGGTGACTCCTGTGTCAACCACGTCAGCGGCGAGCAAGTGACGGAGCTTCCGCTCAACTTGGTTCGTTTGCACGGCTGTGGCACCGGGCGCATCCTCGAGGCGGAAGAGGCGCGCGCGGTGATCCTGACGCGCCTGGCGTCACTCGCCACGGGTTACTCCGCGGTGCGACCCGTGCTGTTGCTGCGCCTGGCTCAGTTGCTCGAAGCCGACGTACTGCCGCGCATCCCGGCGGAGGGCTCGGTGGGGGCGAGCGGTGATCTGACGCCGCTCTCGTACGTGGCAGCGACCCTGTGCGGCGAGCGCGACGTCAATTACCGCGGCGTGGTGATGCCCGCCAAAGACGCACTCCGCGAAGCCGGCATCGAGCCGCTGACGCTGCAGCCCAAAGAGAGCTTGGCGCTGATGAACGGCACGAGCGTGATGACCGGGCTCGCTTGCCTCGCCTTCGCTCGCGCCGCGGATTTGGCGCGTCTCAGCACGGCGCTGACGGCGATTGCCGTCGACGTGATGCGCGGCGAAGCACGTCACTTCGACGAGCGCTTGTTCGCGGCCAAACCGCACCCCGGGCAGCGCACGGTCGCCCGCTGGCTGCGAGAAGACACGAGCTTCGACGAGCGCAGCTTCGACGAACCCACTCGCGTTCAAGATCGCTACTCGTTGCGCTGTGCCCCACACGTGATCGGGGTATTGGTCGACACGCTGCCGTTCTTCCGTGGGCTCTTGGAGACGGAGCTCAACGGCGCCAACGACAACCCCCTGGTCGATCCAGAGACCGGCGACGTGCTCCACGGCGGCAACTTCTACGGCGGCCACGTCTGCCACGTGATGGACAGCCTGAAGACCGCGGTCGCCAACCTGGCGGACTTGTTGGATCGGCAACTGCAACTGTTGTGCAATCCACAGACCAACGGCGGCCTGCGGGAGAATCTCGTCGCACGCGACGCGGGCGTCGCGCACCACGGCTTCAAGGCCGTGCAAATCCTCACCAGCGCCCTGTGCGCCGAAGCCGCCAAACTGACAATGCCCGCCAGCGTGTTCAGTCGCAGCACGGAAAACCACAACCAAGACAAAGTCTCGATGGGCACCATCGCCGCTCGCGATTGTGGGCGCATCGTGGAGCTGACCGAAACCATTGCTGCGGCTCATCTGCTCGCCCTGTGCCAAGCCGTCGATCTGAGGGAAGGCGTGGGCTGCCACGCGCGTAGCACCCAGCTGCACGCCCAGATCCGTGAGCACATCCCCATGAACACCGCCGATCGCGCGATGGATGTGGACATCGCTCACGTGCTTTCCATGTTGCGAAACGGCGAACTCGACTTCGGGCAGAACGAACCATGAAGCCGATCGCGTCCGAGCTCGGTCTCGTCGGTGGGCTCTTGGCTGGGCTGCTGACTGCAACGCTCGCGCCCACGGCGTTCTTGCGGGCGGCTTCTCCATTCACATCGCCGGAGTCCCCGCCGCTCTTGCCGCAAGAGTCCGCTCCGCACTCGGCACAGCAGTCGCGCGCCCCCGCACACGCCCCCACGCGCACACCCAAGACGGCTTCAGAACTGCTGCAGCTACTCGCGGCGAGCCCCGGAGTGAGCGCACAGTTCTCCGAGCAGAAGCAGATCGCTCTGCTCAGAGCCCCGCTTCGAAGCAGTGGCCAGCTGTTCTACGATCCCGAGCTCGGCCTGGTTCGAAAGACCGAAAAGCCGCGCCCCTCGACGATGTACCTCAACCGCCAACAGCTCGTCATCGTCGACGCCAAAGGGCGACGCGACGTCGATCTGAAGAACCACCCCAGCGCCCACGCCTTGGTGCATTCGTTCTTGAACGTGCTGCGCGGCGACGAGCAGATCCTGCAGCGCGACTTCGACATTCGCTTCGACCAGAACCCGCTGCCGCCCGCCACCCCCGGATCCCCTGCCGGCAGTTCTGAAAAGCCCGCCGCAGAGTCCGACAAGCGCTCCGACGGGTCGTCTTCGAACGAGCCTGCCCACGAGTCGTCCGACGCTTCCGCAAAGGGTGAACGACCCCGATACGATTGGTCACTCACCCTCCAGCCCAAGGCTGCCCAGCTGAAACGCTTGGTTCGCCAGGTGGTCTTTTTTGGGTTGGGGGAGCAATTGACGGAGATGCGCGTCGCGGAGACGAACGGGGACCGCACGACGATGCAGCTGTCGCACTTGGACGCCAAGCGGCGCTTTTCGGCAGCGGAGAAGAAGCGGCTGTTCCTGCCGCCACCCAAGTGACGGCAGGCCCTCGAAGTCGCTCTACTGCACGGAGATGATCACACCCGACGTGCACTTGCCATCGAGGCAGGTCTTGATTTCGTCGGTCTCGATGCAGTCCTTGTCATCGGGTGCACACAGGCTGCAGTACTCACCGTCCACCTTGCCCGCGCAGGGATCGTAGGCGGCGTCGCTCGGACACTCGTCACCGGTCATGGTGCAGGCGCTGTCGATGCACTCCATCACGGGGCAAGCCAAGCCACCGTCGGGACAATCGCGACACATGCTGAGGATCTGCGGGCAGTCGTCCACCGTGCGGCAGCGCACCCCGTCCACCGGATCCGGATCCACGGCACCGTCCGGGCACACCCACTCGACGGCGCCACACGTGCCATCGTCGTTGCACGTCACGTTCGGGCGGGCGCAGCTCTCGTCCGCGCACAGTTGGCATATGGCCGACACGGGACACGTCGCGGTGCACGTATTGTCGACGGGTTTCGGATCGGGCTCCGGCGCGGGCGTGTCCTGATCGCACTGCCACTCGACCTCGCCGCACTCGCCAGCTGCGTCACACGGCACATAGGCTTCCGAGCAGCCATCACCACACGGCACGCAGAGCCTCGGCACGGGGCAGGTGCTGGTGCAATCGGCCACGATCATCTCAGGCGGCGTGTCCGGCGGCGGCTCGTCCACCATCATGTCGTCCATCGACATGGGCGGCTCGTCGCCTGGAGCCGTCGTGTCCGAGGGATCGGGGTCCATGGCCCCAGGATCGGCGGTGTCTGCCGTGCCGGAGCCGTCGCCAGCACTGCCCTCGTCACCTGCGGTGTCCGCTCCGTCGGCGTTGCCGCTGGTGTCCCCATCGGCCCCCGGGACATCCGCGCCTTCCGACGTGTCACCGCTTGCACCTGACTCACCACTCTCGCCCGAATCGTCCCCTGAGGTAGCGCCACTGGCCGCCGTGTCGTCGCCTTCCGAAGAGGCCGCCGACTCGTTCTGATCCGAGTCGCCACCGCTGGAGGCACCGCAAGCGGAAACCACGACGAACGCGCTACACACGGCTGCGCCCAGAGCCCAGGAGGAAAAGGAAGTCTTCATGGCGTTCACTCTCCCATCGGCCGCAACTTGACGCAATGCGGCTGGAACGGGCGGGCTGGAACTTCGCAGTGCGAATGCCCCCAGTATACGCTATTCGCAGCGAGCGTTTCGCTTCGGGGTCGGCGCTGTGGGTTTACGTATCCGCAGCGCCTACCGCAGCCCCGACGCCCCCCTCGGCGTCACGTTCGCAGCGGGTCCCAACGCCCTACTCAATCGAGGAACGCCAGCGGCCCGTGCGCCCTGATCGCCCTCGAGCTAGCTCGGCCCCGCATCTCCGTTCGGTCCCCGCCGCACTCGACTGGGCTCCTGGCGCGGGATCTTGTATGCCTGCGCGGATGCGACGAGCCCCGGTACTGGCTGCTTTCTCCGTGCTCGTCCTCGGACTGATCACTGTCGCAGCGAGAGAACTGCGTGTGGAAACGTCGATGGCGCAGTTCGTCGCCGGAAGCCAGAGCGAGCGCCAGTACGACATCGCACGCCGTTTGACCGACTCGACACTGACACGTCAAGTGCTCTGGACCGTGGGCGCGAAGGACCGCGAAACGACCCTCGCCGCCACCCGGGACCTCGAAACGCGGCTTTCTCGACTCGAGGGGCTGGCGGAAGTGCGCGGCGGCGTGGCCGCGGGTGAGCAAGAGGCCTTCCACGAGCTGTACTTTCCACACCGCTTCTCGTTGCTGTTCGAGGAGCCAGAGACCGAGCTCGCAGCCTTCTCGAACACGCTGGAGCAACGCGCCCAAACCCTGAAGACGCAGCTCGCGGGGCCGGAGGGCTTCGCGATCCGCGCCATCGCGACGCACGACCCCTGGCTCAGCTTCCCGCAGCTCTTGTTGCGCCTGCGCTCGACCCAAGCCCCCGAACTCGAAGTGGTCGATGGTCGCTTCGTGTCGAGCGATGGCCACGGCATCGTCTTCGGGCGACTCCGAGACTCCGCCTTCGACGCACCCGCCCAGTCCACCTTGTTGCAGCAGGTGGACGACGCCATTGCCTCCACCCACGAGCGCTACCCCTCCGTCGTCGTCGAGCAAACGGGAGCGAACCGCTTTGCCGTAGCCTCCGAACGAGCCATCAAAGCGGACATCCAGCGGGTGTCGTTGCTTTCGACCCTGGCCGTCGTGGTGCTCTTCATCCTCGTGTTCCGTTCACTCTTGCAGCTCGTGATCGCCGCGCTGCCCCTCGTCGTGGGCTTGCTCGCGGCCGCCGACACGTGTTTGCTCCTGTTCGGACAAGTGCACGCCGTCACGCTGGCCTTCGGTGGCGCACTGATCGGCGTCTGCATCGACTATCCCGTTCACCTGCAGAACCACTTCGCACTGGCGGGCGCGCCAACCCCACAGGCAAGCGCGCGGCAGATTTGGCGCGGGCTGAGCCTTGCCTGCGCCACGACAGTGGCCGGGCTGGTGGGTCTCGCTTGGACGGACTTTCCCGGCATCCGCGAGATCGCCCTCTTCACCGCGGCGGGGGTGAGCGCCGCACTGCTGACGACGTTGCTCGTCCTGCCGCACTTGATGCCGAACCGGGCCAGCGCCTCCCCGATGCAACGTCGCCTGGCCGCATCGAGCGCACGACTCCTCGCTCATGCCAGAGGGCGGCGCTGGGTGCTGCTGCCGGTTGCCGCGGCCGTCGTGCTCTCGCTCGGGCTCTCGCGCGTGTCCTTCAGCGATCGTCTTCGAGACTTGCACCAGCCCGATCCCGAGTTGGTAGCGGAGGACGAGCGGGTGCGAAGTCGCATCGGCTCGACGGACATGGGTCGCTTCGTCGTGAGCTTGGGGAGTGACGTCGAGAGTGCCCTGCAGACTAACGATGCAGTGGCGCATGCTTTGACGAGCGCGCAAGACGCGGGCGAGCTCGAGCGCTTCTCCTCGCTGCACGGCCTCGTGTGGTCCGAGCAGCTGCAACGAGCAAACCTGGAGGCCCTCGCCTCGATGCCCGCTCTGGCGCAGAAGACACTCGCGGCACTCGAGCACGCGGGCTTCGACAGCGCCGCGTTCTCGGACTTCACGCGGGAGCTCTCAGCACCGCCCGGCCCCTTGACGCTGCAACAACTCCTCGCGTCGCCGCTCGCGCCCTTGGTGCGCCCCTTCGTCGCCTTGCTGGACGACGAGGTGGCGGTCATCACCTTCCTGCGCGACGTGCGCGCCCCAAGTGCCCTCGAAGCTAGTCTATCGAAGATCGAGGGTGCGACCTTCTTCGACCAGGCAGCACTGCTCGACACGAGTTACCGTTCCTTTCGACGTCAAACGCTGGAGCTCATGGTCGTGGGCTTGGTGTTCGTCGTGCTATTGGTCGCCCTTCGTTACCGAAGCATGCGCCTCACCGCGATTTCCGCGGCACCCGCGCTGCTCGCCGGGGCCGCCACCCTGGGCTTGCTCTCAGCGCTCGGGGAGCCCTTGAACCTGCTGCACCTGCTCAGCTTGCTGTTGGTCACGAGCATCGGCGTGGACTACGGCATCTTCTTGGCCGAGAGTCACGATAGCGAGCACCGCGCGGCAACACTGGTGAGCCTCGTCGTGGCGTGCTTGACGACGGTGTGTTCCTTCGGCGCGTTGGCGCTCTCGGACGTGCCGGCGCTCCACGCCATGGGTGTCACCATCGCCGTGGGGGTGCTGCTGTCGTTGCTGCTGGCCCCAGCCGTTCTGTTGCTGAGCGGCAGCGTCGAGGAGCGCCCATGACGTCCGCAAGCACGCCGCGCACGATGAACGAGCGGGCGAGAGCTTGCTCGATGAGCGAGCACGGGGCACCTCACTCACAGCACGAGGCGCGCGCTTTGCACGACGTGAGCCACCGAGCGACCCTTCGTCGAGGCCGACCGGGCCGCCCGAACGCCCCGCGAGTGACACCGCGTCGATGTCTCACGGTGCTACTTGTCGTGCTGCCGCTGCTACTCGCCTGTTGTCCAACAACCCGCACTCACTCGCCAAACCACCCCCAAAAACCAGCGAACTACCCGGGCCACCTCGTCGACACCACGACCATCGACGGCGATTTTCTGTGGGACCAAGAGATCGTCACCAGCTACCGCGGCCTGAGTCACAGCTTGCATGCCGTCGTGCAAAAGACGGGGCCCAAGCTGGATGTGTTGGGTCTGACGCCCTTTGGCACGCGTGCCTTCTTGTTGGAGCAAGAGGGCACGGAGTTCCGCTTCGAGAGCTTCGTCGATCAGAAGCTCCCCTTCGAAGCGCGTTCCATCCTGATCGACGTGCACCGGGTCTTCTTTCTGAACCTGCCGCCCCCGGCGAGCGGCGCTGGCCGTGTGCAAGGACGACTGTACGACGAGCAGGTCACGGAAACTTGGCGCGCGGGACGCCTGTACGAACGGCGTTTCACCCGCCCAGGTGGACCTGAGGGCGAGATTGTCGTCACCTACGAGGGCGGCATGAGCCCCGGGCACCCCACCCAATTGATCCGCCTGCACAATGCTTGGTTCGGCTACGCATTGGAGATCACGACCCTCAGCGCGCAGAACTTCTGACCAGCACGGCTCAGCGCCGCCGACCCCGCGCAGCACTCTGACCTGTGCAGAACGGCACAGGTGCCACCGCCGCGACTGCAAGATCGCGCGGTCACCAACATGCCCCCGCTTTGTCGCCGCACCGAAGCGCGAACTCTGGCGCAGCTGCTCGGGCAGTGGTAGGAGCGCTCGACATGACGCTCGTGCGTGTTTGCAGCTGCCTTCTAGCCGTCGCTGTGTTGTCCTGTGGCGGGAGTGAAACGGAGGCCACCATCGACACGTCTTTGGGCCTCGACGCACGGCCGAACAACGACGATTGCATCGGCAGCGGCGACTTTCCGGAGCGTTTGTCCGAGCATGCTTGTTTCGAGAGTGAGCCCCCTCGAGTATCCGACGCCTTCGTGCCGTACGCGGTCAATGCGCCGCTGTGGTCAGACGGCGCCGGCAAGGGCCGCTACGTCGCGCTGCCCAACGATACGGCGATGGAGGTACAGCGCAACGGCAACTTCGAGCTGCCACCAGGCGGCACCCTCGTCAAAGAGTTCGTGAGCGACGATCGTTATCTCGAAACCCGCCTCTTGACGCGCGACGAAGATGGCGAGTGGCACGCCGCCACCTACGTCTGGAACGACGACCAGGACGACGCCGAACTGACGACGGAGGGCGACGAGTTGGAGGTCGAGGACGGCACCTGGGGGGTACCTAACCAGGACGAGTGTTTCGAGTGCCATACGGAGGCCGCGGGGGTGAGCCTGGGTCTCAGTCAACGGCAAATGGCTCGGGAGCTCACGTACGACGCCACCGGGCGCACCGCGGATCAGGTGCACACTTTGACCGGCCTCGGCATGCTGGAGGGCGAAAGCGACGATGAAGCGCTGGTCGCCCCCGATGACGAGGAGGCGGATCTCGACGAGCGGGCCCGTTCCTATCTGCACGCCAATTGTGGCCATTGCCACCGCCCGGGCGGGCTCGGCGAAGGGGAGATCGATCTGCGGGTCACGACGCCGTTTCGCCTGACGGAAACCTGCAACGCACCCCCGATGCACGGCGATCCCGTCGGCGAAGGCAGCGACGACGAAGACGGCGAAGGGGCCGGCGACGACGAGCAGGACGAAGAGAGCGAAGTGCTAGAAGACGCAGTCATCGTCGCTCCTGGCGCACCCGAAGCCTCCGCACTCTACCTACGGATGATCAGCGGCCAGTCGAGCTGGCGCATGCCACCACTGGGCACCGACAAAGTCGACGAAAAGGGCAGCGAGCTCATCGAAGCTTGGATCGAGTCGCTCGAGGAGTGTCCAGAGTAGGCGCGGCCGACGCCCCGCTGCTCGCAGTTCGCCGCTCAGCCCGACTCGGCCTCGACGTCGAGGTTGTCCAGCAAGTACGCCAGCACACACAGATCCACCTCGGTGCGCGATAGCGTCCAACCGTCCACCGCGCGCACCTTCACGTCGACGAAGTCGGTCTGCAAACGTTCTTCGAGCTGGTCGACGGCGTCGGAGTCCGAGTCCGCCTCGTCGATCAGATCGCGCGTGCGGCTGGTCGAGTCGTAGGCCTCGCTGGAGCTCATGCCTTCTTGGCTGACGTAGTGACGACCGATGAAGGCGGCATTGTCGAAGTCGTCGTCGCTGCCAAAGTAGCGCTCGACGACATCTTGGTAAGCGCTGACTTCGGGCGGCGGCGGCTCGATGGGCTCGTCGTCACCACCGCCACACGCGACGGCAGTCACGCTCGCGAGCCCCGCACCAACGGAACGCAGGAACTGGCGCCGCTGCAAGCGCCCCTCTGTACGGGATACAATCACGACAACTCCTCCTGCAAGTGAGCGGCGAGGCGTTCCGCCAACGCGACGATGGTGAGCGTGGGATTCGGCGACGCTCCGGTGCGGAACACCGAACTCCCGGCGATGTACAGGTTCTCGACGTCGTGACAGCGGCAGTTGGCATCGACCACGCCATCGTTCGGATCTTCGCTCATGCGGGTCGTGCCCATGTGGTGGCCTCCCGGCGCGATCGTCCAACTCAGTTCGTCGCCCTTGGTCGACGTCCACAGGCGGCCGAGCCCCGCTGCCGCCAACTCGGCACCGACGAGCTCCATCGCGCGTCGCATGCGACGTTTGTCATCGGCGGCCACCTTCCAGTTCAGGTTGAGACGGGGCATGCCAAGCGCATCCACCGCGTTGTCTTTCAGCGTCACACGGCTGTCGGGCAGCGGGGTCTGCTCGGCGCGCACGTGCAGCTGGTAGATGCGATCTTCGCCGCTGTCACGCAGCAGCGAGCGCACCTCGTCGACGTAGATGTCGCCGGTGTCCCCCGGCTCCACCGCGGCTTCTTTGATACTCGCGGTGAAGTCGAGCAGTCCCTCTTCCTCGAGCACCTCGGGCGTGAGTGAAAGCATCGATTGCACGCGGACTGGCCCGCTCGGGAGCTGGATGGTGTGCCGCTCGTAGAAAGAGATGTCGGCAGGGGCGCCCATCACCCACGTGCACACGCCGTTGTAGTGAGGGTGCTCCATGAAGTAGCGCCCCACGGCGTCACTCGAGTTCGCCACCCCCTCGGGCAGCTGTGTGTTCGACGCCAAGAGTAGCCGCACGTTTTCGAGCCCGCCCATCGCCAGCACGTAGGCGCGCGCTTCGACGTCGAACTCGACGCCATCGAGCGTCGCGCACTCGAAGCGACGGATCTCGGAGTGGTTGGACTCGAGGTCCAAGTTCCGAATGTTGGCGTACAGATAGACGGTCACGTCTTCCGCCGCCTCGAGGTCGTCGCGATAGACCTCACCGAAACGTGTGGGGGGGCTGAATTGATAGACCTCACTGCGAAGCCTGCCACCGGGGCTTTCGATCAACGGCCGTCCACTGATCGCCTGGATCTCGTCCAGGTCCCAGATGAAGTCGGCCAGCTGCACGCGCTGGTGAGCCTTCTCGTAGAAGGGCACGAGATCGTCGTAGGCGATCGGCCAACCACTTTCCGCAATGTACGATCGTGGTTCGAAGTCGAAGGGGTGCATCGGTCGACACCAGCCTGCCCAGCGACTCGTCGAGCCGCCGAACATGCGCTCCCGCCTCGAATCGAGTTGCCAGGTGTTGATGCCGCTCATCGTGCCTTCGTAGAGCGCTTGGTTTTCGTCCTCTTCGTCGAAGCCGCCGCTCTCGAGCACGATGACGGAAAGGCCCGCTTCCCGCAGGGCCAACGCCAGCGTGATCCCAGCCGCCCCCGCGCCCGCAATGCAGACGTCTGCGGAAAGCACGTCGCCCGAAGACAAGTCGTTCGCATCGACAATCATGAGGCCGGGAGCTTGCTACATTTGCCGCGCGACAGCCAGCTCCAGCCGCGACGATGCTAGCCCGCCTACCCAAACAGGCCGGCCCCTGGGCGACTGCGAAAAAGCTGCGGAACTCCTGGAGGCGATCCCCAGCCCGCAACTTGGAGTACACCAGCTGCAAGACGGCGCCCGGCTCCAGAACGAGCGCTCGCCAGAACAGCCAGGACCCCATGCCGCCCGTCCCCTCCAAGTTCTCTCGTCTCTGGTCCCCGCGTGGGGTGCTCCCGAGCTGCCTGCTCGTGGGATGCACGCTGGCTCCAGCCGCGACAGCGCCCACTCGAGAGGCCGCTCCCGGCGCAGGAGCAAGGCCGGGAGCACCGCAAACCCAGCCCGCCGCCACGTCTTCGTCTGGTCCTTCTTCCGCAGCGTCATCCGAAGGCGCCGAACGAACGTTCGACGCCGAGGCAGCCATCTCCGCATTGAGGGCTCCGAAAGCGTGCCTCGCTCGGGTCGGCTACGACGGGCCGTACGAAACGTGTGGTGTCGAGACTGTCGCCAATGGGCGCGCACTCCTGCTCACGATCGTGACCGAGTGCGGTGGGGATAGTTGCTCGGTCGAGAGTTGGCTGCTCCGAGATGCCACGCGAGCCGAACACCTGAGCGCTTACGAGGGAGGCATCATCGCCTTTTCCCCCGATCTGAGCTTCTACGTCACCGACTCGCGGGAGTTTTCTTCCAGCGACGACATGTACCAGGACTTCTACCTGCGCGCTCCGCAGTTGATGCGCATCGACTTCGCGACGAAGCAGAGCCAACTCTTCGCGGACTGCATGTCGCCGGTGCTGTCGCCGGACGATGAGCACTTCCTGTGCCGCAACCGTTACGCAGATGTCTTGCGCGTGCCCGTCGGCGGCGGCGAGCTGGAGCTCTTGATGAGCAACCCACATCCCGAGCCCGTTCATTGGTCACCCTATTCATTCACCTACCCCCCACCAGTGAGCTTCATCTCGCCACGACAACTCGAAGTAGACTGGTTCAACGGCCTCGCCCCCGTTCACTTGCCGTATTCTGTGCAGACGAGGTCGACGACCAACGTGGGCCCTCCTGCAGCCCCCCGTCCGCTCGCGGAGCGTTTGGCGGCCTGCAACACTCAGGAGCCCGTCGGCATCTCCACCCTCTGCCCCCCTCACGAGGCGAGGGGCTTTCCGGCACTGACCGCGGATGGCAGCGTGCTGTTCGCCATCGAGTCCTGGAGCAGTTGCTGCGCCGACATGGCCAAGGACACGCTGCTCGAGTTTTCGCCTCCCGTGACCGGCGCTGCTACCGCACCCAAGCGCACCCTGTTGTGGGAGTTCGACCAAGAAACGGGCAAACCGACGCTGGGCGCAGCGACCAGCCGCCAGCGCATCGCGGCTCTGAACCAGCGCGCCACGCAGCTCGGGGCGCGCCCGCTGGTCCCGATCCCCGAGACGGGACTCTCGCTCGGGAACGACGAAATCTTGATCGCCGCCGGGCCAGCAGCGCGGCTGCTGCGGGAAGGGCACTTGGTGCATGCGGTCGAGCGAGCGCCCTTCGAGCAGACGGGCTTCTGCTGCAACGCGGAGCCGACTCCGCCGGGACAGCAACCCACCACCTGCACACGCGTGGCGAAGTTGAAAGCAGCCTGGTGGGCGCCTGCGGCGCGACTGCTCGTCACCGAGAGCGAGAACAACGAGGGGGCGGATGGCTGCGAACTCGGTCCGCGTATCGACGTCACGCGCTTTGCCGCCCCGGGGCAATCGAGCCCCTTGCGCAGTTTCGAACTGACAGAGTGAGCTCGTCCCGGCACGAGACGTCGCCCAGCGTACTCGCCCTCCAGACGTCGCCCAGCGCGCTCGCCTTCGAGACGTCGCCCAGCCTGCTCGCCGCGGCTCGGCGAATTCACGCTGACGGAAGCCCCCAACGCGAGCGTCGCCAGCAATTGGTCCGTGGGAACGGCGACGGTGTACCGTGTGCCTCGGGACAACCATGGCCGAAGACGACGCGACCCCACACGTGCTCTCGACGCAAGAGGGCTTGGATCTGTACAACAAGAACAGGTTGGCACCTGCTTTCTTCGCGCTGCTCTTCTTCGCCTCGGTCGCTGCCCTGGTGTACACGCTGGCGGCGTTCGTGCACGACATCGTGCTGGCGTTGGTGTTGGTGGCGCTCTTTCGCCCCCTGTACCACAAGCTGAACCGACTCTTCGCCGGCCAACGCTGGCTCGCTTCCGCGGCGGTCACACTCATGATCGCCGCGCTGGTCGCCATCCCCTTGGCGCTCCTGACGGTGGCTCTCGTGCAGCAAGCAGAAGTGGCTTACAACACGATCGCGGAATCTCTCGGCGAAGGCCTCGAGGGTGCCGGACCGCTCTCGTGGGCGCTGGCTCACGCCGAGAGCACGCTGGCCAGATTTGGCGTCGAAGTCTCCCCGGAGTATTTGCAAAACCTGATGGCAAGGGCGGGACAGGTGATGCAGGAGGGAGCGTTCGCCGCGGGAGGCAGCGTGCTGTCGAACCTCCTCGCGGCGTTGATCCACGCTTCAGTGCTCCTGATGATCGTCTTTTACCTGCTCGTGGATGCCGAGCGGTTGCGCGACTTCATCTTCAAGCTCTCCCCTCTGCCCGAGTCGGAAGAGGTGCTCCTGATCCGCAAGTTCAGTCAGGTTGCCAAGGGCACGCTGGTCGGCAACGGCATCGGCAGTGTCGGCCAAGGTGCTTTGTGTGGCCTCGCGATGTGGGTCGCGGGCTTGCCCTCGCCGTTGTTCGGAGCTGCGGTGATGAGCATCCTCGCGTTCTTGCCCTTGGTGGGTGTTTCGATCGTCGTCATCCCTTTGGGCATCTATCTCTTCTTCGTGGACTCACCGACCACCGCGACGCTGTTTCTGGTCTTCTGTCTCGGTCAGGCCGCCATCTTCGAAAACATCGTCAAAACGAAACTGATCGGTGCCGGTGCAGCCATGCCCGATCTGCTCGCCTTCCTCGCCATCATCGGCGGCTTGGCGATGTTCGGCGTGTTGGGGTTGCTTTACGGCCCCCTGCTCGCCACCGCTTTCTTGACACTCACCGAGCTCTACTTCACGAGCTACCGACGCACCCTGGCGCTGAACTTCATCGGGCGGCAGGCATGAGACGAGTTGGGCTCGTGGGTACGCCGTACGGTTTTGAAAGGGCTAGCCGTTGAACGAGACTGAAACGAGCAACACGCGACCACCTTCGGCCTACGTGCGCACTGCTGGCGCTTCGTACTTGTTTGTCATCGTTGTCGGGATGCTGAGCGTTTCGCTCGTCGACTCCAGATTGGTCGTCTCCGGCGACAGCGTAGCAACCGTACGCAACATCGTGTCTCACGAGCTGCTCTTCAGAATCGGCGTAGCTTCCGTGCTCGCCATGTACGCTGCGGTCGTCGTGCTCGCCGCTTCCCTCTTCGTCGTTCTCAAGGCCGTCGACGAGAATCTCGCGCGACTCGCCATGCTCCTGCGCGTCGCGGAAGCCATACTTGGCGCCGCCACCACCCTTCTCAGTTTCATCGCTCTCGCTTTGCTGACCGCTCGCGGGCAATCCAACGGAATGGACGTTGAACACGCTCACGCGCTCGCCGCACTCCTCCTGGACGTGCGCAACGCCGGCCTCGACATCGTTCTGGTCTTCGTCGGATTGGGTGGCACCGTGTTCTGCTATCTGTTCTACGAGTCGAGGTACGTCCCACGAGCGCTCGCGGCATGGGGGATCATCACGTACCTCTCGATGCTTCTCCTTGCCTTCGTCAGCATGATCTTCCCGCGGCATCCCATTGTCATGGAGACTATCCCGTACTCAGCTGGTGCCCTGTTCGAGGTGGTCTTCGGCCTCTGGCTCCTTTTCAAACCCCTCCGCCACGCACGCACGACCTAGCTACTGCCGACGTGGGCGGGAACCCCGACGTCATGCACCTTGCCGCTGCACCTGACGCCCCCCACGGTGTCAGCCCCGTGAAGTATCCGCACGCCACCAGTGAGCGCTCCTCATGGGCCTACTGGCCCCAGACAGCTCAATCGACGATCTCACATCGATTCAGCACGACCACTTGGTCGTTCGGCTTCGTCACGTACTCTTGAAACCAACAATCCAGCGTGAGTCTTTCACCCTTCTGAACTCGAGCTGCCGTCGTGTAGTGCCCTTCGGGGAAGAAGCACAATGCGCGTCCAGACTCACCATCATCCGGGACGAGATAGACGTACGGCATGTCCTTGTGGCTCCACTCGCTTTGCGTGTGTCCACGTTTGTGCTCCACCATGCGCTGCTTGTGTATTGAAACGACGGACACCGTTCCAGTTATGCGCAACTCCGACCCCACGTACTTCGCCATCAGCGCGACGTGATTAGTCTCCGCTTCCTCCAGAATCGGCCTCAACCCAACCGTCGTAGGCGCCGCACAACTCATGGCGACTACTCCGAGCACGCCCACCGCAAACCAGCTGCCCATCGGCCGCTTCATTGCAGAAACTCACCCCGTTCTCAACCCAAACTTGCCACGTTCCACTACCATCGCCAGAAGCCCAGAAGCAACGAACCGCGCGCACGTCGTTTCTCACCGGGCCGCATTCTGCAACGCAGTCGCTCGCCACCGCATTCTTGACGCTCACCGAGCTCTACTTCGAGAGCTATCGACGCACCCTTCGGACAAGCCAC
>JBNKZR010000067.1:0-23046 GCA_050301735.1 Polyangiaceae bacterium | reverse complement strand
GTGTGGCTCACCGCAGAAGCATACACGGGGCGCTCTGAGGACGGCTCTGCCGTTGGTGCTGCATTCTTCGACAACATGCGCTTCGAGTAGACGCCGCCTCCTCGGTGCTGAGAAGCTCTCCAAAACGCGGCTCACTACTGTGCCGAGTCGAGCGTCGTCATGGGTGACCAGCTCGAGTTGACGTTTGATGGCCGCAATGACGAGGCGGCATCTGCTGGTCGCGCTCTCGCTGGGGGTGGTTACTCCGGCACGTCTCTCGCGCTGACGTCGAGGTCTGCAACCTGTGCGGCGGCCCCATGCGATGACTCCACGTCGCCAGAGACCCGCCAGGCACCGGCAAACTCCTGGCAAACACGGGCTCGCCCGACAAGGCGAGCGCCTACGTCTTCCGTTCGTCCAGAGTGCGGCGCACTCTGTGCAAGAGGGCTGCTCTCGAGAAGGGTTTCTCCCTCGAGGCTCACCGGTCACGTCCCTCAGAGTTCGCGCGCAGGACCGGCCTCGTTGGGGCCAACGGCGACTCCGTGCAAAGCACCGCCCAAGCTGGCAAACACCGAGCTCATCTGTTGCCGTGGTGCTTCCCACCTCGACGCAACGAGGAGGGGACAGCCGGCGTCTTCTCGATGGCGGCTGGCATGCGGAGTCTCCGTACTCGGGCCGGCCCCCAAAGCGAGGGACTGAACAGCTACTCATCTTCAGCTCAAAAATGCCGCTTCGATTCTCCTATGCGCGGACACCCCCTACGTCGTTTGGTATGACGAGCATCGGTCGCACAGCTCGCTCGGGACACGGACGCCGAGTGAGGTGTACGCTTCGTCGGCGAGAGCTTGAGATGCGCCCGGTGGCGACGGTAACGACGTGCACCAGTTTCGACCGGGCGAGGTGTCGGTCAGGTGCCGGGGCGTCGTCATCGGGATGCTTGCGGGTGAACGCATCGGTGCTGGCTCACGGGTCTGATTTCGTTTGGTTCGGGCGTTCAGAGGCGCTGGACTAGGACACCATAGGTCGGAACAACTTCCCAACCGACGAACACCACGTCACCGACTATCGTCGGGGTCGCTCGCCCCGTCATGGGTCTCCGTTTCGGCCTGAGGCATGTTCGACACCTGAAATGCCAGCCAACCCAGTAGTACGATTGTTCCCAGCCCCGCCGACAGGAGCGCCCTCTTCAAGAAGCTCACGTTCGGCGCTCGCCTGCCCCACGCCAGACTTGGTAGCCCCGCAAGCACGAGAAAGAAACCCAAGAGAGCCATAAACGCGATCGCGGGGGTACCGCCGAATCCCCCGGAGCCTGTGAACCGCACAGGGACGGTCAACAGAGCAACACCCAAGGCAACAATGATTGCTCCAGACACCCGCCCGTGTCCAGACGCCGCCGCAACCTGGGATGAGCTTCGTCTGTATCGCTCCCACAACGACGTATCTTCCTTGAAGGCTCGCAGCGACAAGGCTCCGCACACAACACCAAGAGCTCCCAGCGTCAATCCGGTCAGCCAAAACCTGGACTTGAGCCCCAAAGATCTGTAGGTCGCTCCACCGTCGGTGCTAATAGCAACGACGGTAGGCAGGTCGCTGGCAGGCAGTCGCCATGCCTCGACCTTCACCGGATCATTCAACTCGGCCACCGCGATCCCAAGGGACTCAAACCCCACAGAATCCAGGGCGAGCAATGCATCGCCAACACGCAGCAGGGCGGTGTCCGAGGACATCACCTGCACATCACGGAGCTCACCCTCGAAGTAGGCTCGCCCATTGAGGGGCGGCAGGCTGGTCACCGCATAGAGCAAAGCCACCATGCCTTCGATCAGCAAGCAGACCTCAACCCATCGCGCCAACAACTTCTGGAACACCGCTGGAATATACTCGAATCCTAGTCGTCGATGAACTTCAACGCCGCGTTAGCGGCGACGTTCAGGAGGATCGCCGCCGGCGTCATCTCGCGCGCTCTGGGCGACGCCCTGATCGCCGTGCACCACGTGGGGTCCACCTCCGTGCCTGCTCTCGCCGCCAAGCCCATTGTCGACATTCTCGTTGTCGTCGCCGACTCGTCCGACGAGCATTCCTACCTGCCCGCGCTCGAACTCGCTGGCTATGTTCTGCGTGTTCGTGAGCCCGACTGGCATCAACACCGAATGCTGCGTACCCCCGAAAAGGACGTTCACATCCACGTTTTCTCGCTTGATTCTGCAGATGGTGGGCTCTCGCTCAGGCGCCGCCAATGCTGCCGCTTCTCAGAGCTGCGCTGGCCCCGGGATGGTCGGGAGGTGGCGCTGTCGCCGCCGCGGCCGGGCGGGCATTCCAGACCTCGAACCACTCGGCAAGCTCGGGCTCGCGCTCGCGCCAGTTCAACTCAGCGTAGCGACGATCGAGGTAACCCAAGGCGCAACCCACAGTGATGGTGCCGATCGTGACGGCATCTGGCAGAGCGCTCACGTGAGTGGCCAGTTCACTCAGCGTCCGCTGCACCGCGGCCTCATGGCGAGCGATCCAGTACGCCGAGCGGAGCGACTCTGGGCGCAGCGTCTCCAAGCGCCGCAACACAGTGGCGTCCATCATGCCGTCGCCCAGTGCCTGCAGTTGGAGCGTGCGCCAGTCACCGTCGGGATGGAGCTTCGGGCCACTGTGAAGGGTATCGAGGTAGGCGCAGATCAACGGCGAGTCGACGAGCGTGCGATCGTCGAGAACGAGCGCCGGCACTTTTCCGAGTGGGTTATGCCTGGCCACGACGCCATCGTCAGCGAGCGGATTGGCCTCCACGATTTCCAGGCGATCGATTACCCCCACTTCGATCGCGGCGATTCGAACTTTGCGCGCGAACGGTGAGGTTGGGTAGGAAACAAGTTGCATGGGTGGGCTCCAGGTTCAGCTTGGTCGAGCCGAAGCTGATCATCAAGCGTCACCTTGCGCCAAAGCTGGCCTGGCCAACGCGACAAGAAGTACCGTTCCGACTTCCTCGGCGCCAACCCCGACGGCGTGGGATCACCCAGTCTATCGAGATGGCCAGGTATCGGGGGCCTGGAACAGCCGGCCTCTGTTGTCGCCAGGTAGGTCCACCAGCAGGTAGGCGTCGGCAGGAGCGCGCAAGGGAACGTAGATGACGAGCTCGTGCACGCTGCCGTCAGGCAAGACCCGCTGCGCGTCGCAAAGCACGCCTTCCCCGTCGGATGTAAACTCAGCCCACTGTACGCGAACACCTCCCAAGCCGGGTCGTTCGTCGAATGGCAGAAACTCGCCGACAGTATCTCGACGCAGCAAGTTGCGGACGTAGGGCCCATCGGGGGCTGCGCTGTCGAAGATGAGCCACTCGTCGTCGGGGGATATGGAGAATCCTCCGATGCGCTGGGGAGCTAGATCGGGAGTGAGGCGTTTCGGTGGGTCGTCCAGCTCGCCGAGCTCGTAGATGCCGGCGGGGGTCGTCGTGAACAGCAACGAGCGACCGTCGTTCGTCACTTTCGCGTTGCCCGCCACGACCGACTCCCGAAACTCGTCGCCGAGCTCACGAAACCCGCTGTACTCGGTTTCCAAGTCGATCTCGGCGGCCACGTCCGGGAGGTCGAAGATGCGGCTGCTCATGTAGCCGGGCGTCGCGACGTAGAGGATCCGCTCCGAGAGCCAGCGTGCATACCCTGTTCTCCTGGCGTCCGCACGCTCGACCAGCTCACCCGTCGCGGCATCCCCCAGCACGACTCGACTGGGAAGACTCTCATCCACCGGCTGCCAAACACTGGCAAAGCGTGCACCGGACGGCGCCCAAGCGAAGCTCGGTTCTTCAGGGGCGAGCATCGCACCGTCAGCAGCCACGCCATCCCCATCCGCCAGCAGAAGCTCGGGTAGCGTGAGCTTCCGGAGTCCGTCGTCGGTCAGCTCGTAGAGCCTGCTTCCCTCAGCGTTGGTCAACGAGAAGTAGCCGGCGTCCGCGGACCAGCCGGGGCGAGCACCGCAAGTGGAGTACGGCAGGACGACGGGCTCGGCGGAGTCGTTGCCCAGGAACCGGAAGGTACAGCCACTGGGAAGACCACCCCGCGCTCGGAAACGGCGAACCAGGGAATGGTCGCCCCTTGTAAATTGCGCGCAGCTGGCGCGTCGTTCAGATACTCGAGGCTCAACGTCGGCACATCCAGACGGTAGTACCCGCCCCGCCTGCTGGTTTGGTCACTGTCACGGAACTCGATGAACACCGCGTCGTTGCCGAGCCAACGCATGGCCTCGACATAGTGGAGCCCGAGCTCGGCATCGAGTTGCTCAGGGGCTGCACCGTCCGCCACGTCCACGATCCAGAGTGATGACCCACCACCCATCGTGGCAAGACCCAGCTGCACATCGTCGAGCTGGTAGATGAGGCGTTCGCCGTTCGGCGACCAGAGCGCGCCCCTCAGCCATTGGCCATCGGCCCCCAGCGCCGTCAGAGATGGATCCGTCACGTCGTCGAAGCGGACGAGCAGCGCGCTGGGATAACCGTTCGTCTGCGGCTTCGGGAAGAGCAACCAACGCGGCTTCGAGCTCGGCACATCGCCGCTTTCCCACCAAGAGACGGGGGGTGGTTGGCTCGGCTCGGACCCGACGGGAGGTGGTTCCGTATCGTCAGCTGCGCCCTCGACATCGTCAGCTGCGCCCTCGACATCGTCAGCTGAGCCTTCGACCGTCACGCTCGGCGCCTCGGGCTCGGGTGTGCTGGGTTGACTCGTCGATGGATCGTCCGGGTGGCGCTCGAGAACGTTGTCCACCGCCTGGCCGCCGCAACCGACGAGCAATAGCGCTGGCGCCATTTGCCAAAGTGGAGCGCGCACACCGGCAGGGTAGCATGCCCCGCTGCGGTTGGATCGACCGGACTCGGGTGCGGGTCGTCTACCCGTTGTCGTCCCCCGCCCGAGCCGCAAGAGTTGCAACTCACGCCCGTGTGAAGCGGGCGACCCGCCCTGCCGTAGCGTCGTCCAGCGAGGCCGAGTCTCGGCTCGTGCGCCTTTGGGTTTGCCTCGCTCGAGCTCCACAGCATGCATGCCCGGTGCCAGCACGTGGTCATGAGGGGCGCGTTGTCCCGCGGGGGAAAACACGGGCCGGGCGGCGGCCACACCCCCTCTGACGCGTCGCTTCAAAATCCGTGTTCCACGTGATGCACCAGGAACCGCCTCGAAGCATGACGCGTTGCTTCAGGACCCGCCCTGCACATGACGCAACACGTGAACATCACTACCAACGCCGCACTGCAACGAACATTCCTTCGGTCTGGAACACGGGAAGCCCAGCCGTTGACGGGGCGCGGCAAGTTCGTCCGCTGTGCCGCGTCAGATCAACACCTTGCACTCATGCTCCATCGTCACAGTCGCGTAGGAGTAACCCCAGCACCATCACCTGTGTGCACGAGCAGGGTTGTCAACTCTCACCATCCGTGTTGAGAAGCGGCTCCACCAGAGGAGGATGAAAGCCATGTCATCAGCACAACCGCAAGTTGGTCTAGAAACACTCGAAGGAACGCCGGAACGTCTGCTGCATTTCCTGCTGGCGATCGCTCGCTACCCCACGATTCGACGTCGCATGAGTCGGCGCGGCTACGGCCCTCTCCAGCATCGGCAGGGGTATCGATTGTTGCAGGAGCTCGGTGAATATGACGAGCCGACGGTGCCCGATCGCAGCGATCCCCGGGTCAAGCATGCATTGCAGCAACTGAACGCAGCGGATGAAGACGCACTGGCGCTGGCAGGCGCGGCATTGCGTTACAAGTATCCCGCGCACTACGACTTCGTGTTGGAGGGGCTCTCGAGCAGTCGGGAGGAGGGCGAGGCGGCCACCACGGTGGGCACGTTGCTCGACCGCATGAACAGCCTCGAAGCAGGCAAGGTTCCCAAGAAGCTTCGGGCTGACGCAGGCGCGGCTCTCGAGGCGATGGCACAGAAGGGTTTGAACAGCGAGTGGCGCGAGCAGTTCGGCGAGTTTTTCGAAACCGTGCGAACGTTGCCGGACGAGGGAGTCACCACGGAGGAACTCGAAGCACGCGAGAAAGCACGACTAGCGAAGCTGCTCGAGATACGTGCGTTCTTCGAGGAGTGGTCCGAAACCGCGCGGGTCGAGTTCAAGGCTCGCCGGCAGCTCATCCGCCTCGGTCTCGCCCAGCTGCGCCGCTCCGATTCGGGCGACGTCGAAGTCGTCGAGGCGTTCGAGCAATCGAAGGCTAGCGGGTTGGGCGACATATCCGGCTCTGGTGAACGTGCCAAGGCGGCCGTCGCGGCTCAGTGAGACGGGGCGCCGAACTCCCGCGGCGTGACGGGGACCACACACGATACGAAAAAGACTACGCTCGCTGCCAAAACAACCATGCTCGACGCCGCGGGGACTACGCTCGCTGCCAAAAAGACTGCAGTCGACGCGAGTGGGACTGCACTCGATTTCGGGTCGACGAGTAGTCGACGCGAAAAACACTACACTCGATGCGGCGACCACTGCAGTCGACGCGCCCGAAACTAGGGTTCTGGCCGCGTCGACTGCAGGATTTTTGGCGCCGAGCGCGGTGGCGGCGGCAGCGGGCGACATTGAATCGACAAAGACTGCGGAAAAAGTCGTGTCGAGCGTGGTTGCAGCGGCGTCGAGAACAGTTGCCGCAACGAAGCGGTGACGTTCCGCAGCCCCGCACCAGAGTCCTCGACAGCCCGACTGCAGTGCCGAACGAGGCGGGTGCGTGTTGAGCCCCGAACTCGACTGCGGAGCTAGCGTGAGCCATGGCCGCGCGGCTGGGCGTCACTTCTGATGTCGACCTCGGCGCCCTGCCTGGTCCAGGTCACCGGCGGAGTCGACCCATCGCCTGGGGCCGCCGCACAGGAGGTGACCCTCCCTTGATGTCTGGGGAAGGCGCCGGGTCAGCGACGGTGAACCCGCGCATAGCTTTCGTGGTGGGGGTCGTTCTGCGGAGCACGCGAGGCGGCTGGAAAGCATCCGTCCGACTGGAACTTTGCAGTCGCGTGCGGGGAACGCGCGAGAAAGAGTTCCTCAAGGCGAAGGACGGATGGGTCCGCGACAATGCTAATGCGTGAGCGCTAACCAATACGATCTCAATTCGCGTCTGTCGCCGCTGTGTGCCCGGGTGACGGTCGGGGTGTTGCTCGCTGGCCTGGTAGGATGCTCAGGTTCAGCGGGTTCGGGCGACGACTCGCCGATGCCTGGCGCGCCCGGCGCGGACTCGACCGTGCCAGGGGTTGGCGCGATGCCTGGCGCAGACAATCCGCCCGGCGCCGGGACTGGAAACCCGGACATGGTGGGGTTGGGTCCAAACCCGACCGCGAGTCCAGCCGGGGGCGACGGCGACCCGACCGGGATGAACCCGGCGCCCACAGAGAACCCGGGCGCTCCTGGTGACAATCCGGGCGCCGAGGACGCGGTTCCAGCCGTGCTTCCAGCCGTGGTTCCGCGGGTTGCGCGCTTGACGCACTTCCAGTGGACGAACGCGGTCCGCGATTTGCTGCGCTTGGATGCCGCGCCCACGAACGCGCAGGCGTTCACGCCTGATGCGACCATCGGCTTCGACACGAATTCGGAGCACCTGCGCGTCGCGGCCACGTTACGCGAGGACTACCAGGCCGCGGCGGAGGCGCTGGCCATGCAGGTGGCCAGCGATCCCAGTGCCGTAGAGAGATTGCTGCCACCGGGTGCGCCGAGCGAGCCGACGGCCCGCGCGCAAGCGTTCATCGATGATTTCGGACTCAGAGCGCATCGCCGCCCGCTGACCGCGACCGAGCAGGCGCAGTACGTGGAGTTGTTCGAGAAGGGTCCGGAGCTGCTTCCGGACCTAGACGCGTTTTCTGCTGGGGTGGCGCTCGTGATTCAGACAGTGTTGCAGTCGCCCTATTTCCTCTATCGCACGGAGCTTGGTCAGGAGAGCGTCGATGGTCATATCGCGCTGAGCGGCTATGAGCTGGCGGCGAAGCTGGCGCTGGCGACGACGGGGAGCATTCCCGATGATGTGTTGCTCGACAGGGCCGCCGCTGGAGAGCTCGACCCGGAGAACGCGGTCGCGACCTTGCAAAGCGAGGCCCAGCGGCTGCTGGATTCTCCCGGCGCGAAGGCTACGGCGCGTCACCTTCACACTCAAGCGCTCGCGATATCACGTTATGGCCTCATTCAGAGAGATCCAGCGAACTACGCGCAGTTCACCGCCGACACACCGGAGGCGTTGCGGCAGTCGGCGAATTTGTTTTTGGATTACATCTTCGACGAGAACCTCGGTGTCAAGGCCTTGCTGACGTCGCCAACCGCGTTCGTCAATGACAACCTGGCGGCCATCTATGGTCTGCCTGAAACGTACGGCAGCGACTTCACACAGGTCGACTTGACGGCACAGTCGCGTCAGGGGTTGTTGACTCAGGCAGGGTTTCTGGCGTTGTTCTCTGGTGAGTATCAGCCAGACCCGATTCACCGAGGAGTGTTCATCAACGAGCACATCTTGTGTGTCGAAGTTGGGGTTCCGGTGGCGAACATACCGCCCCTTCCCGATCCCGAGCCGAACCAGACGAATCGCCAGGTCATCGATTCGGTGACTGGCGTCGGTACTTGCGGTGCGGGCTGTCACGCGACGTTGATCAATCCCCTGGGGTTCGCTTTCGAGAACTATGATCCGCTGGGCCGTTATCGCGAAACGGACAATGGCGCGCCCGTGGATGCGTCGGGCACGTATCCGCTCGACGGTGCGGCACAATCGTTCGCGGATGCGTCCGAGCTCATCCAGCTGATTGCCAACAGCGCCTCCGCCCATCGTTGCTATGCGAGCAACTGGCTGTCATATCTGAACGGCCGCGCGGTGAGCGCTGCTGATGACGCGCTCCTCGAGCAGCTGGCGGAGCAGTCCAGAACCGAGGGTCTTTCTACGAAGGAAACGATCCTCAACTTGGTGCAAAACGAATCGTTCCGCACTCGCGCGGCCGCAGAACCTGCAGTAGGAGAATCACCGTGAGGAATCGTCAGAAGAACGTTACGCGCCGTCGGTTTCTGACGGGCGCTGGTGGAGTTACGCTCGGCCTTCCTTTGCTCGATGCGTTCAATGGTCGTGGGGCGGCCGCCGCGGCCGATCCCATTCGCTTTGGGTTGTTTGTGGTCGGGGCGAACGGCGTGGCGATGGCCGACCCGAGTCGCTCTGGTGAGGACGAGAAATTCTGGCCGTCCGCCACAGGAGCCTTGACCGCAGAATCGCTGCAAGCCGATGACACGCAGCTGCAGCGCACGGTGGGCATGTTTGCCGACTATGCGTCGCGCCTGTTGGTGGTGCGCGGTGTCGATCAGCCCTACGGCAGCGCTGGCTGCGATCATCAATCGGGCGACAACATGTGTCTCACCTCCGCGCAGATCATGGGCAACGGCAATACGTCGCTGGCCGGCGGCGAGTCGATCGACAATCGTATCGCCAGCGAGCGCAACCCGGCGGGGCGTGAACCTCTCACGCTGCGTGCCGGCTGGCGCCCAGACGACGGAACCGGCTACGACAATGCCGGTTTCCTCTCGTACATGGGTGCGAGCCAGCCTCGTGCGGCCCAGAAGAGCCCGCTGACGGCTTACCAGCGCATGGTCGGCATGGATGGTGGCGGCGGAGGAGGGGGCGACGACAGTGGCGCGGCTGATGCACTGCGGCGTACGAGCGTCAACGACGTGCTGCGCGCTCAAATGAGCGAACTGATGGGCAGCCCCGCGCTCAGCTCCGACGATCTGCAGCGCCTGCAGCAGCACTTGGACACGATTCGCGACATGGAAGTCACGATCACCGAGGTCACGCTGGATGACGCGGCGCTAGCGGAAATGGACGAAGTGGAGCGGGATGTGCTCAGCATGGACAACCACTCCAAGGTGGTCCGGTTGCACATGTCGCTGCTGGCATTTGCCGTTTCGTCGGGCTACAGCCTGACCGGGACGTTGAAGGTCGGTGACCGCATCGATTCGCACCAGTACACGATCGATGGTGAGCGTTTGCCCCAGTTCCACATGATTTCGCACCGCAACATGAGCGATGCGTCTGGCGGTGCCACGATTCCGAATGCCTTCGAGCTGCACCGGCAGATCGATCGCGTCAACGCCGCTGACTTCATGTATCTCTGCGACATCCTGCAGAACGTGAGCACCCCCACCGGTCCTTTGATCGACCAGGGATACACTGTGTGGACCAATCAGCTCTCGACCGGTTGGCACCGCCACGATAACCAACCCTTCGTCATTGTCGGTTCCGGAGGCGGCTACCTGCAGCAGGGTCTGTATTACGACGTCGGCGGGCTCCCGCTCAACAGGATGCTCAACACGCTGCTGACCGCCGCGGGCGTCACAGGAGCGGATGGCGGCCCCGTGACGGACTTTGGTGAGGAGTCGCTGGAAGGCGGAGTGATTCCTGAAATCATGGCCTGATTCTCACGCAGGTGGCCCACACAGCGGCCTGGGGCACGAGCCGCGACGAGCGGTCGTCAGCCCGAACGCAGGACGAGTTCCTCGATCGCCATGTCGACGCTGGAGTCCAGGCCGCGATTCGGTGTCGGGTGGATGTCGACGGTGGCTTGCGGTGCAGCTGTCCGGTAGACTCACCTGCGTGACCCAGTCGAGCTCGGCATCGAGCTGTCGCATTTGTGCGCGGCCTGGCTTGAGTCAATTCTCACGCAGGGGGCGTCTGTACGACCGTTGCCGGCATTGCGGAGCAGTCACGCGGAGGCTGAGTCCAGAAGATTACCGCCGTCTCAATCCCAGCTACGACCCAGGCCCCATCGCGGCGCATGGAGGAAAGGCGACGTGGCGCAAGTACCTCGCGGTGGACGACAAGAAGCAATTCCTGAAGCCCCTCGTCGATCCGGTGGGAAGACCGTGCCGGCTCCTCGACGTGGGTTGTGGAGCAGGTGGTTTCCTGTGGGCCGGTCGCGAGCTGGGCTGCGAGGTACGAGGAATCGAGCCCAGTGAAGCCCACTCACGGATCGCGCGTGAATTGGATCTACCAGTTTCGCAGGGTCGCTTCGAACCAGGCTCGCTCCAAGAGCACTCCTTCGAGATCGTTTTGCTGTCCCACGTCATCGAGCACATTCTGGAGCCCGCGCCGTTCCTAGAAGCACTGGCGAAGCTGCTGGTTGTCGGGGGCAAGCTCGTGGTTGTCACTCCCAACGCTGCTTCGTTGGTGGCAGTGCTTTCCGAACGATATTGGGTGATGCTCAAGCCGGTGGACCACGTCTCGATGCTGACGGAGAAGAGTTTCCGCGCAATGGGGCTCGAGCGTTTCGGCCTGCTCGAGTTCAGCCAAGGTGAGCACAGTTGGGAGCCGCTGACCGCGCTGGCGCTCGCGGCCAAAGACGCAGCCAAAGAGCTCACGATGCCTGAGCCTGCCACGACCACGAAGGATGCGGTCACCGACGCGAAAGCTCCTGCCCTCGGCAAGCCTCCGGCCTTGTTGTGGCGGAATGGTCTGCAGGGGCTGCGCTCGTGGCTGTCGTTGGGGAGCATTCCGCTGCATCACTTGGCCGTTCGCATGGGACGACAAGCGTGTCTCACGATGACGTTGACGCGCACTTGAGCTGGCTCAGGTCGATGCGGACTGGCGCCGTCCCAGCCCAGGTGGATGTCGCCCAGCGCGCAGGGCGCCAGCGTTTTCACCAGCGCTGCGCCGCTGCCATACTGCCTGAGCGTGGCCGCCTATCACAACTTCAACAACGCGGTCCCCGTTTCGCTCGGCAAGCATGTGCTTCCGGTCGGGGCGACCATCAGCAACGTGGCCGTTGGCGGCAACGTCCGCTACAACAATGCCGGTGCGGTACTGCCGTTGGGCGCTGGCCCGCTGCCCTTGAACAAGGCCAACTGTGGCGGCCTACAAATGGGCGTGCGTTGGTCGAAGACCGCGCTGGAGTACGCATTGAAGCACGGTCATACGATCCACTTCCATCTCGATGGACTCGGAGACATCGCCCAGGTCATCGGCAAAGCGGGCAACTACTCCCACAATGTCACGACTCGGGAGTGCCGGTACCTCCACCATCATTGGCGACGCTTTCACAAGGCCGTTCGCTTCTACAACGGCTTCGTCCACGACCCGAGCACGCCGCATCCGAGGAATCGCGCCTACGAGGTTCACCCGCCGTGGTTTCGTTACTTCAGCACGCGTCCGCATCCGGGCAGTCGAGCGATCGTCTCACTCCCGGGGTCGGTGCTTGCGTCGACGTCGTCGCCTTGGCGCTCGCTCGCTGTGTCCTCCTGGGCACTTCCGCACGCCGCGCAAAGCAGCACCAAGAGCGCCACGCCCCTCGAATCTCCGAACACCAAGAAACGTTGACCGAAGCCCCCAGCCGCGTCAACCAACGCGGCGAGAAATCGCCAGCATCACTATCGCTCGTCGCTCGATCAGCCTGCACAAGCAGGTATGTTTGCCGACGTGAGCAGTAGTCGTGAATGCCCCGCGTTGGAGAGGTGCCGGAGAAGAGCTCTGGTGACGCCCACAGGGAAGAGACGGCCGTTCACAGCGAGCCTGGCAGGCCCCAGGTTGCCGGGTGGACTTGCGGTGTTCATTTGCAGCGCGTGCGCGGTCGCGCCTGCCCCGCCACCAACACTGCCCGTCCATGGAGACGAGGCGGTTCGGACTGCCGCCTACCGTGACTATTCGTTGAGGTACGAAAACACGTGGTCGAGTGAGAGCTGGAAGCGCGGCGAGAACGAGTATCCCTTTGCGGCACTGAGGGAACTCGCTCTGGCAAGCCCCGAAGTATTGGAGCTCTATCAGCGGGCGGAAGCTCGTCGTATGACCATCAACAGTATCGTCGTCGTGGGCGGCTCGACGGTGGCGTTGAACTGGTTCTACAACCGAAGCGTCGATCAGGAAGACGCGATGTCCCCGCCGGCGGAGCAGACCGTGTATCTCGTGGGAGGCAGCGTGATGCTGTTGGGAGCGATCGTGGCTTCCCTCTGGAATGGCCAAGAGCAGGCCTTCACTGACGCCTACAACGAGTATCTCCGCTCCGAACTGGAGCTTCGCCCCCGGATATCACGGCACAACTCTTCGTGGACTCCCAAGCTGCACGAACGGGGGTTGTCGTGGCAGTTCTGACCGTGCTGCGACCCGGCCGGGCTCAGTAGCCCTCGCAATCGCCGAACATGAGCGTGGGGATCGCCGGCGCGGACGGATCCGTGGGGCCCACGGAGATGCCTTGCCGGTAGTATTCGACGGCGTGGTAGGGCCGGTCGTCCTCCGGCACGTCACCGTCTTCGCCTTCGAACGGCTCACTCCAGGTTCCGCTTTCGGCGTCGTAGGTGGTGATCAGGTACTGGCTCGTGCTCGTCGCTGTCGCGGGAACGTCGATACCAGCCCGTACGGTACCGTCCGCGTCCGTGCTCAGACTCAGCTCGAAATAGGGGACGTCCGTCTCGAGCACCGGCAGAGACTCACTCCAAGCATCGCTCGCGCTCGAGTAGTAGCTCGAATACACACCCTCCGCCCCTCGCGCCCAGAGCACTAGCGCGTCGCCACTGGGTACCACCGTCAGCGCCATGCTCTGTACCCCGGCGTCTCCACTCGGGGGTAATGGCGCGGGTGCGCTGAACGTTTCCCCGGCGCGACGGCGACTCCACCGGAGCGGGCCGGACGCCCCATAGAACACCATCACGGCGCTCCCATCCGTGCCCGCCCCCAGATCGAACCGCAGCAGCTCCCCCAGTTCGAGCTGCTGCTCCCAACTCGCGTCCTGCCAGTGACTGACATAGCCCCGTCCGGCAGCTCGCCAGACCAAGGTCGTGTCGCCGTCGGGAGCAACCAGTGGCCAGGCGGCGTATCCCGCCTCGTCGAGGGAGCTCTGGACCAGGCGCGGCGCGCCCCACTCCTCGACGTCCGCCTCGTAGTGCTGCGTCCACAGCGCCATGTCGGCAACCCAAGCCACCACCGCGCTTCCTGTGGCGTTCGCGTCCATCCCGAGTACGGCCTCGATCGGCTCGTCGTGCACGAAACGGGGCGCCTGCCAGCTGCCCGTCGCAGCTACGAAACGATCGAACGCGAGCCGCGAAACGCCGCCCCGGTTGTTGCTCCAGGTGAGCAGCAGGTCGTCGTTCGCCAGCGGCGCCACCCAAGCCGACCTCACGCGGTCGACGGCCAGTGGCGCATCGAAACACTCGCCGCCCGGCTCTCCCCCGGAACAGGACGTCGCCTCCAACAGCGTCGGCTGCTCCAGGTGCGGGACGAACACCCCGCGACGCGGCGGATCGGCGTCAGCCAGTGGCTGCGCCCACGAGTAGTCCCCGTACAGGGCGTTACGCTCTGGCGACAACGTCAATGAGCCCTCTACCCAGTAGGACCCAGCGTGCGGGACACTGAAGATGAAATGCAGCGACCGGCCGCGGTCCTCGAGCACCGCAAGCCGACCGCAGTAGTCGTCCTCCTCTTCGGGCACGGTCGCGAGGTCCGAAAGGCCAATGCAAGCCCAGCCAGAGATCCCCTCCTCCGTCCGCTCCAAGAGGAGCATCGTCGGATCGGCCAAGCTCCCCAACCACGCACCCGACACGGGTGTTACCTCGCAGACCGCCTCGCCGTCGGGGCCTGCAGCGGGGCCGGCGTCGCCTCCTTCCACCGTGCCGTCGCCGGACATCTCTGTCCCATCAACCGCGGCGCCAACACCGACCTCTGAAGAGCCGGCTGCCGCGCCAGCGTCGCTCGTGGACTGGGTACCCGAGCCCGCTTCGGACCCATCGCCGACACGACCGGTCTCGCCAGAGACGCTGGCATCGGCGTCGCTTTGCGCTCCACCAGGTCCCGTGGTGCGGATGTCTTCGTCGGAGTTGCCACAGCCAGCGAGAGCGAAGGCCACCGCGACCAGCGCGACGACGAACGACGAGCCTCTTCGTCGCCGCATCATGAGGTTGGCCGTCCCGCGGACGCTACGCTGGGTCATCACGTGGTATCTTGTCCCACTGACGCTGGTCTTGTCACGGACCACGACGCGCCCGCGTCGGTAGCTACGGCTTGCGTGACTCGGGTGCACCGATATGACCGCGCCGACTCCCGTCGCCAGTCGCGGCAGCGGCCCAAGAAACCAAGAAGCGAAAAAAGCGACGAAACCGACGACCACAATCGAGTGCCAAGAACGGCCTTCGCTCCGCCACAACCGAGTACCAAAGCACGGCTGGCTTCTGGGCAGCCGCGAGCCAGCGACGCGACGAAACCGTTCGACGTTCACATCGCTTTGACGCGAATGGCTCTCGGCGCCAACGGTGACACACCGCTCTCGGCTCAATCGTAGAAACGCATCGAGACGTAGGCGGTCATGGGAGCGGCGCCGTACTCGCTGCGCAGAAGTGGCGAGCCGTCGCGCGGCGCCTTGCCCCAGGGGAAGAACCCGCTGACGTCCAGCGAAAATCCGTCCGACGCGTCGATGGTCAGCCCCAGCGCGCCCAGCCCCGACGCGTCCTGACCGGAAACGATCGAGTAGCCGTAGCCTCGCAAGACCTCGTTGATGACGAGGTTCCCACTCAGCGCAAACTCGTGGCGCCCCAAGGTCTGAAAGTCGCCACGCTGGAAGCGGGCAACGTAGCCGGCATCGGCCAAGCGCAATTGTTGGGAGGGGATGTCACTCAGCCCGAAGCCGTTGAAGTGATATTCGCCCAACACCATCAGCCCGAACAGCACGTCGAAGTTGTAACTGGCGCCCACCACGCCCTTGAGCACCGTGTCGTCTCCCAGCTGCGGCTCCGCAACACCGGCGCCGTCCGTGAAGAAGACGCCGAGTTCGCCGTGCACTTCGGCGTCCAGCAACGCCGCTGACGACGCCAGGGCCGCCATCCAGTCCTGACTGCGACGCCCACCGAGCAGCAGCACGTCGGCGTCACCGAGATTGAGGCTCGTGCGCCCCAACAACGCCCCGTCCGAAAAGTCGCGTTCGGCCGCTTCCGACAAACCGACGGACCACGACGGGCTGAGCTGCCACTCGATGTCGAAAGCGTCCACCCCCGACTTCCACTCCTGATCGATCTGAAAGGTACCGAACGGCGCCAGCACGTCGCTCACCGAAAAGAAGGTGGAGCGGCCAAAGCCGATCGCTTGACGCCCCAAGGTGGCGCGACCCCATTCGCCCTGCACCGAAAGCAACGCCCGGTCCAAAGCCTGAGTCCAACTCAAGTCGGGCTCGTCCGCGAACGAGCTGCCCAAGGACTGAACGCGATAAGGCAAGTTGCTCGGAGGGAGCAAGGCGTCGCCGAAGCCCGTGCCCGACGAGGAGGCGAGCACCCGCTGCTCGTAGGCCACGCTGGCGGAAAACCACGAGTCGAAGTTCGCGTCCAACGTGCTGCGAGCACGCCAGAAGTTCACGCCCGATGCCCCGGACTGCCCGCTGCTCGGCTCCGAGAGCAGGACCGCCGACTTGAGCGCCGAACTCAGGTTCAGCGTGTCCTGTCCGTCCGGTGAGAGGTAGAGCTCGCGCGCGGCAGCGTCACCGGCGCCGAGTAAACAGACGGCGGCGACGACGACGGATAGGCGTCGGCGCTCAGGAGAGCTCGAGCTCGGTGACATGGTCTTGTCCGTGGCTCTTCTTTTCGTCACGCAGCACCACACCGTCCTCGAGGGTGACGACGCGTTCGGCGTGGCGCATCACGCGTGGGTCGTGGGTGGCGAACAGAAACGTCGTCCCGTAATCCTGGTGCAGCCGATGCATGAGCTGCATCAAGCCCTCGGCGTTGTCGCCGTCGAGGTTGGCGGTGGGCTCGTCCGCCAGTACCAAACGGGGCTCGGAGGCGACCGCACGCGCCACGGCCACCCGCTGCTGCTGGCCGCCGCTCAGCTGGTCGGGGCGGCGGTTGGCTTGGGCGCTCAGGCCCAGCTCCTCGAGAATGGCCATCGAGCGCTCGCGCCGCCGCTTCGCGCTCATGCCCTGGAGTTCGAGTACGAATTCCACGTTCTCACGCGCCGATAGAACCGGGACCAGGTTGTACGCCTGAAACACGAAGCCGATGTGGTGCAAGCGCAGCTGCGAGCGCTGGGCGCGATTGAGGCGATCGAGGTCTTTGCCCAACACCACGAGCTCCCCCTGCGTCGGCGTGTCCAAGGCGCCGAGTAGATTGAGCAGGGTCGTCTTGCCGCTGCCACTGGGACCGACGAGCGCCACGAATTCGCCGGCACCGATGCTCAGATCGACACCGCGCAGGGCCCGCACCTCGGCGGCGCCCTGGCCGAAGACGCGAGTGACTCCCCGCGCCGAGATCAGGGGTTGTGGGTCCTTGCGTTCGCTTTCTGCGGGACTCGTGGGGGCTTCGAGTGCGGTCGTGGACATGGTGTGACTTCTCGCTGGATTGCAGTGCGTTTCAGTTGCGGGCGCGCAGGGTGGTGGCGGGATCGAGTCGTCGCGACCACCAGGACGGGTAGACGGCCCCCAACAGCGCAGTGAAGAAGGAAAAGACGAAGGCGAAACCCAGAGTCCAAAGACCGACGTCGGCCTTGATCACCGGGTCCATCAACACGCCGCCCATGGCCATGCCCTCTTCACCCATCACCTCGGAGATGTCGAGACCGACCCGCGCCAGGTACCAAAGAGGCGCGGCCGCCAACAGCAACGACAACAGCCCACCCCCCAACCCCAACAAGCCGGCTTCGGTGAACACGAGGCGCGCCAACCTGCCAGGTCGCATGCCCAGCGCCAGGAGCACGCTGAACTCGCGCCCGCGCTGCAATACGCCGGTCAGCTGAGCGCTGGTGACTCCCAACACCACCAACAAACAGACCACGAAGACCATCAGGTTGCCGAAGGCGGCATCCGACTGCTGCCCCGCGACCAAGCCCGGATTGACCTGCACCCAAGTCAGGATTTCCGGTGGTCTGGGGGCTCGGTCGTCCACCAGTGGCGACAGTCGCGTGACCAGTTCGGCGAGGTGCGACGGATCGCTCACGAGCAGCGCCAGACGACTCACCCCTGGACGCCCACTGAGCGAGATGGCCGTCGCCAGCGAAACGTGGGCGATGGACGCGTCCATGTTGCGACTGCCCGAACGAATGATGCCCACTACCGAGAGCAGGGCCGAGTTCATGTCGCCGCTGGGAGTCACGGCGGTGACCACCAGCTCGTCCTCGAGCTCCACGTCCAGTCGCTTGGCCAGCTCCGAACCCAACACCACTTTGTTCGTGTCGCCCGCTTGCAAGTAGCGCCCCTGACTGATGCCGCGCACCACGCGGCGGATCTTGGGCTCTTCGATAGGGTCGACACCCAGCAAGCCGACCCCCTGCACTTTCGTGCCCATACCCAGCAGCGCTTCGACCTCCACCTGGGGCGCCACCACCGTCACTTCGTCGCGAGCCAGCAACGACTGCCGCAACTCCTCGTAACCCGCAACGCGCAAGCGCGGGTCCCGGGTCTCGCTCCAACCCGCGGGCACGACTTGCAGGTAGCCACTGCCACTGTGCGCTGTGGTGCGGGCGATCATGCTCGACTCACCCCGCAGCCAGGCCGACGTCAACAGCGCTATCGCCCCACCGAGACCCAAGCCCAGAAGCGAGACGAGCGTGCGCGTGCGACTGCGCCACAGGGAGTGCAGAGCGTAGTTCAAAGAGACGTTCATCGGCGCATCGCCTCCGTGGGTTCGAGACGCAGGACCATGCGCGTGGGCCACATCACCGCCAACAGACAGGTGATGCCCATCGCCGCCAGACTCTGCAGCAGCACCTCGCTGCGGTTCCGAGCGTAGACCATCATGTTGAAGTTGATGCCGTTGAAGCTCAGATCGGCAAGATCGTCGCTGGAGGCAAATTGGGTCATGCTGACCCCGACGTCGCCCAGCCAGGCATTGAAGGCAGTGCCCAGCGCCGAGCCGAGCAACAGGCCCAAGCCCCCGAGCAGCAGCGTCTCGACGATCAGCATCGCCACGATGCGAGCGGGAGTGGCACCGAGCGCCAGCAAGACCCCCATCTCGCGCACGCGTTCGAAGGCGCTCATCACCATCGTGTTGGCGATACCGGCCGCTGCTGCCAGAAAGACGAAGGCCAAGACCACCCAGGTGAAAGAGTCCATCATCTGGATCATCTGCACCAACTCAGGCGCACCCTTCTGCCAGGGCGTCACCACGGTGCCCGCCATCGAATCGAGGGCTTCGACCTTGGCCGCCAGCTGTTCGGCAGCCCCAGGATCCTTGCCCCGCAACGTGAGCTCGTGCACCTGGTCGTTCAGACCGTAGATGTCTTGCGCTTGACCGATGTCGAGCAACACGCCGGACGAGTTGATCAAGTCGATACTGGACGGCACGATGCCGACAACCCGGACCAAGTCGGCGGCCATGGCTCCGTCCAATCGTTGTCCCATGACGGCAAGCTCGTCGCCGACCGCGAGCCCCTGGCGGCGCGCCAGAGCCGCTCCCACGAGCGCCTTCTTTTTGGCTGCTGGCGCCCCATCGTCGGCGTCGGAGGCCTCCGCTTGCGCCGGCGAGGACAGCGCCGTCACCGCCTGCGAGGCCCCGAGTTCCTCCAAGAATCCGCCGCGCTCCCGCTCTGCCTGAGCATCGATGCCCATCACTACGGCCACGAACCCAGTTTCCGACTTGGCCACCAGCGAGGGCGCGTAGATGCGCGGGAAGACTGCGCTCACCTCGGGCAGCGCGCGCAGCTCGCGCGTCTTGCGTGAAGCGTCGTCCATCACCAGGTCCATCGAGCGTTTCTCGCTGAAGCCCGGCGCGTGGATCTGCACGTGGCCCAGCAACGGGCCGGTCATGACGTCGCGCATGGAGTCGCCGTAGCCCGCCATGAAACCGTCGACCGCGAGCACGAAGAACTGCGCGATCACGATCGAGGCCAATGCCAAAGCCGTGCGTCGCTTGTTGCGACCCAGGTTGCGGAACGCCAAGCGAACGACGGTCGCCACTCCACTCCAGGGCGAGGATGCGGGACGCGACGCCTCCGAGGGCGCGGCCACCTGGGAGCTCTGGCTCATCGGGCGCTCTTGAGTCGGGTCAGCGAGAACATGCTGTCGGGGACCGGAGCGTTGAATTCCAATTCGAGGTAGCGCAGCAGAGTGTACTGCCCGGGCTTGTCCGTTGGCACGATGCGCATCACGGTGGGGATCGTCTTACCGCCCATCTCACGCACGTCTTCGAAGTGCAGCGTGCGGGCCAGGCGCTCCTTGCGGTCGTAGTAGCGAGCAACGACGGGCAATTTGCCATCGCGAGTGACGACCATATCGATGCGCTTCCACAGACCCACCTTGCCTGCCTTGGCCGAAAGCCGCAGTAGCCAGCCATCAGGCTGTTTCGATTCCCCTGCCCATGCTGCGTCGAAGTCGTCGGAGTAGGAAGCATCCTTGACCAGGTCGTCGTTGCTGAAGTCGCTCCCCATCCACGAGCCCAGCATCATGCTCGGCGGGATGCGCACCGTGCGCGATATCTTGGGCAAGTAGTTCCACAGGTTCTTGTCCACTTTGAGCGTGGCCGTTCCCTTGTCGCGCTGCGGGCTCTCGAGCACGATCAAGGCGCGGCTCTGCCCCTTGCTCCACATCTTCATACGCATCGTGCGCGTGCGCTCGGGCTTGACGATCTGCATCTCGATGCGAGCAAAGGCGGTTTTGGAACGGTAGAGGTGGTCCAGACGCTGCTGCACCTCAGCCACCGGAGCCGGCCCCGAGCCGGCCCGCGCACACGGGGCGGCGAAGACCAGCGCGGTCGGAAGGAAGGCGAGCAGCTGACGGCGGGAAATCGAGGCCATGTGACGCTGATTAGCGTACGACGACGCAGCCCGGGGGCATTGATGAATCGCGCCAGAAGAAGTGATAGTGTGCGCCACGTCATCGCGAGCATGGCCAGGCCCAAACACAACCACCCCGCCGTTCCCGCCCGAGTCCCGACCGCGTGGGCCCGCTCGGCAGCTCTGGTGGCGGACTACGCCACGGCTCGTGGCGTCTCTCGCGAGCAACTCCTCGCCGCCAGCAGCCTGAGCGACTCGTTGCTGCGAGATCCGGACGGACGCATCCCCCTGCTCTCGCTCTACGACCTGGTGGAGCACGCCGAAGAGGAGCTGGACGACCCGTGCCTGGGTCTGCACTTCACGACCACGCTGTCGATCGAAGACATGGACGCGCTGGGGTTCTTGATGGTCACGAGCCCCACCTTCGGCAGCGCGCTCGAACGCATGTTTGATTACCAACGCATCTGGGCCGAAGGTGAACGCTTCGAAATGAAGCGCGAGCGTGGCCTGGTGCGCGTGATCTACGAACCGTACGGGCCGTTTCGGCGTGCCCACGTGCAGATGGCGCAGATGGCGTTCACGGACATGGTCGCCAACGGCCGCCGACTCATCCCCGACCTCAGCTGCGAGAGCATTCATTTCCGCCACTCAGCGCCCACTCGAGGCAGCGACGAGTACGAGCGCGTGCTGTCGACACCCATCGAATTCGACGCCAGCATCGACGAGGTTCGCTTCGAAGAGCGCGTGCTCGAGATCCGCATGCCGGATTCCAACGCGGCGCTGTGCTCCTTCTTCGACCGCTACGCGCGCGACCAGCTGAGACAGATCCCCGGTCAGTCCAGCATCGCACTGGCCGTTCGCGACCGCCTGCGCACAGCGCTAGCGTCCGGTCAGGTCAAGTTGGAGCACATCGCGGCTCAACTGCACATGAGTCCACGCACGCTGCAGCGCCGCCTGAGCGACGAGGGCACCAGCCTGCAGAGCGAGCTCGACGAGGTTCGCCGGCAGCAGGCCCTCTATTTCCTGGAGACGGGGGTCGCCATCGCCGAACTCTCCTGGCTGCTGGGCTATTCCGAGCCCAGCGTGTTTCACCGGGCGTTCAAGCGCTGGACGAACATGTCGCCCGAGGCGTGGCGCGCCAACCATCGCTCCCCGTCGCAGGGTGAGCACGTTTCCTGAGGCCTGCGCCGTCGCTCAGGTACCGGTCTTCTTCTTCGCCTTCTTGCTGGCGCGGGGCTTGGCTTTCTTGACGGGCTTCGCCTGCGCTTTTTCGGCCGCAGGCGCCTCAGCTTTTGGGGCAGCTTCGCCCGTCTTCAAGAGCTCGCCAGCCTCACCTTGGGCCTGGCTGAGGCTCTGCTTGAGGGCCTCGAACAGGTCGATGATCTGCGCTTGCGGCACCTCTTGAGCGACGTGCACCTCTTGGCCCGCCACTTTCTGCTCCACAGCGGCTTGCACGCGTTCGGCGTATTCGTCCTTGTACTTGTCAGGCGCGAAGGCATCGACGGAGAGCTCGCCGATGAGCTTCCGGGCTAGCTCGCGCTCCACGTCGGAGAACTCGAAGGTGGCCCCAGTGTCCACCTCGTCGAAGGCTCGCACCTCGTTGGCGTAGAACATCTGGTGCAGCATCAAGCCGTCCTTGTAGGGGCGAATGATGACCAGCTGCTCTTTGCCTTTGGCTGCCCAACGCCCGACGGCGACCTTGTCCGTGGCGCGCATCGACTCGGCGAGCAGACGGTAGGCCTTGTCTCCGCCCTTGTCGGGGCCGAGGTAGTAGGTCTTTTCGACGTGGATCATGTCCACGCTGCCCAGCGGCACGAACTCCTTGATCTCGAGGCTGCTCGAGCGCTGCGCCTCCAGGCCCTTCAGCTCTTCCTCCGAAAAGACGACGTACTGCCCTTTGGCGTACTCGTAGCCTTTGACCAACGTCTTACGGTCGACGACCTCGCCGGTGTTGGGCAGGATGTACTGCTGCTTGACGCGACTCTTCGTCTCCTCGTGCAGCATGTTGAATCGGGCTTGCTGTGGGGACGTGGCCGTGTAGAGCTTGACGGGAATGGACACGAGGCCGAAAGAGATGGTCCCCGAGGAGATGGCGCGAGCGGGCATGAAAGGCAGCGTAGCTGAGGCGACTCCAATTGAAGAAGAGTTCTGCAAGACGAAGCCAAGCAGCCATGCCCAACCCTGAACAAACCGGCAGCAACGACGGTGGTGCACTGCCCCCCGCGCGCGAACACTTCGAGAAGCGTTACCTGGTCATCGGTGCAGATGACTCGACGATGGGCGTCATCAGCCGTCACTTGGCCCGTGCCGGGGCGCGTTTACTTCTGACGGGTAAAGACGCCGAACGATTGGCGACTTTGGATCGCTCCTTGGTACAGAGCGAGCTGCATCGTTATGTGGCGTCGAGCGCGGCAGTCGATGCCTCGAAC
>JBNKZR010000066.1:0-23172 GCA_050301735.1 Polyangiaceae bacterium | reverse complement strand
CACGGTCCCGGTGCAGCGTATCGTGAGGGTGCCGGGGACACGCGGGGACGCCCTACGCTCGGTGGAGATACTCCCTGGTGTCGCGCGCGCAGGCGCAGGGCAAAGCCCGATCATCCGTGGCAGCGCACAGACGGAAAGTACGACTTTCGTCGACGGCACCCAGCTGCCCCTCCTCTACCACTTCGGTGGGGTCACCAGTGTGATCCCGTCGCGTTTGCTCGAGTCCGTCGAGTTGTACCCGGGGAACTTTTCGGCCCGCTACGGTCGTGTGAGCGGCGGCATCATCGAAGCGCGTCTGAGGGATCCAAACCCTGAAGACTTCGGTGCCGTGGTGGACGTGAGTCTCGTCGACTCAGGCGCCATCGTGGAGGCTCCTCTGGGTGAGTCAGTCGCCGTGGTCGTGGCGGCGCGACGCAGCAACATCGACTTCGTCTTCGACAGCTTCGTACCGGACGGGACCTTCAACGTCGTCGCTGCTCCCCTGTACTGGGACTACCAAAACGTCTGGAACGTGAAGTTGGGAGCCGGCGATCGACTGCGTGTCGCCGTTTTCGGGATGCGCGACGAGTTGAAGCTGGTCTTCGCCGAACCCAGTCGCATCGACCCTCAGTTCGACGGTCGTGTGGGGGCGGCTCTCGAACACCATCGTCTGCAGCTGCTGCACGAAACGCGGCTGGGGCGCGTGCGTCAGTCCCTGAACGTCACGTTCGGCAAAGACGTTTTGCGCCAGCGATTCGGACTCAACTCGCACGCTGCGCTCGACGCTTGGGTGGTCGACGGCAGGGGCCAGTGGGACGTTCCCCTCGGTGACGAGGCGGAGCTCTCTGCCGGGTTCGACGTTCAGAACCAGTTCTTCTCCGGAGGCTACCTGGGATCAGTGGCGTCGGCTGCTGAGGGTGATGCGCCCCACCCGGACGCATCACGGGCGGAGCTGGTCGTCAATGAGACATCGTTCGAATTGGTCATGCCCGCTCTTTGGGCTGAGGCTGCGCTGCACCCCGCTGAGGGGTGGACTTTGGTCCCGGGGTTTCGCGCCGACTACTTTCACAAACTGTCTGCGATCACCTTGAACCCTCGTATCAGTCAGCGTGTCCACGTCGCAGACTCGACGGTGGTCAAGAGCGGTGTCGGCTGGTTCTCTCAAGCGCCGCTGTACTACGAGAGTCTCGAACCGGTCGGCAATGGCAACATCAAGCCCTACCACGCCCTGCACACCAGCCTGGGAGTGGAGCAGGGCTTGAGCGCTGCCGTTTCGGTCAACGCGGAGGTTTTCTACAAATATCTCTACGATCGTATCGTGGGCACGGAAGGTGGGGTGCCCCCGACGTTCATCAATGACGGTCGTGGTCGAATCTACGGGTTCGAATCCTCTTTGGACTACACGCCGTCTCCAACGACCTTCGCGACGCTGACCTACACGCTTTCTCGCAGTGAACGTCAAGATCGGGACGACCCCTGGCGCCTCTTCGATCAAGACCAGACTCACATCTTCAATCTCGCCGCGAGCAAGGCACTGGGGGCTGGCTGGGAGCTCGGTGCACGTTTCCGCTACGTCACTGGCAACCCTTTTACGCCGGTCGTTCGCGCCGCCTACGACGCGGGACGCGATAGCTACGTACCTGAGTTCGGCCCCATCAACGGTCGTCGCAATGCCGCATTTCATCAGCTCGACGTGCGCGCCCAGAAACGCTTTGAGCTCGATCCGTTGAGTCTCGCGCTCTACCTCGACGTGCAGAACGTTTACAACAGACAAAACCCCGAGGGCTACGACTACAGCTACGACTACTCCAAACGCGAGCGAGTCTCTGGCTCGCCCTTCTTTCCTAACTTCGGAATTCGAGGTGAGCTATGAGATCCATTCCGTCTGCCTCCGGCGCCAAACTCGTTGTTGCAGGAGTGTTCGGTCGCTTGCTCCTGAGTCGAGCGATTGCAGCGGTTCTGCCCTGGATCGTTCTGGTGTCGACGTTCGGTTGTGATGACCCTCTAATCGATCCTGCCGTCGTTGTTGCTCCGCGGGTGATCGCCGTGCAGCTCCAGGTGGAGGAGGAAGACCGAGCGCAGCCACGCCCCGGTGACTCCTTCGTGGCACGCGTGTTCTTGGCTGCTCCGACTTCCACTGAGGTGTTCGTGGCAGTCCGCGCTTGCAAAGCTCTGCCTACGACGCTCGGCGTGGCGCGGTGCGATGGCGACGCCTTCGACGACGCTCAGGTGGCTGGCGATACGAGCTCGCCTTTCGAGTTCGAGCTGACTTTGGACGACGGACTCGACGCAGGGCAGGATTGGGTGCTGAGCGGCGTCGTGTGCCAGGAGGGAAGCCCGCGCTACCTCCGCGAGGAGGCTCGCTTCGAGTGCTCCGAGGGGGCGGGGAAGGAGTTCTTCTTGCGCACTCCCATCGTCGCCCCGAGAGATGCGAACCACAACCCGGACCTCAGCGACGACGAACTGCGCTACGGTGGCGCGCTTTGGCAGCCGGCACTAGACGCACCGCCACCAGGGGCGCCCTGCCGCGAAGCAATGGTACCGCTGCTCGGGGCTGGAGAGCGAGTCGACCTCGAGTTTCGCATGCTGGGCGACGATCGCGAACCGGTGGAGGTCGAGGCTGACGAGTATGGAGCCCTCGACAGAGAGGGACTCGTGTACACCCACATGGCGACGGTGTCGGGTTTGGAGCGTCCGTTTTCGTCCATCACCGCGACGGACGAAGCCACGGTTTTCGAGCTCGGGCTCACGCTCGATCATCAACTCGAGGTGTCGATGGAGGGTGAGCTGGCGATCTTCTACCTGGTCGTGCGTGACGATCGGGGGGGAGTCGACGTTCTGGAACGCGCCTTTTGCGCGGTTCCTTGACTGGAAAGGAAGCTGGAGATGAATTTGCAATTGGTGTTGGGCGCGTTGACGGAGCTGGGTGCCCGTTGGGTACTGTGGCTGTTGGTTGCTCTGAGCGTGGTGGGTATCGGCATCATTTTTGAGAGGGCCGCTTGTTTCTGGTTCTCTCGAGATAATGCCTTGCGCCTGCGCGATCGCTTGGTCGAACAGCTCGACGCAGGGAAGTGGCAGGCTGCGCAGAAGCTCGCGATGGAGTCGCCGAGCTTCGAGGCGCGAGTCGTGGCGGCCGCGCTCAGAGCCCGAGACGCCAAGACCGCCGACGAACACATGCTCAGCGAGACGGAGAGGGTTCGCCTCGACATGGAGCGCAATCTGGCGTTCTTGGGCACCGTCGGCAGCAACGCGCCTTTCGTCGGGCTCTTGGGGACAGTCATCGGCATCATTGGCGCCTTCCGTGAACTGGACAAGAGCCAGGGCGCGCTCACCTCGGGTTTGATGAACGAGATCGGGGAGGCGCTAGTTGCAACGGCCGTGGGTCTACTCGTCGCCTTGCCGGCGATCGCAGCGTTCAACTTGTTTCGTCGTCTGATCCAAGCTCGGCTCGCGAGCGTAGAGCTCGTGCGGCGTGGGGTACTGGCCAGTTTCGCTGCTCGTGCCGCGAAAGGGCTTTCCTGATGGCTGCTGGCTCTCGGAATGAGGACGACTTCATCAGTCAGATCAACGTTACGCCGTTGGTCGACGTCATGTTGGTGCTTCTCGTCGTGATGATGGTGACCGCCAGTACCGTCGTTGCCCAGGCACTGGAGGTTCAGCTGCCTCAGGGAAGTACTGGCGCAGCTGCCACGGAGCCGCTGGTCTTGCAGATCGATGTTGCCGGCGTCGTGTGGCTCGACGGAAACACCTTGAGCGACGCCGCGCTGCAACGGCTCGCGGCTGAGCGTGTCGCTCGCGATGCCGACCAGCACGCCTTGGTCGCTGCCGATGGAGCGGTTGCCCACAAGCACGTGGTGCATGTGATGGACGTCTTGCGTGAGCAAGGGCTGACGCAAGTCGCGATCGCGGTCACCCCCGTCCCCTGAGCGCCGCCATGCTGAGCATCAGCCTGAGAGCGCTCTGTTTTGCGGGGAGCGTAGCCGCTCACGCCGCGTTGTTCGGGGGTCTTGCACAGCACCAGCCCACGCCGCGTTTACCTCGACCGATCATCACGAGCTTGGTCGAGTTGCGACCCGAAACGAAGGCACAGCCCCCTGCGCCAGAGCCCGCGCCGGAGCCGCTGCCTGAAGCTCCCCCCGTCGTTCCGCCGAGGGTCGAGCAGGAACTTGCCAGGCCCCTTCCGCCTGCCTCGGGTGCGGCGCAGATGGCCGAAGCTGTCGCTGGCGACGTGGAGCCTCCCGGCGTCCCGCTGCGCCTCGCGGGGCTCCGACTGTCCAACGCCGGTCCGGGCGGGCTGGCGATCGCGGGTGTTGGAGGCCGCGGTGGCGGGCACCGGACAGGGCCGTCGCGCCCTGCTCCGCCGGCGTCGGCACCGAGACACGTCCCGCAGGAGCTTGCACCGCGCGTCGTTGCCCTATCCGATCTTTCCCGGCGCCCCACGCCGCCCAATCTGAATGCTGCTTTGCTGCGCTACTACCCGGCGGAGCTCAGACGACGAGGCGTCGAGGGGCAGGCGATGGTGCGCCTACAGCTTTCAGCGACAGGTGGTGTTCGAAGCGCGACGTTGCTCTCCGAGAGCAACAGTGGATTCGGGGAAGCCTGCCGTCGAATGTTGCGCGAGAGCCGATGGGCTCCCGGACTCGACGCTGCCGGCAAGGCCGTGGAGACGTCCCTGGTCTACCGCTGTCGTTTTACCGTCGAATTCTGAGTGCAACGAACGGCGACCGAGGTCTTGGGTCTCCCCATGCGCGTCGGTGCTGCCCGCGACCATCAGTTGCGTTTCGACTGGGGCGCTCCGACCAGCTTCGCCATCAGCGCGAGCTGCGAGTTAACCTTGAGTTTGACGAACAACGAGCGGATGTGGCAGCGCACCGTGCTGACGGACAACCCGAGGCTGCTCGCGATTTCCTGGGCTTGTTGTCCTCTGGCCATTTCGCGCAATACGTCACACTCGCGTTTGGACAACTGGTCGAGTTCGGTACGCGGTAGTCGTCCGTACCATCCCTGACTATCGGCGCTCGGTTCGGTCACGCCGTCGACATCGACGTTGGACCCCGCGGTTTGTAGGGTCGCCCTCAACCCCTCCATCCAACTGTTGAGTTCGGTCAGCTTCTTTTCGGCGCTTTCCAGCAGCTGGAGATTGCGCCCTTTGGTGATCGCGCGTGTCAGTCGCTTCGACAACTCGTCGATCTTCGGGGGCTTCGTGATGTAGTCCACGACGCCCAACCTGAGGGCGCCAATGGCGCTCTCGAACGAGGGGTAGCCCGTCATCAACACGACGGGGGTCGCCAAGGTACTCTTGGACAGCGCTTGCACGAACTGCAGCTGCTCGTTGCCCGGCATATTGATGTCGAGGAGGATCACATCTGGCGTCCGGTGGGCGAGGATGTCGCGAGCCTCGTCGGAAGTGCAGACCCCCGTGACCGTAAACCCGACGGACTCAAGCGCCTCGCTCGTGGGCGCCAACACGCTTTCGTCGTCATCGGCAAATAACACATTGCCGCGGTGTTCCACTGTCGATTTACGACTCATCGGTACCGCCTACCTCCGATCCATGTAGCGGGATTAGCACAGAGAAGACGCTGCCGCGCCCGGGACTGGTCTCAAAATGAATGTCGCCGCCACATCTGCGGACCATTCCACGAGCTGACCACAAGCCCAGACCGGTACCGAGCCCTGGTGACTTGGTCGTGAAAAACGGATCGAAGATCGTGGTCTCGTGTTCTTCCTCGATCCCCGACCCTGTGTCGGCGACGGCAATGACTGCGTAGTCGCCTGGGGCCAACGGACAACCGTCGTTTGCCGGCAGCGGTTTTTCCAGTGCAACAACGCTGGTCTCGACCATGACGCTGCCGCCACCGGGCATGGCGTCTCGGGCGTTGATCACCAGGTTCATGATGACGTGTTCGACCAAGTGAGCATCGACGTTGACGTGGGCGCCAGGAGCGCCCAAGTCGACGGCAAACGAGATGTTCTTGCGGAGCAGGCGTTTTAGGAGACTCTCCGCCCCATGAACCGCATCGTCGAGGCAAACTACGACCGGGTTGCCGAGGTCGGATTCGGCGCGGCTGAAGCGTAATAGTTGCCGGGTCAGGGCGCGCCCCCGATCGATGGTGCCGATCAGATTGTTCAGATGTGCGGTTCCGGCGTCATCCGTGTGTTTTCCGAGGAGATAGGAGCAACTCTCCAACGCGGTCAGCAGGTTGTTGAAATCGTGGGTGACGCTGGCAGCGACGCGCCCGACGGCCTGAAGGCGGTCAGCGAGGCGCAGCTCGCGCTCGAGCATTTCGCGCTGTGTGACGTCTCGGATGCAGGTGACCACAGTATCTCCCAAGCCTGAACCGAGATGAGACAGGCTGACCTCCATGATGAACGTTTCGCCGCTCTTCTTCCTACCGATCTCGCGCCGAAGGAGTGGCGTCTCGCGCCCGTCACTGAGGGCCACCAAGTCTCTGGCGCGCTGCTCCGGTGGGCGCTCGCTTCGCGAAAGCAACATGCTCAGACATTGCCCGACGACTTCCGCCGCCTCGTAGCCAAACTGCCGCTCGGCACCCTTGTTGAAGGTCGCGATCTTGGCATCGGCGTCAACGCACACGACCCCATCGTGGGTGTTGTCCAAGATGGCGTGGAGTCGCGCTTCCGTTTTCAGCTGGGCCCGACGGATCGTCTCGCGTTCCTGGTGCGCTCGATGCTTGAACAGAGCCAGGTGAACGGCGGCTCGCAGCGAGGAGCCGTTGTAGGGCTTGAGAACGTAGGCGCTCGGTTCCAAGACTTCCGCGCGTGCGAACGTGTCCGCGTCGTCTCGCCCAGTCAGGAACAACAGTGCGCAATTGTGTTGCTCCCTCAGTCGTGCCGCCGTGGCGACGCCATCGAGCTTTCCCCTGAGTTGGATGTCCATCACGACGAGTTCAGGACGGATTGCTCGGGTCACTTCGAGCGCGTCCTCACCGGTGGACACGTTGCCGATGATCACGCATCCGAGAGAGTTCAGATGTCGCGCGATGTCCTGGGCCACCATGGCCTCGTCTTCGACGACGAGTACGGCAGGTGGAGGAACGAGCGGCTCGCCTGGGCCTCCGAATACGAAAGGACGTTCCGCCCGCGGCGCGTGCTGCGTAGAGGGCTTTGCCGTCGGCATCGTCCGTCCCATGTTGGCAGTAATGTGGAAGATAGTAAAGGCGCGACTCCGGCGCGGGATCGGCTCTCGAAGGCTGGATTTGCAGACTGTTTCGCCGACCGTGCGAGCGCGTCGCGCTGGCTGCAGTAGAAGGTCCCAGCACGCGTCAAAACGGGGTTACTCAATACTGACTAAGCAATCCCATTGGACCGAATCGGTGCACCGAGCACCCGCGCCAAGCGTCAGGTTAACGGGGCCCCGGCTCGGCTGAGCCTCACTCTGGTTGGAGCCAGACCTCGAGACGCTCGTTGAGCTTGCTCAGCTCGCCAGGGCTATCCGCAGGAACGAGGGGGAAGCGGACTCCCGCTGCGCGCAGCTCGATGCGGAAGCCAGTAGCGAATTGCTCGCTCATCCAGCGTTCCAACAGCGACATCGCCTTCGAAGCGTCGTCGGAATCCCCATGCACCTCGAGGACGATGGTGCGATCCGCGTAGCGCGTGAGCAGCTCCTGCAATTGGGACAGCTTTTCCTTCTGCGCTGCATCATCAGGCGGAAGCAGCTGCGTCAACGGCAGCGTGACCACCGGAGGAGACGTCGTCGGCCAATTGGGCAGAGCGAGCGCTGCCTGCAGGGAAATCGGAGCAGCGAACTCCCGGCTCTGGTGAGGTCGTACGTCGTCGAATCCCCCCGGATCCCTTGGCCAGCGTCCGTCGGGATCCGTGCGTGGCCCTTGGCTGATGACACTCGGTAGCACCTCCTCTTTTTCGCAGGCACCACCACCGAAGGCACACAGACACAAAGTGGAAGTCGCCAGAACCAGCTTCGTCCACAGGAACGGATAGCGCGACGGCAGAACGGCGCTGACGACCACTGCCAGCACCATGCCCGAAAGCCACCACAGCGCAGACGCACATTCCAAAGTCGTGACCCGGTAGTACAGCAGGCCTCCCAAGGTCGCGCTGGCAAGAACGAGTGCCCAGCCGAAGACGCGCGCGCCATGGGTCGGGGAGAAGACGCCGCTGAGTAACAGTCGCAGCAACGCCGAGGGGAGCACGACCGCCAACCAGAGCGTGCCCGCCGTGCCTCCGCACAGGCCGAACGCTAGCCACGCCGCCAACCCGATCATCACCCAACGCAGCGATTCTACCCAAGCGCCGATGTTCGCGTTGCGCTTGGCTCGGCGTTGCCGGTGCAGTTCGGCCTCACGGGTCATTGCCGTACTCGGGACGAGGGACCCGACGACGCGACCGACGAGACGCCCGTAGAGTCGCCCGTCCGATTCGGTGGAGTCGAGCAGCCGTACGTCGGTGATTCTCAAGTCGTAGGCGGTGTGGTGGTCGCGGGCGTCGTCGCTGCCGACCCCCAAAAAGACGACATCGTGGAGCTCGGGTTGTCTCAGCGCGAGGGCTTTCTTCTCCTGCTCGGGAGAGCCGTCGTCGCTGCCGCTAGCTTCGGGAGGTGCGGTCGGAGTTGGGACACCAGCGGCGCCCACCGTGGGGTCTTGGGCGTCGACTTCAGCCTCGTCTTCCGGTGGCGGAATGCGCTCGATGGAGCTGATGGACGCCCGGTACAAGGTGATGTCGAAGGGTGCCACTTCGAGCTTGCCGGTGGCCTGCACTCGAGCCGGAGTGCCGACGTAGGCGCCTTCGATCGTTCCGCGAAACCAATCGCTCATGATGTTTCCTCGCCCGCCGTCGAGTGGGGAGCCTGGGCGATTTTCGGTAGTGGCCCTGGGGCAAACAAGCGGTAGTGACCGAGCGCAGCGTGGACTGCGAGTTGGTGTTCGTGCTCCTGCGTCAGTACGTCGTGACGCGAATCTTGCCAGCGCAGCAGTTCGTAGGCTCGTAGCACTCCGAGGTGAGTCGTATGCCCGAGCAGCAGCGGCAGGAGTGCGACGCCGCAGAACAAGAACGTGAACAGCAGCGGTCTGTCGGGATCATGCCAGAGTATCGACAGTCTGTAGGTTGCGAAGTAGCAGTCGTCGAGCCGTTGACGGTAACTCTCGGCAGTGGTCAGCGCCTGCACGTCAGCATGCTCCGAAAGCAGCTGCGCTCTGTGTTGCTCCACGTCCCGGTCGACCAGTGAGGAAAAGGCCGCGAGCTGTACCGGTTGGGCGAAGCACGCCGCCAGTCCCCCTAAGATCAACAGTGGGGGCAGGGTTGGCGCCCAGCGTGCAGCCCTGGCTTCCGACCAGTGCGGCGCGGCTCCGCCGCCCGCGACGAGCAAGCGCAACAAGTTGAGCACCATCAAGCCAATCGCCCCTGCAAGCAACAGAGCGCCCACCACCGAGCCCTCGACCAACCACAGGAACAGCCCGCCTGACGCACCCATGCAAACGCAGGGCGCGAGGTACCAGCGCAGCAGGTTGCGCAAGCGTCGGGCCTGCTTCTGCTCCATGCGCTCGATGATCTCGGCGTCGAAGCCAATCAGAGAGGGAAGCATTCGCGACATCTACCTTCACGCGGGGTCGACGTACTTCTCGTAGCCATCGCCCTGTTCGATGTCCTTCTTCTTCTCTTCCAAGAACCGCCTGTGCACGGACTTGGCGAGTTCTTCTTCCGAGGACAGGCGGCGGCGCTCCTCGCGCAAGCTGGCTTCGACTTGGTGATAGACGTCGACCTTGACCACCTGATTGGTTTCCGTGACGTAGATTTGAGCCTCGACCTCCACGCCGAGCTTCGCTGTCGCGAGGCGTAGCTCATTTTCTTTCATGTAGTCGTAGGCGCTCTTGGTGAGCATCATCTTGAAGAAGATGGGCCCCGTCTCGATGGCCAGCAGCATCAGCAAGATCGCCCACGGCACCACGCCGCCGATCTCGTGGGAGATGTGAATGCGCTTCATCAGGCCGTCGAGATGGCGAGCTTGTCGCGCATTGCTCTCCTGAGCTCGCTTCAGCTCGTTTGCCAAGTCTTCCAACTCCTGCTTCCACAGGCCGATGTCCGCTTTGAGTGGGGCGTTGGTTTCGGTGTCCGCAGCGAGCGCTTCCGCAAGCTCGCCCTCCATCTTGTCGAGCGTCTCTTTCTTGTCTCGCCACGCGGGACCACGACCCGGGATGGCGTTGGCCGTGCGTCCCTCGGCTTCGAGTTCGAGCAATCGCCGTTGTTCCTTGATCTCCAGGCGGCGCTTTTCGAAGTACGCCGAACGCTTTTCGAGATGTTCTTGGGCTTTGGATATCTTGACCCCCAGCTCGTCTTTGCGATTCTGAATGCGCTGCTCGGCGTTGCGATTCAGCTTCTGGAGGTACTCGTTCTGCTCCAATTCGAGTTGCGCGTCGATCTCCGGCTGCAAGATGCGGATCTCCAGCGGTGCGGAGATACACACTCCGATGATGGCCGCCATGAGCAGGCGCGGCAGGGACTGCAACAGCTCACGCAGCGTGATCTGGTCGGTGCCATCCCCTTTTCCAGTGCTGGAGACGATGAAGCGGTCGATGTTGAAGATGACCAACGCCCAGATCAAACCAGCAGCGGCGGCTATCGGGATCGTGCCCGGATCGATTCGGCTGCTCAGCGCCGTCGTATCTTTGGGGCTGAATACCGTGTAGAACGCGTACGAGCCAGAGGCGAAGGCCAAGACCGTGGTTGCCAACACGACTCCGCCGATGCCCTGAAACTTGATCCAGTCAGAGCCGGGACATCGACGCAGCAGTCGCGTGTCGGCACCAGCGCAAAACCAGAGCAAGCGCGTCCACAAGCTCGGAGTCGGAGCGGCGGCGCTCTGAACCGCGGAATTCGTAGCTTTGGGGGCAGGTTGGGGTTGGGTTTGGCTGGTCTGACTCATGGCAAGCCTTCGATGCGGGGGCGCGGCACGCTGATGTTTACTCGGGGCACATGCGTGTTGAACTTGGGCCCACGGACGGTCGGACTCGGTATCCGGCGGCGGGGCAGCACTGGCCTGGGCACGACCCCACGCAGCCTGGCGAGCTGGTGTTTGGCGCGGAGCTGCACGGCGAGTTCCGCCTGACCACCGAGGCCAGAGGCGCGCACTCGAAGGTTCAACTGCTTCTGAGCACGAACCCAAAACGTTTCGTCGACTTTGCCCCAAACGAAGCGCCGCTCGCCGGCGCAGCGGACGAAGCCCAAGACGTAGCCGACGACACGCACGGGCAAGCGATCGCCACTGATGAGCGTCACGCGCTCTGGGAGGATGACATCCAATCTCGTGCGCCACCCTCGTCCCATGCCCTCCGGGTACCGGCAAGGCGCGCGTTGCGCAACCCAAAAGTGGGTGACTGCGCGGCGCGGCTTCTGCATCATGGGGCCATGCAGTGGCGAGGCCCGACTCTAGCAAACGACCTGGCGATGGGGGCTCGCTGCTGGCGATGATCGAGTTCGATGCGGTCACCAAGAGTTATGGTGAGCAGCCCGTGCTCGCCGGGGTCACTTTCGACGTCCGGGAGGGGGAGTTCGTGGCCCTTTTGGGCCCGTCGGGGTGTGGCAAGACGACGACGCTCAAGCTCGTCAATCGTCTGCTCGAGCCCGACGGCGGCGTCGTGAGGGTTGCGGGGCAATCGGTTCAGGAGCGCGATGCCATCGAGCTTCGGCGTTCCATCGGCTACGTGTTTCAGCGCTTTGGCCTCTTTCCTCACCTCTCCGTCCGAGAAAACATCGGGATCGTGCTGAAGCTGGCGGGGTGGGAGGAGGACAAGATCTCCGAGCGCGTCGCCGAGCTGAGCGTACTCGTCGGCCTCGACGACCGAGAGCTCTTGGACAGGTTGCCGTCCACACTCTCCGGAGGACAACAACAGCGCGTGGGCCTCGCCCGGGCGCTCGCCGCGCGTCCCCGCATCATGTTGATGGATGAGCCCTTTGGCGCTCTCGATCCGGTGACGCGCGATGCGATTCAGGTTCAATACGATGCGCTCCATCGTCAGCTGGGCCTGACGACCTTGATGGTAACCCACGACATGACGGAGGCGCTGTTGCTCGCTGATCGCATCATCGTCATGGACGCGGGAACGATCGTGCAGCAGGGTCCCCCAGAACGGTTGCTTCAGCAGCCCGCCGCCAAGATGGTCGAAGAGTTGCTGGCCATGCCAGAGCGGCAGTTGCGGCGGCTCTCCGAGTTGCGCACCAAGGCGACGACCGATGGGTGACGAACTGAGTCGTCAGCTGGTACTCTTGCCCAAGTACTTGGGGGCTCATGTCGTGGTGGCGACGTCAGCACTGCTGATCGGTGTGCTGCTGAGCTTGCCTCTGGGGGTCGCGGCGGCGCGGTCCCGGTCGTGGAGTTGGTTCGTGCTCGCGAGTGCCGGTGTGGTGCAGACCATCCCTGGTTTGGCACTGCTGGCGTTGATGGTGCCGTTGTTGGGGGCTTTCGGTTTTTGGCCGACGCTGTGCGCATTGGTGCTTTACAGTATGCTGCCGGTGCTGAGAAACACCGTGACCGGTCTGACCACCCTCGAGCCTGCGGTCTTGGAAGCGGCGCGAGGCGTGGGCATGACTGAGGGTCAGATCCTGCGCAAAGTCGAGTTGCCTTTGGCGTTGCCGTTGATCGTAGCTGGCATTCGCACGGCGGCCGTGTGGGTCGTAGGCATGGCGACGCTGAGCACGCCCGTGGGGCAACCCAGTCTCGGCAACTACATCTTCGCGGGCCTACAGACCAGGAACTGGACTGCCGTCTTGGTGGGGTGCATCGCAGCCGCCGCGCTCGCGCTGGCCATCGATGGGCTGTTGGCGACGGTACAGAAGGGTCTGGAGCAGCGCCGTCGCTCGGTGGTCGTCGCGGCGGCACTCGGCTTGAGCGTGTTGTTGCTTGGAGGCGGGTCCGGGGCCTTGTGGGAGCGGGGCAGCGACGTGCCAGCGCCGCCGCCGGGCGAAACCGCCCAACACGACGGCATTGACGCGGCGTCAAAGACCGCTGTGCCAGCGCTCGACAGAGCACTTCGCATCGGTGCCAAGACGTTCACAGAGCAGTACATCCTGGCACGAGTGATCGAGCGTCGCCTGCGCGCTGCGGGGTTTGGCACCGAGCGTCGTGAGAGTCTCGGCTCGACGGTGGCATTCGACGCCCTGAAGAACGGTCAGATAGACGTCTACGTCGACTACACCGGGACCATCTACGCCAACTACATGAAGCGCACCGAGTCGTTGCCCGCGTGGAAGGTCGAAGCCCTGACTGCGGCCTGGCTGGCTTCGACTCATGGAGTCCGGCAGTTGGGCAACCTCGGTTTCGAAAACGCCTACGCCTTGGCCGTGCCCTCCGCGACGGCGAAGGCGTTGGCCGCGCCGTCCATCGCGGCGCTGGCGCCGGTTGCTGGCACGATGCGGCTCGGTGGGGACTACGAGTTCTTCCAGCGTCCCGAGTGGCGCAGCCTTCGCGACGCCTACGGCCTCAACTTCGAAGACACCATCAGCTACGATTCGACGTTCATGTACGCGGCCGTTCGCGACGGCGCCGTCGAGGCCATTTCGGCCTTCTCGAGCGACGGCCGAATTGCTGCCTACGACCTGGTGGTCCTCGAAGACCCGAAAGATGCCCTGCCACCCTACGATGCGGTGCTTCTGGTGAACCCGGAGTTGGCGTCGAATGTGGCGCTCAGCTCCGGACTCGGTCCGCTGCTTGGCGCCATCTCGGTGGACGAGATGCGGCAAGCGAATTGGATGGTGGACCGCGACGCCGACAAGCGCAGCGTCGACGAGGCGGCTGCTTGGTTGGACGCGCAACTCTGAGCGAGTGGGCCGCCTACCATTGGTGCTCTGGTCGCGTCTCGGGCGAGCCCGTGCCTGCTCTCAGGTGAACTTGCTTGGCGACATGCACCACAGCCTCGTGCACAGTGCCCCCACCTCGCCGAATGATGTCTCGGCGCCCGAGAGCGCCGTCGTCGCGTGACAGATTCTCGGAGCGTGCTCCGCCGACTCGGCAAGCGGCTGCATCGGGTCGAGCGCCTGCGTGACGGCTCACTTGCGGATGTTGATGATGGTCGACGTGTCGTCGTTTGGCAGGTTGAGCACGGCGTGCCAGCCGTCAGGGACCTGTGGCGTTGCCCACGTCCAGAGCCAGCGAGCGTCGGCCGGCGATAGCTGCAAGTTCCCAGGACCGTGTTCGATCCCGAAGCGGTTGTGCCAGAAAGATGCGTGCACGAGTTGGCCGGAAGAAAGCTCCAAGACCCAAGGGACGTCGTGCATTTCGACCCGATTGGCAAAGCCGGTCGTTTTTGCGTTCAGGGCGGTAATGTGTTTGCTCACCACAGCAAACTCGCCGCGCTCGGTGACCCGAGCGTCGGGTATGTCCTCGCCGAGGCGGTCCTTGCCGACGCTGGCCAACGTCGCGTACACGGCGGACTTGCCCTCGTAGGCGACCGCCGTGCCGGCGATGACGGAGACATCGAGCCAATGTCGCGTGTCGTTGACGAAGGCGGGAAACTGACTGCGCTCGCGCACGATCGTGGCGTCGCGGTGCCGTACCCAGTCGCCCTCCGACGTCTCCCAGAACTTCTCGTCGTGGCTCGTTCGGAACCGACCCGTCAGGAGCAGTGTCTCGTGGTATTCCAGCCGTCGCTTCCGCTCCAGAGTTGGTCCGGAGATGTCCCAGGCCGAGATGCCGCGTTTGACGATGAATGCGATCGGCAGCTTCACGTTGCCCCCGAGGGCGACCCCAGCGAACTCGCTGCTCTTCGCCCGCTCCAGCTTGCTCGCATCGACGAAGCGACCATCCGTGAGCATTGCCAATCGCTTGAGCTTGCCACTCTCGTCCTGGGCCTCCCAAGAGCCCACGACGGCGACGCCACTTCGGCTCTCAATTTCCGACGTCGCGCGGACACCGCGCGGACGGCCGTCATCCACTTCGAAGATGTCGACGTCGACCTTGGTGCGCGCGTAGGTGTAGGGCATCGGCGCGTCCAGATCCGGTTGGATCGCCATGGCGGCGAGTGTGGGATGCCTCAGGTCCAGGGTCGCTCCTTCGTCCAGACAGACAAAGCCCTTGGGTCGGATCGGGTACCAACCGCTGTCGCAGCCCTCGGTGCTGTAGGGTTTTTCGGCTCGGGGTACCGTAGCGCCCGCGTGCAGGTAGCCGAGGATCTTGGCGTCACGATTCGGTGCTTCACGCACCGGGGTCGTATGTGCCACGGCTCCCAAGCGAGGGCCGTCCGACGCTGGCACCGGAACGTCCGGCACCTCCAACGCCTCGCTGCGGCTCAAGGCCACTCCGTCCCCTGTCTTTCCGCACGCATTGACGCTCAGGACCAGCGCCAGGGCGCAGAGCCCCGACGATGCGCGGGATCGCTGGTGCTTGCTGAGCATGAGCCATGGGTTGCACACCCAAAGTGGGACGGCCCAATTTTTTGCGACTCGAGCCAGGACGGGGACCACTGGGGCAGCTGGGGCTTGACCTGCCGGGCGCGCCAGACCAGAACCGGGACATGTTCAAGGGCGGAGCGGCAGTGGGAACAGCGCTCGTCATCGGTGGCTGGGCGGTTTCAGTCCACGCTCAAACGGCCGAAGGCGAATACGGGGACTATGAGGCTCCGAGTCCCGAGCGTCGAAGTGGCTTCACTGTTGGCGTCTCCTACGGGGCGGCGTATCTCGATGCGGTCGGTTACCCCAACAAGCTGTCACAGATCGACGACCCGGCATACCGGCAGACCCTTTCGGGGTTCGGAACAGGCAGCTCGCTTTGGCTCGGCGGAGCCCTGCGGGACTGGCTCACCTTCGCGATTGGAATGAGCTCGCGGAGAGATTTCGACCAGCAGCTGGCGGGGGGCGCCTTCGTTTTTCGCGTCGAGGGTTTTCCGTTGTTTGCGTTGGGCGGCGCGTACCGCGATGTCGGGGTGTTCGGAGAGTTCGGGGGCGGGGGGAACGTGATCGAGAAAGAGGGCGAAGTCCTAGCCGACGCGGGGTTCACCAGCATGCTGGGGTTTGGCGCCTTCTATGAGCCGTGGACGTTCTGGAAGTTCTCTTCTGGTCCAGCGCTGCAGTACACCCGCGAGTTCAGTCAGTCGATGACGGTCCACGCCGTGACCGTCGGGATGCGCTTGAATCTCTATTCGACTCAACCGGATTGAAGCCCGCGGGACCTCTTCGCACGGCCCTCCTCGAGCTGTGCGACACGCCCCACGGGAGAACCGCTCGGCGAGGAAATCCACAGCACTTCCGCAGCACTTGGAGGCCGAGCGCGCCGCTGCCGAGCATTCTAGCTTGACGCCTACCCCCCGAGGTCCAAGATCCCGATCATGCTGCTCAAGACGACGGTTGTGACCATGACATCACTGGCTGCTCTGGCGCTCTCCACGGGGGCCATGGCTTGCGGCGAAGGCGACACGCCAGACGAGGGCCAGAAAGAGCCGAGCGTGCTTTGTGGCGACGAAGGCGACGACGGCGACGAGAAGGAGCCGAGCGTGCTTTGTGGCGACGAAGGTGAAGACGGCGACGAGAAGGAGCCCAGCGTTTTCTGAGCAGCGCCGCGCGCCGAATACGACGCGCAGAGCGCGGAGCTAGCGAGGCATCACGCCACTGACGACGCGGTCGCGGTTGCCGTAGTCCCGATCTACCACCACGTGCTCCAGACCAGCCCGAACGAATAGCTCGCTCGTTCGCGCTGCTTGGTCGAAGCCGATCTCCAGCGCCAGGACGCCCCCGGGGTTCAAGCGTTCGCTCGCGCCGGTCACCACGCGCGCCACGGTGTCGAGTCCGGCGGCTCCCCCATCGAGCGCCAGACGTGGTTCGAAGTCCCGGACGTTGGTGTCCAGGTGCGGGATGTCCCTGCTGGGGATGTAGGGAGGGTTGGCGGTGATCAGGTCGAATCGCAGCTGCGGATCGAGCGCGCCATAGAGATCCCCGTGCCGGAAACAGACACGGGCCGTACCCAGCCGCAGTGCGTTGTCCCTGGCAACCTCCAGCGCATCCGTCGATAGATCCGTGGCCCACACCTGCCACGTGGGGCGCGACGAGGCGAACGCGATTGCCACACAGCCGGAGCCCGTGCACAGGTCCAACGCGACACCGAATTGGTCGGCAGTCTGCGTGCGTCGCAGAGCGGCCTCGACCAGGATTTCCGTATCCGGCCTGGGGACGAGCACCCGCGAATCGACCCGAAAGGTCAGGCCATAGAATTCCCGCTGGCCCAGGATGTAGGCAATCGGCTCGTCGCGTCGGCGTCGTTGAATCAGTTCACGGAAGCCTGCTAGCTCTTCTGGAGTCAGCGGGCGAGCGGCGTCCACGATCAGGCGCACGCGGTCGTAACCCAGCACCCGACACAGGAGCAGCTCGGCGTCCAGCCGCGGTGAGTCGAAGCTACGGCTCTTGAAGTCGTCTGCCGCCCACGACAGGACCTTCGAGACCGTCCACGCTGGGTCCGTTTCGCTCATCTGAGGGGGAGCTAGCTACCACTGCCGACCGTGGCGACCACGTCCGCAATGACGGCTTCCGTCTCGGCCTTCACCTCTTGCAGGCGCTCAGCCGTCGGAGCCTCGAAGCGCAGCACGAGCTTCGGGCTCGTGTTCGATGCGCGCACCAGGCCCCAGCTGCCGTCGGCATGATTGACGCGCACGCCGTCGATGTCCACGACGTTGTCGTACTTGGCGGAGAGGCGCTGCTTGACGCCGTCGACGACCGCGAACTTGACGTCGTCCGCACAGTCGACGCGCAGTTCGGGGGTCGAATGAGGCTCTGGCATGTCTGCCAAGAGCTCGACCACCGACTTGCCCTCCTTGGCAACGATCTCGATGATGCGGAGCGCTGCATAGATGGCATCGTCGAAGCCGAAGTAGCGATCGGCGAAGAAGAAGTGCCCGCTCATCTCACCAGCGAGAATGGCGCCCTCTTTCTTCATCAGCGCTTTGATCAACGAGTGCCCGGTGCGACCCATGATGGGAGAGCCGCCGTGCTTCTCGACGTCGTCGAAGAGACTCTGCGAGCACTTGACGTCGCCGATGACCTTGCCACCGGGGTTTTGGGGCAATGCGTAGCGCGCGAAGAGGGCTAACAGACGGTCACCCCACACGATCTCGCCTGAACGGTCGACGACACCCAAACGATCGCCGTCGCCATCCCACGCGAGCCCGACCAGTGCGTTCTTTTCCTTGACCGTCGCGATCAGCGTTTGCAGCGAGTGGGCATCCGCCGGGTCCGGGTGATGATTGGGGAAGGTGCCGTCCATGTCGCAGTAGAGCGCCGTCGGCGATAGCCCGACCTTGTGCAACGCCGCCAGCCCGAGCGGACCTGCTGACCCATTGCCCGCGTCGATGACGAAGGGCACGCTTGGATCGGCGATGTCGAACCCGCCCGTCACCGCCGCGAGGTAGTCGTCTTTCGTGTCCTTGGTCGCGAGGGTGCCTTTCCCGTCGGCGGCGTCGAACTCGCCTGCGTCGATGCGACGGGCCAGTTCCTGGATCTGCGCGCCGTAGAAGCTGGCCTTACCGATCATGATCTTCAGGCCATTCTCGTCTTTGGGATTGTGGCTGCCGGTGATCATGACGCCGCCGTCCGCCTGCAAGTGGTGCACGCTGAAGTACATCATCGGCGTCGGCCCCACGCCGATGTCGACGACGTCGGCTCCGCCCTTGCGGAGACCTCGGGTCAACGCGTCGAAGATGCGCGGGCCTGAGAGACGACAGTCTTTACCGACCACGATCTTGGGCGCATTGCCGGGTTCGCCCGGCGGGATCATCTGCGCCAGGCCACAGCCGATGGCCTCGACTACGTCATCGGTGAGATCACGGTCTGCGACGCCGCGAATATCGTACTCACGATAGATGTGCGAACTCATTAGGGCTGGCTAGACCAACGCCGGCACTCGGGACAATAGCCAGTCGCGTTAAAGCGCCGGCTTTGCCTGTCCCTCGAAACGGCCGACCGTGGCGATGCTGCTCAGCAGCACTGCAAGGCGGCTCAGCGCGCGAAAAGTCGAAGCAATTCCGACCCGGTGGGGTCCCCCCGGTTTCAGCAGCCCGCTGGCTCCTCACACACGCCGGCGCCACCCTGCCGGTACCACTGACCGTGCGTATAGAAGAGCGCGCCGGGGCCGTTGACGGTGGGGACCCACACCATCAGCGCGTGCGCGTAGTAGCAGCCCTCGGGTACCCGCACCCACTGACCGGGTTGCCACTTCCAGCGATTGTCGAGCCAACTCCACTGTCCGTCGGCCCAGGCGCAGTCGCGGCTCGGTCGGGGCGGGATTTCTTCGATCTGCGCTGCGGGCGGCTCCGAGTCGACGGCGACCGGAAGCGCACCCCCGCTCAACGGATGGGGCCCCGTCGGGATGACCTTCAGGCTCGAGCTGCACCCCAAGCTCGAGATGCTCATCCCGAGGACAGCCACCGTCCACCTCACACTTGCCAGAACCATTCGTAGAAACGTTCCTCGAGCCAACCGCCGAGGAACATGAACTCGAACATCGACAAGATCAAGAACGGGCCGAACGCGAGGCGCGCTTGCGCCAAACCTTCACCAGGGCCGCTCGTCAGGATGTCGTCGCCGATCTCCGCGAGTGCCTGTTCTCGCTCCTCGTCGCTGAGAGTTGACAACTCGCGGTGCAGGTCTTCGCGCTCTTTCACTACCGCTTCCGGCTCGTCGATGCGCCCCTGGGCTGCGAACACCGCGATCGCCACGATGGTGCCCTGAATGGCGCCAGCCAACAGCGCAAACACGGCACCCACCCAACCAAACCAGACCCCTGCCAGCATCAAGAGCTTGGCGTCACCAAGACCCATGCCGGCCTGTCCGCGTAGAGCACGGTAGAGAACGTCGAAGGGGAGCCAGACGATGACGAAGCCCACGCCGCCGCCGAGCAGCGCGTCGCTCCAATCCAGCTGGCGCAAGGGCACGCTCAACAAGCCCAAAGCAGTGCCACCGAGGGTGATCTCGTCGGGCAGGATCATGTGTTCGAGGTCGATGAACATCGCTGCCAACAGGCCCAGGGCGAGCGCGAAGTACGACAGGAACGTGAGCGCCGCGACGTACAGTGGTGTGAATCCGGGCAACGGAAGCACGAGGCCCTGCATCACGCCCCATCCGATCACCCCTCCCAGTGCTTCGACGATGGGGTACCTGACCGAGATGCGCGCCTTGCAGCAGCGGGCCTTGCCGAGCAAGAGCAACCAGCTGAGGACCGGGATGTTGTCGTAGGGCTTGATGCGCGCGCCGCATGCCGGGCACGTCGACGGCGGGAAGGCGAGGTTCTGCTCGCGTGGCAGGCGGTAGATGACTACGTTCAAGAAGCTGCCGAAGAGCAAGCCCAGCGCTATCGCGGCGCCGAGCAACCAGGAGGATGGAAACTCCGAAAGCAGCATCGATCGAGGGTAGCCCGCGCATTCTCACGCGGGCCACTTCCGTGCGTCGAGCAAACGCACGATCCGCTCCGCCCATTCCGTGAAAATCCAACCACTGGTGCGTTTTGCTCTCGCTTTTTGGTCGCCCGGAGCAAACAATCCGAGCGTGCACCAGGGGGTGACATGTGCTTCAAAGTCAGGGAACCTGTGGCTTTTGTGATGTTGCTTCCAATTTGTTTCTGCTGCCTTTAAGGTTCATTTCGCGTTGACGGTAGGCGTCAACACCAACCACCGATTCTAGTGAGGACTTCATGACACGGCGAATCGTCACATTCATCGCGCTGTTCGGCCTTTGTGCGCTCGATGCGCAGGCGCAACCGGGTGCTCCCGGAGCAGGCCCCCCCGGTCAGGCTGCCAAACCGCCCGGTCCCGGTGCGGACAAAGCCAAAGGCCCGGGCGAAGCCAAAGCCAAGGGTCCTGGTGCTCCGGGCGGCGCCAAGGCGCCTGGTCCCAAACATCCGGGCGGTCCGGGTGCCAAGCCGCCAGGTATGGCCAGAGGGCCCCACGCTGACGATCACCCAGGCAAGGGCCCGCCTGGCGCCAAGCCTGGCAAGGCTGGCGACAAGCCCGGCAAGCCTGGCGACAAGGACGAGAAGCGCGACGAGAAGCTGCAGCAGCGCATCGACAAGCTCAAGGAGCGCGCCACCAAGTTGCGCGAAGAGGGCAAAGAGCGTGCTGCTGATGCCTTGGAGAAGCAGGCCGAGCGCTTGAAGAACGGTCCGCGGCGCAACCCAGCCAACCGCGAGAAGATCCGTCGCGCACGCAAGATGGCGCGCATCAAGCTCTTGCATCGTCGTTACGGCGAGCACCTCAAGGACCAGACGGTCAAGCAAGAGGTGCAGATGCACGCGCGTCGTTCAGCAAACCTCTCGCGCATGAAGAGCCTCGCGAATCAGCGCGAAGACGGCGACCAGAAGACCGAGCTACTCAAGAAGATCAATCGCTTGATGGCCAAGGAAAACGCCCGACACAGTCGGACGATGGCGCGCCTGACGAAGAAGCAAGATCGCTTGGCAGGCAAGAAGAACGACAAGGGGGCTGACAAGCCCAAGGCTGGCGACGACTCGAAGCCCGCCAACGAGGAGAAAGGTCAAGAGTGATGCACAAGTTCAGTATCGCAATGCTGGCGTTGGCACTGACGGCCTCCTGCGCCAAGAAGCAAGAAGCTCCCAAGGAAGAAGAGAAGGTCTCCGCAGAGGAAGCCGCGAAGGACGCGAAGGACGCGAAGGAAAAGGCTGCCAAGGCGAAGGAGGCCGAGATAGCGGCCCTGGCCGAGGAGCTGCAGACCAAGGAAGACTTCGAGGAAGCTGCCGAGGGCGAGATCAACGACGAGAACCTGGAGGCCGAGCTGGCGAAGCTCGAGGCGGAGATCGATCCAAGCGCCGAGGAAGCTGCCGGCAAGACCGCAGAGACGCCCAAGCCCGCCGTGGGCGCTCAGGCGGCTCCGAAGAAGCCAGCCGCACCCGCTGGCGAATAGTCGGCTGCTAGCCGCCGGAGTGTTCCGGCATGTATAGGAAGGCGACGCATTGGTTCACCATGCGTCGCCTTCGCCATTTGACGTGTGTGGGCCCGGCTCGCACCGCGGGGGGCACTTCATCAAAAACACCATTCGCGAATCTCGCTCTGTCCACTAGCCTGGCAGCCATGGCCGGCGAGACGGGGACTTTGACACTGGACCAATACTCTGCATCCGCCAAGGGCTGGGTGGCAGCAGCGCAGCAGCTCGCGGACGAGCTGCGCCACGAGTTGGTCGACCCACTGCATCTCTTGGTCCGAGGTCTCGAGCGCGAGACGGGGGTGGCCGCAGTCTTCGACGCTGCGGGGGCGGCGAGTGAACACTTGCTGGCCGAAGCCCGCGCGGCTTTGTCCCGACTTCGCACTTCCGACGAGGCCGCGTTCTTGTCGGATGCGCTCTTGGCGTTGCTGAAGCGAGCGGAGAAAGAGGCTCGCAAGGCGGGCACGGGAGTGGAGTCGGAGCACTTGCTCAACGCGCTCACTCAGGAGATACGAGGGGCCGTCTTCGACGTACTCTCCGCAGCGGGCGTCGGTCCCGGAGGCTTGCGTCCCCACATGGAAGCGCTGCGCACGGCGAGTAAACGCTCGCCCAAGGGCGTGGCGAGGTCCGAGTGGGTCAGCGATCTGGTACAGGCGGCGCGCGAGTCGAAGCTCGACCCCGTCGTCGGGCGAGGCTACGAGATCCGGCGTCTGCTCACGATCCTCGAGCGACGGCAGAAGTGTCACCCGTTGTTGATAGGTGAGGCTGGGGTCGGCAAGCGCGCCATCGTGCGCGGGCTGGCCGCCAAGATCGCGCAGGGCGACGTGCCCACGAGCTTGGTTCAAGTCCGGCTGCTCGAACTCGACGTGGGCGCGTTGACCGCTGGCACGCGACTGCGCAGTGAAAGCGAGCTCAGGATGCGGCAGCTGATCGATTCCGCTGCTTCGGCGGACGTGCCCTCGATCATCGTCATTCCGTCCATCGGGCGCGTGCTCGGTGGCAGCCCGATGGCTCCTTCGTTCGGGGATCTGCTCTCGTCGGCGATGGCGCGTGGCACGCTGCGTCTGTTGGCGACCACCGGTCAAGAAGGCTGGACGCGCATGCAAAGTCAAGATCCCGCGCTCGCCAGGTTCTTCACTTCCGTAGGCATCGAAGAGCCGACGTTAGAACAGGCCACCGACATCGTGCGCGGCATGGCCAGCGCCTTCAACCGGGCGAGCGAGATCTGGGTGCCGCGCTATCGCCAGGCGACCTACGGCGCCTTCCTGACCAATGCGCCAGAGGCGGGCCGCGCGCTGGATGCCGCCTATGCCG